>NZ_JBFBAW010000014.1:0-211848 GCF_040682435.1 Lentzea sp. NPDC051208 | reverse complement strand
GGCGCCCTCCCGGGCCCACCCCCCCCCCCCACCCCCCCCCGCGTGCGGAAAATCCGAGCGGTGAACGGTCTGTTCGACGGGAGACAGGACTTCCGGGGCAGTGCTTAGAGGATCACGCGAACGGCGTCGGCGACCGGCGTCTCGCCGTTCACCAGCTCCAGCGTCTTGCCGATCGTGTTGGGAGCGTTGAGCAGTTCGGCCAGCACGGCGGCGACGTCCGCGCGGGTGACGGACGCCCGCGGCAGCCGGGGCTCGGCCAGCGTGACCAGCCCGGTCGGCGCGTCGTTCACCAGAGGCCCTGGCCGCAGGATCGTCCAGTCGAGATCACGCGGCTTCAGGTCGTCCTCGGCCAGCTTCTTGGCCTTCAGGTACACCGCGAACTCGGGATCCACCGACGGCGAGTCAGCGGACTCGATCCCGACGGTGGACACCTGCAGGAACCGCCGCACCCCGGCCTCGACGCAGGCGGAGGCGAAGAGCGCAGCGGCCCCGTAGTCCACGGTGTCCTTGCGGGCGGCACCAGATCCGGCACCGGCACCAGCGGCGAACACGGCCGCGTCAGCGCCGTTCAAATACGCGGCGACCGAGTCCAGATCAGCGGACTCCAGGTCGCACAACACCGGAACGGCTCCGGCTTCCTGCACATCGGCGAAGTGATCGGGGTTGCGGACCAGTGCTGTGGCGGCGTCTCCTCGGGTGGCCAGCAGCTGCTCGAGAAGCAGCGCGATCTGCCCGTGTCCGCCGGCTATGACTACTCGCATGGCCCGACCGTAGATCAGGAAGCGGTGGCGAGCACCTGCTCGTAGACCAGTTCGTTCACCCAGCGGGTGATGGCGGTGTCCTCGGAGGGGACGGTCTCCTGGCGGCCGGTCACGTCGACCGAGAGGTCCTTCTCGTCGGCGGCCAGCAGCACCGAGACGCCGTAGCGGCGCACGCGCGGCAGGCAGTTCGCGAGGTAGTCGTGCGAGAAGGCGACCGACTCGGGCAGGACGACCGCGGCGTTGCCGTAGCGGGCGAAGGGGACGGAGGAGGCCAGAGCCGTCCTCCAGTGACGCGCGACGGCCAGGACGCCGACGATCCGCACCGCGGCGGGGGGAACGCGGCCTTCCATCTCCGGCCACACCCACGTGGAGACGGTGGTCTTGTCGGCCTCGGGGCCCGCACCCACGCACACGCGCTCGGCGTGGGCGTCGGCCAGGAGTTCGGCCACGACGACGACCTTGCGGCCCATCAGGACCATTTCGGGGAGAACCACGCCGTGCCAGCCGAGGCGGATCGCCGCAGCGGCTGCCAACTCCTCGACGGACGCGGGCAGTTCCGGAACCGGGACCGGGGTGGTCGACAGACCGTTCGAGCTGTCGAGCGCCGCGATCCTTGCTGGGGTGCTGCTCACGCCAGTGCCTCCTCGTCACCCGCGGCGGGAGATCCGCCGCGTTTCGACTCGTGCTCTGGATAAGAATTAGCAGGAAGCGCGCGGCCCGCCCCCAGGTCACAGGACCCCCTGCGATCGACGGCGCCGACCGGTCGGTGACCGGTCGAGGAGTGGCGAGGGGAGTTCGGTCCTGCTGTGCTGCCGTCTGGGTGACGTTAATCCGGATGGACGCACCAAAAGAGCTGCTCAGGGTGTGTGCGCCAGGCGTGAGGGCAAAAAGCCGGTCAGCGGCGCCCGTCGCCGCCCGCCGACCGTTCACCGCGCCAGAACGACCACCTACATGATGATCACGGTCTTGCCGGGCCCGTGACCTGCGAAAACGTCGGTCGCCGCGCGCAACGGCACGCGTCGGCCGATCGGCACTTCCAGATCACCCGACTGCACCATGGACGCCAGTCGCACCAACAGTTCCCGTGACCCCTTCAGACCGAAGTTCTGGGCGGGATCAGCGGAAACGTAGTTGGTGTTGAAGGCCAGCGGCGCGTAGCGCGCGTTCGCCTCGAACGACGAACGGTCGGCGCTCACGAGGTCGATGAGCGCGTCGGCCTCGACCAGGGAATCGCCACGGCCGATCGGGATGACGCGCTTGCCGGCCGCACGCGCGATCTGGGTGGCGAACGACCCGACGCCGCCCGCCGCACCGACGATCAGCACGGATTGTGCGGAGCCGAGCGACTCGACCAACTGCAAAGCCGTCATACCCGCGGTCGGCAATGCGGCGGCGATGGCGGGATCCAGGTCTTCCGGCAACGGCGCCAACGCGTTCGTGGCCGGAACTGTGACGTACTCGGCGTATGTTCCGCCGCCGACGGGACGGCGGAAGAAGGTGCCGAAAATCCTCTCTCCGGAACCTTCCACCTCACCCGCACCATCAGTTCCGGGAACCAGCGGGAACTGGTGGGGAGCGGAATCGCGGAGCATCCCGTTCACCACTTTGCGGTCGAACGGGTTGACACTCGCCGCGAGCAGCCGAACCAGAAGCTGACCTGGCTCTGGCGTGGGCCGGGGAACCTCGACGAGCTCGAGTTCCGAGCCGAAGCCGGCAGCGGCTATCGCCCACATGGCGCCCCCCGAACGAGTGACAGACATCACCTGTTGGATCAAGGAATCCGATACTGCCGATCAACGAAAGAACCCCCCTCGCGATTCCGCGAGGGGGGTTCCATCTGTCATTCGATGGGCAAGGGGGGAGTTGAACCCCCACGTCCTTTCGGACACACGGACCTGAACCGTGCGCGTCTGCCATTCCGCCACTTGCCCCTGGAGACGTTGGAAACACTAGCACGCGTCCAAACCAGGTTCCTAATCGCCCCCTGTAGGGCTGGTCGCACCCGGATACGATCGGTACAGGAGCCCGGGCCGAGCGGACCGAACGGAAGGAGTCGACATGGGCCTGCAACGCTTCGAGCGCAAGCTCGAAGGTCTCGTCGGCAACACCTTCGCGCGCGTGTTCGGCGGCAGCGTCGTGCCCCAAGAGGTGGCACAGGCACTGCATCGGGAGGGTGACAGCAACATCCGCGAGCTCGCGGGTGGCAGACTGCTAGCCCCCAACCACTACAAGGTGCTGCTCGGGCCTCAGGACCACGAACGTCTTGCGGGCGACGAGCAGGATGAACTACGCATCACACAGCTTCTCGCAGAGGGCCTGCGAGAGCACCTGGCCGAGTCCGGATGGGATACCTATGGTGACGTCGTAGTCTCCCTGGAGCGCTCCGAGGCGCTGCACACCGGACAGTTCCGAACCAGCTCGTCCGTCGACCCCGACGTGAAAGCGGCCAGCCGACGGTCAGCACCACCTCGCACCGCAGGAGACCGATCCATGAGCCAGCCACCCGGCTACGGACAAGGACAGGGCCAGCCCGGCCAGGACCCTTATGGTCAGGGCGGCTACGGCCAGCAGGGCTACGACCAGCAGCAGGGCTATGACCAGCAGGGTTATGGCCAGCAGCAGGGCTATGGCCAGCAAGGACAGGACCCGGCCTACGGCCAGCAGGGCTACGGCCAGCAGCCGGGCTACGACCAGGGCTACGGCGGCGCCCAGCCGGCCGGCGGCTACGACCAGGGTTACGGCCAGCCGCAGGGCTACGATCAGGGCTACGGCGGCGGCCAGCAGCAGGGCTACGGCCAGGACCAGGGTTATGGCCAGCAGCAGGGCTACGGCCAGCCCGCCGGCTACGACCAGGGTTACGGCGGCGCGCAGCCGGCCGGCGGTTACGACCAGGGCTACGGCCAGCAGCCGGCAGGCGGCTATGACCAGGGTTACGGCCAGCAGCAGGGCTACGGCCAGCCTGGCGGCTACGACCAGGGCTACAACCAGGGCGGATACGCCCCGCCGGCCACCCAGGGCGCGAACCGTCAGCTCAACGCGACGCTGCACCTCGACGACGGATCCAACCGGACGTACAACCTGAAGCAGGGTGGAAACGTCGTAGGTCGTGGGCAGGAAGCCGACTTCCGCCTCCCGGACACCGGAGTCTCCAGGCGCCACCTGGAAATCTCCTGGGACGGGCAGAATGCGATGCTCGCTGATCTCGGTTCGACGAACGGCACCACGGTGAACGGCACGCCAGTGCAGACTTGGCAGCTCGCGGAGGGCGACGTCGTCCGCATCGGCCACTCGTCACTGGTCTTCCGCACCGCGGGCTGAGGTCGGTCGAGCGTCGGGTATGCAACTCAAGGCAGGAGCGGTTACAACCGGTGCAAGAGCTGGTGATGCAGCTGACCAGAGCGGGCTTTCTCGTGCTCCTCTGGCTCTTTGTGCTGGCCGCCCTACGTGTGGTCCGCTCTGATCTTTACGCAGCCTCAGGGCTCCGGGCATCAGGTCTGCCCGGATTCCGGAGGTCCGAGAAGTCGGCGAGGGGAAGCAAGGCGCCTCGGCAACTCGTGGTCACCCACGGGGCGCTCACGGGCACCCGCATCTCGCTCGACGGCAGGCCGATCCTGATCGGCCGCGCTGACGACTCCACCCTCGTCCTGGACGACGACTTCGCGTCGACCAGGCACGCGCGGCTGTCCATGCGCGGTACCGACTGGTACGTGGAGGACCTCGGCTCCACGAACGGCACCTACCTAGACCGAGCCAAGGTCACCGCACCCCTGCGCGTACCTCTCGGCACCCCGATCCGCATTGGCAAAACGGTGATCGAGCTGCGCTCATGACCTTGGTTCTTCGATACGCGGCCCGAAGCGACAGGGGCCTGGTTCGTGCCAACAACCAGGACTCCGTGTACGCGGGCCCCCGCCTGCTCGCAGTAGCCGACGGCATGGGTGGCCACGCCGCCGGTGAAGTCGCGAGCAAGGTGGTCATCGCCTCGCTGGCCCACGTCGACGACGACGAGCCGGGCGACGACCTCCTCGGCAAGCTGCGCGACGCGGTCGCGAGTGGCAACGGCGCCATCTCCGAGCTCGTGACGAGCGACCCGGACCTGGAGGGCATGGGCACCACGCTCACGGCCATCCTGTTCGCGGGCAACCGCCTCGGGCTCGTGCACATCGGCGACTCGCGCGCGTACCTCCTGAGGGAGGGCTCCTTCGCGCAGATCACGCACGACGACACGTTCGTCCAGTCGTTGATCGACGAGGGCCGGATCACCCCGGACGAGGCCGCCACGCACCCGCAACGCTCGTTGCTGCTGCGCGCCCTCACCGGGCACGACTTCGAGCCCAGCCTCACGGTCCGCGAAGCGCGCGTCGGCGACCGGTTCCTGCTCTGCTCGGACGGCCTGTCCGGCGTCGTGAGCATGGAGACGCTCGACGAGGCGATCCGCATCCCCGACCCGCAGGCCTGCGCGGACCGGATGATCGAGCTCGCGCTCAAGGGCGGCGGCCCCGACAACGTCACGGTGATCGTGGCGGACGTCGAGGACGTCGACTTCGGCGACGACTACCCGATCCTCGGTGGCGCGGCCGGCGACGGCAGCGAGGACCACAACGTCCCGCCGGACTCCGCGGCCTCACGGGCGAGCGCGCTCACGCAGCAGCGCCCGCCGATGCCGCAGCGGATGGACGCACCGCCACCACCTCCGCAGGACCCCAAGCGCAAGAAGCGCAACGCCATCAAGGCGTTCGCGATCATCTTCGTGCTGCTCCTGCTGACCGGTGTCGTGGCGGTCGGCGGCAAGCTGTGGCTCAACACCCAGTTCTACGTCGGTGCCACCGAGAATGGCCAGGTCGCGATCTTCCGCGGCCTGAACGGCACGGTGCTCGGCTTCAAGCTGTCGTCCAAGGTCGAGGACTCGTGCCCGCCCGGCTCCACGGGCTGCACCCCGATCACGTTGAACGACCTGCAGGAAGCCGGCCGGAAGACCATCACCGCGGGCATCCGCAGCGACAACGGACTCGACGGCGCCCGCGCCGCGGTCCGGTTGCTGCGCACCGAGCACATGCTGCCGCTGTGCAAGGACACGTCGTCGACGTCGTCCAGCACGACGCCCTCGACGACGCCGAGCACTCCGTCGTCCAGCACGTCGAGCACGCCGCCCGCCAACGGTTCTCCGAACCCGGAGACCGGTTCGACCGAGCCTTCGCTCGCCCCCTCCCAGCAAAAGCCGGGTGTGGAATGCCGGGAGGGTCCGTAGTTGATGGGCTCGCCCGTCCCCGCCGGGGAAGGTTCACCAGGCGCGTCGGTGGCGACCAACACGTCGCCGGGGCTGAAGGCGCCGACGCGACGCGGCACCGAACTGGTGATGCTGTCGTTCGCCGCCGGTCTCGTGACGCTGGCTCTGATCCTGGTCGAACTGAACCAGGAACGCTCGCTGAGCCTGAGGATCCTCTACCTCGGTCTCGCGTACCTCGGACTCTTCGCCTGTGCCCACCTCGCCGTGCGCAGGTGGGCGCCCTACGCCGACCCGGCGATCCTGCCGTGCGTCGCGCTGCTCAACGGGCTCGGACTGGTGGTCATCCACCGGATCGACCTCGCCCTGGAGGGCACCGTCTTCCCGGACGGTTCCACGTGGGACCCGGTGGCGTTCAAGCAGGTCATCTGGACCGGCATCGGGTTGCTGCTGTTCGCGGCCACGTTGAAGTTCCTCCCGGACCACCGGATGCTCGCGCGCTTCGGCTACACGTTCGGCCTCGTCGGACTGGTCGCGCTGCTGCTTCCCGGTGTGCTGCCCGGCTTCATCGCGCCGACGATCAACGGCGCGAAGATCTGGCTGCGCGTCGGACCGCTGTCGCTCCAGCCGGGTGAGTTCGCCAAGATCCTCCTGATGGTCTTCTTCGCCGCGTTCCTCGTGTCGAAGCGGGACCTGTTCACGGTGGCGGGCCGCCGGTTCCTCGGCATGGACCTGCCCCGCGCCCGTGACCTGGGCCCGCTGTTCGCGGCCTGGGGCGTCACGGTCGCGGTCATGGTGCTGCAGAAGGACCTCGGTTCCTCGCTGCTGTTCTTCGGCATCGTGCTCGTGCTGCTCTACATCGCCACGGAACGAGCGGCGTGGGTCGTGCTCGGTCTCGGCCTGTTCGCCGGCGGCGCCGTCATCGCGTGGAAGCTCTTCAACCACGTGCAGCAGCGCGTCGCGAACTGGCAGGACCCGATCGCCCGCTACGACATGATCGGCGGCGGGTACCAGATCTCGCAGTCGCTGTTCGGTCTCGCGACCGGCGGCATCGGCGGTGCCGGGCTCGGCGCGGGCCGTCCGGAGATGATCCCCGAGGCGAACACCGACTTCATCACCGCCGTGATCGGCGAGGAGCTCGGGTTCGTCGGCTTCGCGGCACTGCTGCTGGTCTACATGGTCTTCGCGTTGCGCGGCCTGCGTGGCGCCATCTCGGTGCGCGACAGCTTCGGCAAGCTCCTGGGCGGCGGTCTCGCGTTCGCGGTCTGCTTCCAGGTGTTCATCGTCGTCGGCGGTGTCACCAAGCTGATCCCGATGACGGGTATCACCGCGCCGTTCCTGTCCTACGGCGGTTCGTCACTTCTCGCGAACTACATCCTGGTCGCGTTGCTACTGCGAATTTCTGCGGCGGCACGGGCCCCGCAACGGGTCGCGAAGCCGAAACCGCAACAACCGGCTATCGCGGACCAGCACACTGTGATGGTGGAGCGTCCCAAATGAACACACCGCTCCGCCGCGTCGGCATGGCCATGATGGTGATGATCGTGCTCCTGCTGGGCAACGCCACGTGGGTGCAGGTGATCAACGCCGACGAGTGGCGCAAGAACGCCTACAACCGCCGGGTGCTGCTCGACGAGTACGCCCGCAAGCGCGGTCTGATCACCGTCGCCGACGGCACGGTGATCGCGGACGTCAAGGAGACGAGCGACCGTCTCCGGTACCTGCGCACCTACAACAGCGGCCCTGCCTACGCCCCCGTCACCGGCTACCTGTCGGTCACGTACGGCACCTCCGGCATGGAGCGCGCCGAGAACGACCTCCTCAACGGCTCGGACGACAGGCTGTTCACGCGCCGCGTCTCCGCGTTGATCACCGGTCGTGACCCGGTCGGCGGCAACGTGCAGCTCACCCTGAACTCCAAGGTGCAGCAGACCGCGTACGACCAGCTGACGGCCAAGGGCTTCACCGGCTCGGTCGTCGCGATCAAGCCGGACACCGGCGAGATCCTCGCGATGGCCAGCACGCCGTCCTACGACCCGAACCTGCTCGCGAGCCACGACGTGAACGAGCAGGCCGCGGCGTGGAAGCAGCTCACCGCCAAGGACGCCGGCGACCCGCTGGTCAACCGCGCGACGCAGGCCCTCTACCCGGCCGGCTCGACGTTGAAGGTCGTCGTCGCCGCCGCGGCACTGGCCGACGGCAAGAACAAGGACACGCAGTACACCGCCAAGGGTTCGATCACGCTGCCCGGCAGCCAGACCCCGCTGCCGAACTTCAACGGCACCCCGTGCGGCCCCGGCGAGACGGTGTCGATGGAGACCGCGCTCGCCAAGTCGTGCAACACGGCGTTCGGTGAGATGGCGGGCCAGCTCGGCGCGAACAAGCTGCGCCGCCAGGCCGAGAAGTTCGGCTTCAACGACCCGGACCTCACCGTGCCGCTGGTCGTCGAGACCTCGACGCTCGGCCCGATCCCGGACGACGCGGCGCTCTACCAGACCGGCATCGGCCAGCGCGACGTGCAGATCACCCCGCTGGAGAACGCGGTGATCGCGGCGACGATCGCGAACAACGGCAAGCGCATGCAGCCGTACCTGGTGTCGAAGATCCTCGGCCCGGACCTGAAGTCGATCGACGACACCGAGCCGGACCAGGTCGAGACCGCGATGAGCACGGCCAACGCCAACGCCCTGCGCGACATGATGATCCAGTCGGAGATCAACACCGGTGGCGAGGGCCGCCTGCAGAACGTGCAGGTGGCGTCCAAGACCGGTACCGCCGAGCACGGTTCCGACGTCACGAAGAACAACCCGCACGCCTGGTACATCGCGTTCGCGCCGGCGCAGAAGCCGGAGATCGCGATCGCGGTCATCGTGGAGGACGGTGGCGACCGCGGTCTGGGCGCCACCGGTGGCAAGGTCGCCGCGCCGATCGGACGCGCCGTGATGAACGCGTACCTGGCAGGCCGCTGATGCTGACCACGGGCCAGCTCCTCGCCGACCGCTACCGCCTCACCAGGCGGATAGCGGTCGGTGGCATGGGAGAGGTCTGGGAGGCGGCGGACGACAGGCTCGACCGCCGCGTCGCCGTGAAGGTGCTCAAGGCGGAGCTCTCCGGGGATCCCGAGTTCCTGCACCGGTTCCGCGTCGAGGCGCGGATGACCGCGTCGCTCAACCACCCCGGCATCGCGTCGGTGCACGACTACGGCGAGACCGCGTCGATCGCGGACGGACCGGAGGACACCGCGTACCTGGTGATGGAGCTCGTCGAGGGCGAACCGCTCGCGACGATCATCTCCCGGGGCAGGCTGACCGCCGACGTGACGCTCGACCTGCTGGAGCAGACCGGGAACGCGTTGCAGGCGGCCCACGAACGCGGGCTCGTGCACCGCGACGTGAAGCCCGGCAACATCATGGTCACGCCGTCGGGGAAGGTGAAGATCACCGACTTCGGCATCGCGAAGGCCGTGGACGCGGCACCCGTGACGCGGTCCGGCATGGTGATGGGCACCGCGCACTACATCGCCCCCGAGCAGGCTCTTGGTGGCGAAGCCGAACCGGCGAGCGACGTCTACTCGTTGGCCGTGTGTGGCTACGAGTGCCTGGCCGGCCATCGGCCGTTCCTCTCGGACAACGCGGTGACGGTCGCGATGATGCACATCCGCGACATCGCGCCGCCGTTGCCGCCGGACGTCCCGCCGGGTGCGCGGGCGTTGATCGAGGCCACGCTGGTGAAGGACCCGAGGCAGCGCTACCGGACCGGCGGGGAGTTCGCCGCGGCCGTGAGCGCGGTGCGGGTGGGCCAGCCGCTGCCGACGCCGTCCGGTTTCACTATGCCCCAGGTGGTTCCGCAGCAGCAGGTCGTGCAGGCGCCACCGCCTCAGGTGTCGCAGCCACTGCCGATTCCACCGCAGATGCAGCACCACCTGGGAGCGCAGGGCCGTCCCGGTACCCATCCGGCGATGCAACCGGCGCACCAGACCGGGATGCAGCCGTCGCACCAGACCGGAACGTTCACCCCCATGCCGACACCGCCGGGGAGGAACCGGACCGCCGTCTGGGTTATGGTCGCTTTCCTGGTGGCCGTGCTGCTGGTGGTCGGTGTGGTAGTCCTGTGGAAGTTGACCGCCAAGGACAATGGCGGTACCGGGCAAGGTGGCCGGCCGACGACGACGTCCAGCACGGCGAACCCGAACGCTCCGGCGAGCGGTCAGGCGAAGCCCGACTCCGCCGATCGCATACCGGGCAGTCAGCCGATGCGGATCAACGAGGACGACTACATCGGTCGTTCCGGCGACGCGGTCAGCATCGATCTGATCGACCACGGCCTGGAGCCCAAGGTGCAGAGCGCGCAGGGCACAGCGCCGGGCGACTTGAAGAAGTGCCGGGTCACCGCCATCGCGCCGACAGGCGAGGTGCCGGTCGGCTCGCAGGTGAAGGTGACGTGCGCGCCATGAGCAAGACCAGAACCGAGTTCGGAACACCGTCGACGAGGAGCGGGACGAAGCACCGATGAGCACTCCGCGACTGCTCTCAAACCGCTACGAACTGGGTGAGACTCTCGGGTACGGCGGCATGTCCGAGGTCCACAAGGGGCGGGACGTCCGCCTCGGCAGAGACGTGGCGATCAAGGTGCTGCGGGCCGACCTCGCCCGTGACTCCCAGTTCCAGGAACGATTCCGCCGTGAGGCGCAGAACTCCGCCGCCCTGAACCACCCGGCGATCGTCGCCGTCTACGACACAGGTGAGACGCAGACCGAGTACGGCCCGTTGCCGTACATCGTGATGGAGTTCGTCGACGGACGAACGCTGCGCGACATCGTGAAGACGCAGGGCCCGCTGTCGGGCAAGCGCGCGATGGAGGTCATGGCCGACGTCTCGGCCGCGCTCGACTTCAGCCACCGGCACGGGATCGTCCACCGCGACGTGAAGCCGGCGAACGTGATGATCACGAAGTCCGGCGCCGTGAAGGTGATGGACTTCGGCATCGCCCGTGCGCTGCACGACGGCCAGGCCGCGGTCACCCAGACCGCCGCCGTCATCGGCACGGCCCAGTACCTGTCGCCGGAGCAGGCGCGCGGCGAGTCCGTCGACGCCCGTTCCGACGTCTACGCCGCCGGTTGTGTGCTGTTCGAACTGCTCACGGGCGAGCCCCCGTTCACCGGTGACTCGCCCGTCGCGGTCGCGTACCAGCACGTGCGGGAAGACCCGAAGGCCCCGTCGCAGCTGAACCCGAAGGTGTCGCCGCAGCTCGACGCGATCGTGCTGAAGGCGATGTCGAAGGGCCCGGCGAACCGCTACCAGTCGGCCGCCGAGATGCGCGGCGACCTGGTGCGTGTGCTGTCGGGTCAGCGTCCGTCCGCTCCGGCCGTGATGACGGCCGAGGACCGCACCGCCGTGATGAACGAGCAGGCGGCGGCGCGTCCCGCGCGCACGCAGGTCGTGTCCGGCGGCAGGCACCGCCCGGCGGCGTTGAAGTCGGAGCCGGACGACGACTACGACCCTATCGCCGACGAGGAAGAAGAGCGTCGCGCGAAGCGCAAGAAGGCCATCATGGTCACGCTGGTGGTGATCCTGTGCGTGGCCGTCCTCGGTCTCGCCGCGTGGATCACCAAGAACGCGATGGACCAGGGCAGCGAGGCGACGGAGAAGGTATCGGTCCCGTCGATCGTGGGCCTGAGTCCGTTGGAGGCCAAGGAGAGGGTCCAGAAGCTCGGCCTCGTGGCCGTCCAGGAGGACATCGCCTGCGAGCCCGGCCCGAACGGCGCCGCCGCGAAGTGCAACGCCGACCAGATCAACAAGGTGATCGGCACCAACCCGCCGGAGGGCACCCAGCTGGTCAAGGGCGGGCAGGTCACCATCTCCGTCGGCGCGCCTCCCGGTGAGGGCACGGTCCCCGACCTGAAGGGCAAGACCGCGCAGGAGGCCCAGTCGATCCTGGACAAGGATCCCAACGGCTTCAAGCTGCAGCAGGGCGAGTCCATCGAGGTCGACGACCCGGCCAAGGCCGGCAAGGTCGCGCAGCAGAACCCCGAGGTCGGCCTGAAGCTGAAAAAGGGCGGCACGATCAACATCCAGCTCGGCAGGGCGCCGGACAAGGTGAACGTGCCCGGCGTCGTGAACGACGACCAGGCCGACGCCCGCCAGACGCTGGAGGGTTCCGGCTTCAAGGTCGTCATCGACCCGGTCGACAGCTCCAAGCCCGAGGGCACCGTCATCTCGCAGAACCCGGTCGCCAACAGCAAGGCGGAAAAGGGTGCGACGGTCACGCTGAAGGTGTCGAAGGGCAACCAGTTCGAGATGCCGGACCTGGTGGGCATGACCCAGAAGGAAGCCGAGCAGAAGCTGAAGTCGCTGGGCTGGAACGCTTCCTTCAACGTGCAGAAGGAGACGGTCACCGACCCGTCGAAGCGCGACCAGGTGCTGACGCAGCAGCCGCCCAAGGGCACGTTGATCACCAAGGGCACCGCGGTGACCGTGACAGTCGGCCAGCTGGGAATCGGCGGAAGTTGATTCTCCGAACGTGTGAAAAGGGGCGGCTTCCGCGAGGAAGCCGCCCCTTTTTCGTGGCCTGCTACAGACGCGCGGCCGCGGCGAGCGTGCGCATGCCGGTCTCGAGCGTCGCGACCGTGGACTCGGGAACCTCGAAGCCGCAGACCTTGAGCCAGTTCGCGAGCATCCGGTGGCCGCCGTCGGTCAGCACCGACTCGGGGTGGAACTGCACACCCTCGACCGGGAGTTCCTTGTGGCGCATGCCCATCACGATGCCGGTCTCGGTCTTGCCGGTGACCTCGAACTCGGCGGGGATCGTCTCCGGCAGCACCGTCAGCGAGTGGTAGCGCGTCGCGATGAACGGCTGCGGCACGCCGGCGAGAACACCCTTGCCCTCGTGGAAGACGATGCTCGTCTTGCCGTGCAACAACTCGGGCGCTCGATCGACCGTGCCGCCCCAGACCACACCGATGGCCTGGTGGCCGAGGCACACGCCGAAGACGGGTTTGCCGGTGTCGGCACACTTCTTGATGACGTCGATGCTCGCGCCCGCCCGCTCCGGTGTACCGGGGCCGGGGCTGACGAGGACACCGTCGACCTTGCCGATCTCGTCGAGGTCCACCTCGTCGTTGCGCCGCACGACGCACTCCGCACCCAGCTGAGCCAGGTACTGGACCAGGTTGTAGACGAAGCTGTCGTAGTTGTCGACCACGAGCACGCGCATGGACAGAGCCTAGTCGGTCGAGTCGAGTGAGTTAGCTCTCGTCTCCGTTGAGGTAAGGCTACCCTAAAATAGGTGTCATGAGTCGCACCTTGCGCGTCGCGGTCGTCGGCGCCGGACCGGCGGGCGTCTACGCCGCCGACATCCTGACCAAGTCCGACGTCGACGCGCAGATCGACCTCTTCGAAAAGCTGCCGGCGCCCTACGGCCTGGTCCGCTACGGCGTCGCACCGGACCACCCGCGCATCAAGGGCATCGTCACCGCCCTGCAGAAGGTGCTCGACCGCCCGTCGGTCCGCTTCTTCGGCAACGTCGAGTACGGCGTCGACATCAAGCTCGACGATCTGCGCCAGTTCTACGACGCCGTCATCTTCTCCACCGGCGCCTCGGCCGACCGCGCCCTCGACATCCCCGGCATCGACCTGCAGGGCAGCTACGGCGCCGCGGACTTCGTGTCCTGGTACGACGGCCACCCCGACGTCCCGCGCACCTGGCCGCTCGAGGCCCGGTCCGTCGCGGTGCTGGGCGTCGGCAACGTCGCCCTGGACGTGGCCCGCATCCTGGCGAAGACCGCGGACGAACTGCTGGTGACCGAGATCCCCGAGAACGTCTACGAGGGCCTGTCGTCCTCCCCCGTCACGGACGTGCACGTCTTCGGCCGCCGCGGCCCGGCCCAGGCCAAGTTCACGCCGCTGGAACTGCGCGAACTCGACCACTCGCCGAACGTCGAGGTGATCGTCCACGCCGAGGGCATCGAGTTCGACGAGGCCTCGATGCACGCGATCAGGACCAACAAGCAGGTCGAGATGATCGTGAAGACCCTCCAGGAATGGGCGATCCGCGACGTCGGCACCCGCCAGCGCCGCTTGCACCTGCACTTCCTGGAGGCACCGGTCGAGGTGCTCGGCTCCGACAAGGTCACCGGCCTGCGCACCGAGACCCAGGAGCTGACCGGCGACGGCAACGTCCGCGGCACCGGCGTCTTCACCGACTGGGACGTCCAGGCCGTCTACCGCGCCGTCGGCTACCTCTCGACGCACCTGCCCGACATCCCGTTCGACCACGTCTCGGGCACGATCCCCCACCAGGCCGGCCGCGTGCTGGACCTCGACGAGGTGCCCATGCCCGGCGTCTACACGACCGGCTGGATCAAGCGCGGCCCGATCGGCCTCATCGGCCACACCAAGGGCGACGCCCTGGAGACCATCACGAGCCTCCTGGAAGACGCCGCCGAACTCCCCCGCGCCACCTCGCCGTCGCCGGCGGCAGTGGTCGAGTTCCTGGAGCAGCGCGGCGTGCCGTTCGTCACCAACGAGGGCTGGGGCCGGCTCGACGCGCACGAGATCGCGCTGGGCGCGGCGCACGGCCGTGACCGCGTGAAGGTCGTGTCGCGCGAGGAGATGACCACGATCTCGAACGGCTGAGCTTGAACGGCCGGACGCCGTTCCCCGATGAAGCCGCCATCGCGCTTGGTCGCGATGGCGGTTTCACTTATTCCGTCGGCGCCTGTGCGGACACTTGATCCGTGAACGCCGAGCTCCGCAAACGCTTGTTCCGTCTCAACGCCGACCTCGCCGACAACACGGTCGTCCCTGAACGGGTGGTGTGGCTTGCGTGCGACCTGCTGGTCGCCGGCCTCGACTCCCCCGCACTGTGCGAGCTCGCGGGCGAGTCGCCGACCCGGCTGTCGAAGCGGGAGGCCGACGCGCTGGTCGAGCAGGTGCTCGTCGAACTCGGCGTCACGCTGATGTCCGAGGAGGAAGCCGACTGGTACCTCGGCCGCGAAGCCGCGCTCAGGGTCGTTGCCGGGGCGCCTCGCGCCGAGTGGGACGACGCGACCTGGCGCATCACCGCGAGGGTGAACGACGAGGAGGACGGCGTCTACTGGGCGTTGGCGCAGTACAACACCAACCCCGAGCCGTTCCTCGGCTACGTCCGCGAGTACCTGCGGCTCGCCGAGGAGCGGCTCACTGGGTGGTGACGTTGTTGAACGGCAGCTTCGGCTCCGCCCACGGGAACACCACGAACATCAGCAGCGCGACGATGCCGACGACCAGCACGACAGCCTCGATGACCCGCAGGAACAGCGGGCCCGGCAGGTGCCGCCAGATCCAGCCGTACATCAGCCCTCCGTCATCTCGGGCGGCACGAAGCCGTCGGCCACCGGGTAGCTCTTGGTCTCGATGGCGTGCACGATCAGGCGCTGCTTGTCGGAGAAGCGCGGGTGGCAGGTCGTCAGCGTGAGCAGCCGGGCCTGCTTGTCGGCGGGCACGGTCGCGCCCACCTGGTACGGGATGGGGGCGATGACCTCGCCCTGGGACGGCGCGACGATCTCCTGGCCGACGGTCTTCGCGTAGGCCTCGCCGAGGGTCGTCGACAGCGGGGCGACGCCGGCGCAGGCGGGTTCCTTCGACTTCGGGTTCGAGGCCCAGCCGGCCACCTCGCTCCTCATCGGCAGCACCCGGTAGACGAACCACTGGGTCTGGGTCTGCACGACGATCGAGTTGCAGGACTGGAGCAGGTCGAGGTCGTTGAACGGCGCGCCCTTGCCCACGCGGTGGCCCGCGATGGAGAAGTTGCCCGCCTCGCCCGGATGGGCGGTGTCCTTGTAGTGGCCGGGACCGATTTCGAGGTGCTTGTCCGTGGTGCCCTCGACGACGGAGAACTTCCAGTCGTTGCCGAACACCGGGATGTACATCTTCGCGAAGGCCTTGCCCTCGATGAGGTTCAGCTGCGACTTGCGGTTCGGGTCGGCCGGGGGCGGCGTGACGACGTTCGAGCTCCATTCGGAGTCGAGCGCGGCGGTCGCGTCCTGCTGCTTCTCCGCGGAGAGCAGGTCGGTCACGTAGACCTCGTAGACGACGAACAGGAGTACGACGAGGCCCATCGTGATGAGGGCTTCGCCGACGCCTCGCACGGCCTTGCGACCGAAGCTGTCCGGCGGCGGGGTGTCCTTCGCCGGAGGCTCGTCGTCGTAGTACTCGTCATCGTCGTAGTACTCGTCGTCGTAGTCGTCCTCGACGCGCGGGATCACCTCGGTGGGCGGATCGACCGGGCGGGGACGTGGGGGCGGCATCGGCATCGGCCTGCGGGGCATTCCGCCCGGCGGCGTTCCGGGAGGCGGCATTCCGGGAGGAGGCACCGGGCGGCCCGGCTGGGGCATGCCGCGCGCGGGCGTACCGGGCGGCGGGCCGGGGAACGGCGGGCGCTGCTGGGCGTTCGGAGGCAGGCTTCCGGAGAAAGCACTGGTGAACTGGGTCGCCTCGGGCGGTGGCACGGTGTGGGGGGTCGGCGTGGCCCGCACGTGCTGCAGGTCATCACGACGAGGTACAGGACGCCGTGGAGGCGGCTGCTGGGGTCCCGAGTTCACCTGAGAACCTCCGCGCGGACTGTGAACTGAAAACAACTGCGTCTACAAGGATGGTTCGCTGACCACCGCCGCTACGTTAACGTGTCTACTGAGTAGTGCACGTAAACTCGCGTCACTCACGGATATCCACGTCAGGCGAGGACAGCATGCCCAAGTCGAAGGTCCGGAAGAAGGCGGTCTACACCGCACCCACTGACCGCCGCACGCCGGTCAAGGTCAAGGCAGCGGGGCCGTCTCACCCGGTCTACGTCGTTGTCATGCTCGGCTTCATGCTGCTGGGCCTCGCGTGGCTGGTCGTCAACTACCTCGCGGCCGAGAAGATCCCGTTCATGCTCGAGCTGGGCGCGTGGAACTTCGCCATCGGCTTCGCGCTGATGATCATCGGCCTGCTGATGACGATGCGCTGGCGCTGAGCGCTCGGCAGGTCACTGTTCGTACAGGTCGGCCCGGACGTCACACGTCCGGGCCGACCTTTGTTCGTGCCAGGTTCACCTGGTTCATCTCTGCGTCACCGAAGCACACGGCTGTAAGTCATCCCCATTGGGGACAAGTCCTGTGGACAACTTTGCACCAAAATGCACAAGCGACGGTTTTCCCTCATGCGGAGCCGTTCAGTTGTCCACATTTCATGCGGGACACTCGACAGTGTGACTCGAACCTGGTCGACGCCCGTCCCGCTGATCGCCACCGCGTGGGTGGCCGCCCTCGCTCTCGCCGTCGCGGCGTACATCGCCGACGACAACGCGGGCCGTCTCCTCATCGGACTGGCAACGCTGCTGGTCACCGGCCTCGCGGCGTTCGCCACGATCGCACGCCCGAGGCTCACCGCGGACGTCGACGGCCTGTCCGTGCGCGGGTTCACGGGCACGACGCTGCTGCCGTGGCACGAGGTGAAGGTCAAGCTGCAGACCACCCGCCGGTTCGGCAGGGAACAGCAGACATTGGAACTCGACGCCGACGACCGCCTCGTGGTGCTCACGAGGCTGGACCTCGGCGCCGATCCCGAAGAAGTCGCCGGAGTGCTGCACGCACTGCGGCCGTGAATCAGTTCTAGCGGCACGTCCTGGCGTACTCGAGGATCACTTCGGCCGCCGTGTCGAGTTCGAAGGCACGCAACACGAACATGACCCCGAGCAACAACGCGGCCGCCGCAACAGCGCCGATCTGGTAGGCGTTGCGGTTCTTCGCGGGCGCCTTGACCATGGCGAGTGTCAGCAGGCCGCCGATCACGAACCCGCCGAGGTGCCCGAGCAGCGAGGCGTTGGTGAAGAGGTTCGACACCAGGTTGATGCCGACCACCACGAGGATCGTCGAGATGTCGCGCTTCTGGCGCTTGAACACGATCAGCAACGCGCCCATCAGGCCGAACACCGCACCGGACGCACCGGCGAGCTGCTGGCAGACGGTGCCGAAGAAGAAGGCCGCCGCACTGCCGCCGAGCAGCGACAGGAAGTAGACGGCGCTGTACCGCAGCTTGCCCAGTTCCTGCTCGACCACGGGGCCCACCACGAAGAGCGCTGCCATGTTGAGCGCGAGGTGGAGCAGGCCGAAGTGCATGAAGCCCGACGTGAGGATCCGCCACCACTCACCGTTGGCGGTGAGCTCCGGGATCATCGAGGTCGCGGTGAACAGGCCGGCCCGCTGGTTGTTCATCGGGCTGCCGGACTGGACGACCGTGACCACGTACGCGAGCACGTTGAGCGCGATCATCACCTGCGTGATGATCGGACGGCCGTTCGAGGCCACCGCGCCCGCGGACGTGCGGGCTTGGCGAACCGTGCGGGCACCCTCGTTCACGCAGTCGACGCAGTGCATGCCGACCGAGGCGTCGCGCAGACAGTCCGGGCACGCCGGACGGTCGCACCTGCTGCAGCGCAGCCGGGTAGGCCGATCGGAATGACGTACGCAGACCGGGATGTCCGGCTGCGCTCCGATCGGCCCGTCCGGTGGCACGGGGGCGTTGCTCACGCGCGTTCGATCGTGATCCGCTCGATCTTGATGTCGTTGACCGGACGGTCGCCCGCACCGGTCGTGGTGCCGCCGATCGCGTCGACGACGTTGCGCGAATCCTGGTCGGCGACCTCACCGAAGATCGTGTGCTTGAAGTTCAGCCACGTCGTCGGCGCCACGGTGATGAAGAACTGCGAGCCGTTGGTGTTGGGCCCGGCGTTCGCCATCGCGAGCAGGTAGGGCTTGTTGAACTGCAGTTCGGAGTTGAACTCGTCCGCGAAGCGGTAGCCGGGGCCACCGCGACCGGTGCCGGTCGGGTCACCGGTCTGGAGCATGAAGCCGGCGATCACGCGGTGGAACAGGGTGCCGTCGTAGAACGGACCCGTCTTGGTGCCACTCGCGTTCGCTTCGGTGTAGGACTTCGTGCCCTCGGCGAGCCCGACGAAGTTCGCCACCGTCTTGGGGGCGTGGTCGGGGAACAGGTTGATGCGGATGTCGCCCTGCGTGGTGTGCAGGGTCGCCGTCACCTTGGTCCCGACGAAGGATTCATTGCTGTCAGCCACCACCCCATCGTGCCATCCACGGGCGGCGATGTTCAGAAAGGGGCACGATGGGTACCTCTATGACATCACCGGACGACAACGTGTGGAGCAGAGGATGGACGAGGTGGACGTCATGACCCGTGCCGGCGAGAACGTTGGCAAGGCTGTCGGCACCGGTCTGAAGGCCGCGCGTCAGGGTGTCGTTCGCGCTGGTCACGCCGCAGAGGTCAAGCTCGCCGAGCGTGGCATCACGGCGGATCAGGTTCGCGGCGTACTCGTCGAGCGGGCTGACACGCTCATGGGCAAGGCCGAGGACTGGGAGAAGCAGACTCGTCGCTCTCGCAAGCGCCTCGCCAAGAAGAGCGCGAAGACTCGCGCCGACCTCATGGGCAAGGCCGAGGTCGTGCGCAAGGAAGTGAAGAAGGCGGCGAAGAGCGCGCGCAAGGACGCGAAGGTGCGCGCCAAGGAGATCCGCAAGGCCGCGGCCCAGCTCGGTGCGGACGCACCGAAGCGCCGCCGCTGGCCGTGGGTGCTCGGTCTCCTGATCGCAGCCGCGGCAGCCGGCTACGTCGCGATGACGCGTCAGCCGCAGGAGGTCCACCTGCAGGACGAGGAGCAGGTTCCGCACGCGGAGCCCGTCCTCAACGGGCAGGTGCCCTCCCAGAAGGAGCCGATCAAGTAAGCAAGAGCGGCGGACGCTGACGTTCGCCGTGTCTCTTCCACCGCCCCCGCGCACCGCTGCGCGGGGGCGGTGTCGTGCTTCTAGTGGTGTGGCCCGCCAACGGGCCGGGTCACGCCACTAGATCTTCAGGCCCTTGATCGCCTCTTCGGCGATGCGACGGGCCTTGATCGACTGCTTCTGGTTGCTGGTGACGACCACTGCGGCGTTGCTCTTCGCCACGGCGTAGACGACGCCGCCTTCGTTGCTGACGTACCCTCCGGTCCAGCCGGTGGGCGAGTTCGCGGGCTGTGAACCGTCCGGTGCCGCCTCGTTCACGATGCGCTTGGCGATGCCCTCATCCCCCACGTAGACCCGCACGGTCAACTGGACCTCGGTCGCGTTCGCGTAGAAGAAGCACGCCGGGTGAGGTTCGTCCGTTGACAGTTTCACTTTGGGAACGCGCTGTCCGTTGGCTTCCGCGACGAAACCGGTTGTGAGGTACGGGCACGTGCCGTCGTTCGCGGGCTTGGGCGCGGGCGGCACTGTCGGAGCCGCGCTGGTAATGGTCGTGACCTGCTGGGGCTGGGTCGTGGGAACCGGCACGTCCTGGGCGACGGGGGTGCCGCATGCGGCGAGGACGCCGAGCAGGGGCAGCAGCAGTGCTCGTTTCATAGGGGCAACAGTCAACCAGATACCAAAAGCGCCTCTAGCGGGACACTCTAGATTGGTCCATACCTTTTGTGCCCTGCCCCCTGTCTCCCGCCCTGGAAGGACCCGATCATGGAGTTCCTGGAGCAACGACGAGAGCACGCTTTGGCTCTCTTCCGCGTCGTCATCGGTTTGCTCTTCGTGTTCCACGGCGTGCAGAAGCTGTCCAAGGGAGTCGATCTGCTCTCGTGGCCGTCCGGCCCGATGGCCCTCATCGAACTGATCTGCGGCGGTCTCATCATCATCGGACTGTGGACGCGCTGGGCGGCGTTGCTCGCCTCCGGCGCCATGGCCTACGCCTACTTCGTGGTGCACCAGCCGAAGGGTCTGCTGCCGATCGAGAACGGCGGCGAGCTCGCCGCGATCTACTCGTGGGCGTTCCTGCTGCTGGCGTTCACGGGTGCCGGCGCGTGGAGCATCGACGCCCTTCGCAAGGCGCCGAAGAAGTCACTCGCCTCGGCGTGACGTGATGTGCGGAATGCACTGAAGCCCTGTTCGCAACGGCGCGAACAGGGCTTCAGTGAAAGCGGATGGAGACGAGGGGAATCGAACCCCTAACCCCCGCCTTGCAAAGGCGGTGCTCTGCCAATTGAGCTACGTCCCCAAGCCTGGGGGCGGCGAACCGCCCGTCAGAGCGAAGATCAGTCGGTGGGAGCGGTGGCCTCGCGCCACAGGTCCGCGTCGGCCTTGGCCGAACGGCTGCGCTTGACGAAGAACAGAACCGCACCGGCGACCGCAACGAGTGCGATGATCTTCTTAGCCACTTCGAATCCCTCCCAAGACCGTAAACCCAACGACCCCACCACGTTACAGCAGAACGGCGACTGCCGACTGATCAACGGTGATGGGGGCTCCGGGGGCTTGCCCCCGGCCGGGGGTCTGGGGGCTTGGCCCCCAGATAAAGAACGATGATTCGGGAAAGGGTCGGCGCATTCCGCCGACACGGTAAGCCCCCGAATCGAGTGGGCCTAGGAGGACTTGAACCTCCGACCTCTTCATTATCAGTGAAGCGCTCTAACCGCCTGAGCTATAGGCCCTCGATCATCACCCCTTGGGGCAACGAGGAAGACCTTACAGGATCGTCCTCGTTGCTCCCAAATCGGGGGTCACTCACGCTCGGAGAGCGTCAACTCCAAACCACCGGCCAGATCCGCGGACACGTTGTAGACGAACGCGCCAACGGTTGCGAGGGCCGTGAACAGCACGATGTTGACCGCGCCGATGATCGCCGAGACGCCGAAGACGCGACCGGCGCTGATCAACGGTTCGCCCGGCTCGTTGGCCTGGAGCAGGTCGTTCGCGGTGCTGTTGATCTTGTCCCAGACGCCCATGCCGTGCAGGACGCCGTAGAGCACGCCGACCGCCACGAGCCAGACGAAGAACAGCGCGACGCCCAGCACCAGGGCGAGCTTGAGGACCGACCACGGGTCGACGCGCTTCACCTGGAGCGAGGCGCGGCGCGGGCCACGGCCGGGGCGGCGGGCCGACGGGGAGGACGCGGCGGGGCGGGCCCCGCCGCTGCCCATGTTCACCGACGTGCGGCTGCTGCCCAGGCCGACCGGCACGGCCGAGCCCGTGACCACGGGCTTCTGCACCTTGACGGTGTCCGGGTCGGTCTGCGGGAAGGCCGGAGCCGGTTCGTGGCCGGACGGCACGGGCGGTGCGCCGGGAGCCACGTACGTCTCCGCCGAGTCGCTCTGGGCGGCCTCCGTGTCGTTCGTCACCCGCTGCCAGGGCGGCGGTGTCGAGACGACGACCGGCTCGTCGGCGGGTGCCGGGGTGGCGCCGCCGAGCGAGACCGTCTTCTCCTCGGCGGCCGGAGCAGGAGCCGGGGCCGGCGTGGACGCCGGAGCGGGTGCGGCCGGCTTCTCCTCGGCGGGTGCCGCGGCCTCGGCCGCCTTCTCCGCCGACACGGGCTTGGTCTTGTCCTGCGCGGTTCCACCCGAGGAACCGGAGGCCGCAGCCGAGTCCGCCTTCTTCTCCGCCGGCTTCTGCGCGGAGTTCTGCGGAGTCGGTTTGGTGATCACCGCGGTCTTGTCCGCGTCCCGACCTTCGCGGTTCTCGGGTGGAGTCACGAGCTTGTCCTTGACCTCTCGCTAGCGAATCCGACTACTCAGCCGAGTCGGTGGGGGTGGCTGCCTGGTCAGCGGCAGAGTCCTCCGCGGCAGACGCCTCACTGATGATGACGTCGCTGGGCTCGTCCGCGTTGCGTGCGACGGCGATCAAAGTGGTGCTCTCGCCGAGGTTCATCAGCCGCACGCCCTTCGTCTGCCGTCCAGCCTTGCGCACCTGCTCGGCTCGAGTCCTGATGACCCCGCCGCTCGAGGTGATGGCGTAGAGCTCGTCGTCGACGTCGACGATGAGCGCGCCCACCAGCCTCCCACGTCGGCGGTCGTGCTGAATGGTCAGCACACCCTTGCCGCCACGCCCCTGGACCGGGTAGTCCTCGATGGGCGTTCGCTTCGAGTACCCACCGTCCGTCGCGACCAAAACGAACAGGCCCTCTTGGACGACACCGACGGAAAGCAGCTCGTCATCGGCGTTGAAGCGCATGCCCTGCACGCCTGACGTGGCACGCCCCATGGGGCGCAGCACGTCGTCGGTGGCGTGGAAGCGGATCGACTGGCCGTCCGCGGACACCATGAGCAGGTCGTCATCTGCTGAGCACAGCACGGCTCCGACCAGCTCGTCGTCCTCACGCAGGTTGATGCCGATTAGTCCACCCGATCGGTTGGAATCGAAGTCGGACAACTTCGACTTCTTCACCAGACCCTTGCGGGTGGCCAGCACGAGGTACGGCGACACGTCGTAGTTCTTGATCTGGATGACCTGCGCGATCTCCTCCTCCGGCTGGAACGCGAGGAGGTTCGCGACGTGCTGGCCGCGGGCGTTGCGGTTCGCCTCGGGCAGCTCGTACGCCTTCGTGCGGTACACCCGCCCCTTGTTCGTGAAGAACAGGATCCAGTCGTGCGTCGAGCACACGAAGAAGTGCGCGACGATGTCGTCCTGCTTGAGCTGTGCGCCCTGCACGCCCTTGCCGCCGCGCTTCTGCGCCCGGTAGAGGTCGGTCTTGGTGCGCTTCGCGTAGCCGGTGCGCGTGATCGTGACGACCACGTCCTCGACCGCGATCAGGTCCTCCATGGACACGTCGCCGTCGAACGGGATGATCTCCGTGCGCCGGTCGTCGCCGTACTTGTCCACAATGGCCATGAGCTCGTCGCGCACGATGGCGCGCTGCCGCTCCGGCTTCGCGAGGATGTCCTGGAGGTCCGCGATCTCGACCTCGATCTCGGCCAGCTGGTCGATGATCTTCTGGCGTTCCAGTGCCGCCAGGCGGCGCAGCTGCATCTCCAGGATCGCGTTCGCCTGGATCTCGTCGACGTCGAGCAGCTCCATCAGGCCCGTGCGCGCGATGTCCGGCGTCTGCGACCGGCGGATCAGCGCGATGACCTCGTCGAGGTGGTCGAGCGCCTTGACCAGACCGCGCAACACGTGCGCGCGCTCCTCGGCCTTGCGCAGGCGGAACCTGGTCCGCCGGACGATGACCTCGATCTGGTGCTTCACGTAGTGGCGGATCATCTGGTCGAGCCGCAGGGTGCGCGGCACGCCGTCGACCAGCGCCAGCATGTTCACGCCGAACGAGTACTGCAGCTGGGTGTGCTTGTAGAGGTTGTTCAGCACGACCTTCGCCACCGCGTCGCGCTTCAGCGTGATCACGATGCGCATGCCGCTGCGGCTGTTCGACTCGTCCGCGATGTTCGAGATGCCCGTGAGCTTCGCGTCACGCACGAGCGCGGCGATGTTCTCGACGAGGTTGTCGGGGTTGACCTGGTAGGGCAGCTCGGTGACGACCAGGATCGTGCGGCCCTTGGCGTCCTCGTCGACCTCGATGACGGCGCGCATCTTCACCGAGCCGCGGCCGGTGCGGTACGCGTCCTGGATGCCCGAGTTGCCGAGGATCTGACCGTACGTCGGGAAGTCCGGGCCCTTGATCCGCTCGATCACGGCTTCGAGGGTGTCCTCGTCGGAGGCCTCCCAGTTGTCCAGCGCCCACACCACGCCCGACGCGACCTCGCGGAGGTTGTGCGGCGGGATGTTCGTCGCCATGCCGACCGCGATGCCCGAGCTGCCGTTGATCAGCAGGTTGGGGATGCGGGACGGCAGGACCGTCGGCTCCTGGATGCGGCCGTCGTAGTTGTCGCGGAAGTCGACGGTCTCTTCCTCGATGTCCGCGAGCATCTGCATGGCCAGCGGGGTCAGGCGGCACTCGGTGTAGCGCATGGCGGCGGCGGGGTCGTTGCCCGGCGAGCCGAAGTTGCCCTGGCCGTCGATCAGCGGGTACCGCATGGCCCACGGCTGGGCGAGCCGCACGAGCGCGTCGTAGATCGACGAGTCGCCGTGCGGGTGGTAGTTGCCCATCACGTCGCCGACGACGCGGGCGCACTTGTTGTAGCCGCGGTCCGGCCGGAACCCCGAGTCGAACATCGAGTAGAGCACGCGGATGTGGACGGGCTTGAGTCCGTCGCGCACGTCCGGCAGTGCCCGGCCGACGATGACGCTCATCGCGTACGCGATGTAGGAGTTCTGCATCTCCTGCTGGATGTCGACCGGCTCGGTGCGGTCGTGCTCCGGCGGAAGGGTCGTCTCAGTCACGGTTCTTCTTTCCTCTTCGCCAGCCGTGGATGTCTAGAAGGGACCGGACTCAGACGTCCAGGAACTTCACGTCCTTGGCGTTGCGCGTGATGAACGAGCGGCGCGCCTCGACGTCCTCACCCATGAGCACGCTGAACAGCTCGTCGGCGGTGGCGGCGTCGTCCATGGTGACCTGGAGGAGCACCCGGTTCGCCGGGTCCATCGTGGTCTCCCACAGCTCCTCGGCGTTCATCTCGCCGAGACCCTTGTAGCGCTGGATGTTGTCTTCCTTGCCGAGCTTCTTGCCCGCCGCGAGACCTTCCCTGATCAGGCCGTCGCGCTCGCGGTCGGAGTAGGCGTACTCCGGCTCGGTGCGCTGCCACTTGATCTTGTAAAGCGGCGGCTGTGCGAGGTAGACGTGGCCGTGCTCGATGAGCGGCTGCATGAAGCGGAACAGCAGCGTCAGCAGCAGCGTGCGGATGTGCTGACCGTCGACGTCGGCGTCCGCCATCATGATGATCTTGTGATAGCGGAGCTTCGACAGGTCGAACTCTTCGTGGATGCTGGTGCCCAGAGCCGTGATGATGCTCTGGACCTCGTTGTTCTTCAGCACGCGGTCGATGCGCGCCTTCTCCACGTTGATGATCTTGCCGCGGATCGGCAGGATGGCCTGGTACATGGAGTCCCGGCCTTCCTTGGCCGAGCCGCCGGCGGAGTCGCCCTCGACGACGTAGAGCTCGCACTCCTCCGGGTTGGTGGAGCGGCAGTCCTTCAGCTTGCCCGGCAGGCCGCCGATGTCCAGCGCACCCTTGCGGCGGACCAGTTCACGGGCCTTGCGCGCGGCCATGCGGGCCTGCGCCGACGAGACCGCCTTGCTGACGATCGTCTTCGCCTCGTTGGGGTGACGCTCGAACCAGTCGGCCAGGTGCTCGTTCGTCGACTTCTGCACGAACGACTTCGCCTCGCTGTTGCCCAGCTTGGTCTTCGTCTGACCCTCGAACTGGGGCTCCTTCAACTTCACCGAGATGATCGCGGCGAGACCCTCGCGGATGTCGTCACCGGTGAGGTTGGTGTCCTTCTCCTTGAGGAGCTTCTTCTCGCGCGCGTACTCGTTGACGACGCGCGTCAGCGCGGCGCGGAAGCCCTCCTCGTGCGTGCCGCCCTCGTGCGTGTTGATCGTGTTCGCGAACGTGTAGACCGACGCCGTGTAGCCGGTGTTCCACTGCATCGCGACCTCGACCTCGAGGTCCTCGCCCTTCGCCTCGAACGCGATGACCTTCTGGTGCACCGCTTCGCGGGTGTGGTTGATGTGGCGGACGAAGTCCTCGAGCCCACCGGGGTAGTGGTAGACGCGTTCCTTCACCGCGGCCTGGTGGCCCTCGGCGTCGGCTTCCTCGTCCTCCTCCGAGACCCGCTCGTCGCGCAGGATGATCGTGATCCCCTTGTTGAGGAACGCCATCTCCTGCAGGCGGCGCGCGATCGTCTCGACGTTGTACGTCGTCGTCTCGAAGATCTCCGGGTCGGCCCAGAACGTGACCGTGGTGCCGGTCTCGTCGGTCGCCTCGCCCTGGCGCAGCTCGTGCGCGGGCTTGGAGCCCTCGTAGCGCTGGGTCCAGACGTGACCCTGGCGCCTGATCTCGAGGTCGACGGCGGTGGACAGCGCGTTCACCACGGAGATGCCGACGCCGTGCAGACCGCCGGACACCGCGTAGGAGTCGCTGTCGAACTTGCCGCCCGCGTGCAGCTTGGTCATGACGACCTCGACGGTCGGCACGTTCTCGACCGGGTGCATGTCGATCGGGATGCCGCGACCGTCGTCGATCACCCGGACGCCGCCGTTGGCCAGCAGGGTGACGTCGACCTTCGTCGCGTAACCGGCCATCGCCTCGTCGACGGAGTTGTCCACGACCTCCTGGACCAGGTGGTGCAGACCGCGCTCGCCGGTCGAGCCGATGTACATGCCCGGCCTCTTGCGCACTGCCTCGAGGCCTTCGAGGACGGTGATCGAGGACGCGCCGTACTCATTCTTCTTAGCTGACACGGGCCTGGAGTCTCCTCGCTGATGCGGGCAGGACCCGCACGGTGATGGGTGACGCTTCTGTGATTCTACCGGTGCACCCCGACAGAACGGGGCCAAGGACACCTTTGATTCGGTCACAGAGCGCCTCAAGCGCCATCAGACGGGTCAGGACCGCCGAAACGGGGGTTCAAATCCGCTGGTGAACACTCATTGAGCCACAGAATCGCCGCTGAGCCCTTGACAGGACCTCACCCGTAGGTGTCACGCGGACCGCGCCCAGGCGCGTGCCTGGGGCCGTGTCGCCAGCTCGGAGCGTCCGGTCCCTTGATCCTGAGCCTCTTGACGACGCCGTTGCCCACACCCGCGGCGATCCGTTTGATCAGCTCGCGCTGCAGAAGGCGCAGCTGGGTGGCCCACGCCGTCGACGACGCCTGGACCGTCAGTTCCCCGTCACTGAGAGCGATCGGTGTCGCGTGCTCGGCGACGTCCTCACCCACTAATTTTGCCCAACGACCGAAGACCTGGCCACCCTGCAACTGCTCGACCCAGCCGCGGTCCGCCGCGATCCTGGACGCGATCCGGCCGAGCGGCTGGGGGTCGCGGTCGTCCGGGCCCGGGCCCGACCAGCGACGCCGCCGGCGGTTGACCGGACGGCCCGTCGACTTGCTCCCCGGCACCCGTCCGCGCGCCTTCGCGGCCGCCTTCGCCGCCTCCAGAGCGGCCCTGGCGAGGTCCGAACCCTTCAGCTGCTCACCCTCAGGTGTGAATGAACCTGTGGACAAGTCCGGATTTGTGACGGAGTTATCCACACCATCCACAGACTTGTCCCCAGATGTGTGGGCGGACACACCCGATCGAGCTACATGTGGGGGCTTCGAACCCCGAGAGTCAGCCTCCGAGTCAGACACGCCGTACCTCCCCGCCCTGTACCTCGAACCGGGCACCGACCAGTTCGTCCGGAACGTCCTCGGCCACCGCCGCGGTGATCAGCACCTGCTCGGCGGCAGCTGCCACCTTGGCCAGTTGCCGACGCCGGCCGCGGTCGAGTTCCGCGAACACATCGTCCAGCACGAGCACCGGTTCGATGCCGTCGACACGCATCAGTTCGTACCCGCCCAGCCGCAGGGCGAGGGCGAAAGACCATGACTCTCCGTGACTGGCGTAGCCCTTCGCCGGCAGTTCGCCGAGCGTCAGGTCCAGGTCGTCCCGGTGCGGACCGACGAGGCACACGCCCCGTTCGATCTCCTGCCGCCGCACGCGGTCCAGCTCGGCCAGCAGCAGGTCCTCGATGCTCTCCCTGTCCTCCGGCAGGTCGCCGACGCTCGACCGGTACGAGATGAGCGCCGGACGCGACTCCGGAGCGACCTCCGCGTACGCCGAGGTCACGTGGTCCGCCATGTCGCGGATCAGCTTCAACCGCGCGGCCAGGAGCTCCGCGCCGTGCTTGGCGAGATGCCCGTCCCAGACGTCGAGCGTCGACAGGTCCGCCGATCGGGAGTGCTTCACCGTCTTCAACAACGCGCTGCGCTGCTTCAGGACACGGTCGTAGTCACTGCGGACACCGGCGTAACGCGGTGTGCGCAGCACGAGCATCTCGTCGAGGAACCGCCGCCGGTCGCTCGGATCGCCCCGCACCAGAGAGAGGTCCTCCGGTGCGAACAGCACGGTGCGCAGGATCCCGAGCACGTCACGCGGACGCGGCACCGGACCCCGGTTGATCCGCGCCCGGTTCGACTTGCCGGCCGTGATCTCCAGTTCCACGAGCAGCTCGCGGTCGTCGTTGACCACGGCCGCCCGCACGACGGCGCGCTGGGCGCCGTGCCGGATCAGCGGCCCGTCGCTGGAGACGCGGTGCGAACCCAGCGTCGCCACGTACCCGATCGCCTCGACCAGGTTCGTCTTGCCCTGGCCGTTGCGCCCGACGAGCACCGACGCGCCGGGCTCGAGCTCCAGGTCGGCGAGCTCCCAGGACCGGAAGTCGCTGACCTGGAGATGTCTGACGTGCACTCTCGCTAGCCCTGGGTGCTGCCGCCGCCGGACGACGGTCCGGCGAGGTGCACCGAGTGACCGCCGAACTGGTTGCGCAGCGCGGCGACCGCACGCATCGCGGGCGAGTCCTCCTGCCGCGACTGGAACCTCGCGAAGAGCGCGGCGGAGATCACCGGGAGCGGCACCGCGTTGTTGATGCCCTCCTCGACGGTCCACCGGCCCTCACCCGAGTCCTCGACGTACCCGCGCAGGTCGTCGAGCTCCGGGTCGGACTCCAGCGCGCGCACCAGCAGGTCGAGCAGCCACGAGCGCACGACCGTTCCGCGCTGCCAGGCCGAGATCACGGCGGGCACGTTGTCCACGACGTCGGTCTTGTCGAGCAGCTCGAAGCCCTCGGCGTACGCCTGCATCAGGCCGTACTCGATGCCGTTGTGGACCATCTTCGAGTAGTGGCCGGCGCCGACCTTGCCCGCGTGCGCGAAGCCCTCCTCGCGGGGACCCTCCGGACGCAGCGCGTCGAAGATCGGCATCGCGAGCTCGACGTGCGCGGCGTCGCCGCCGACCATCAGCGCGTAGCCGTTCTCGAGGCCCCACACACCGCCGGACACACCGCAGTCGACGTAGCCGATCTCCTTCTCCGCCAACAGGTCCGCGTGGACCCGGTCGTCGGTGAACTTGGAGTTGCCGCCGTCGATGACGAGGTCACCCGGCGACAGGAGCTCGGACAGCTCCTTCACGGTGTTACGGGTGATGTCGCCGGCGGGCACCATCACCCACACCACGCGCGGCGCTTCGAGCTTGGACACCATGTCCGCCAGCGACTCCGAGTCGCTGACCTCGGGGTTGCGGTCGTAGCCGATCACCTCGTGACCGGCCCGGCGCACCCGCTCGCGCATGTTGAAACCCATCTTGCCGAGGCCGACGAGTCCGAGCTGCACGGTGTTCTCCCCTGTGTTCTTCTGGTACCCGGTAAGGGTTTTCTCAGCCGGGAAGGCGAACGGGCATGAGCAGGTACAGGTAGCCCGGCGCCACGTTCCCATCCTCGTCCACCGGCTTCAGCAATGCCGGTCGGCTGGGTGTGGTGAAGGACAAGTGGACTTTCTGCGTGCGGACCGCACCGAGTCCGTCGAGCAGGTAGCCCGGGTTGAACGCGATGGTGACCGCGTCGCCGGTGTACTCGACGGGGAGCTCTTCCTCGGCCGAACCCTCGTCGTCGCCACCGGCGGACAGGCGCAGACCGCCGTCGACGAACTCGAGGCGCACCTGCGTGCCGCGCTCGGCGACGAGCGACACGCGCTTGATCGCCTGCTGCAGCGCGTCGATGTCGATGATCGCCGCGGCGCTGTGCTCGGACGGCAGCAACTGGCGGTACTTCGGGAAGTCCGCGTCGAGCAGGCGGGTGGTGGTCCGCTTGCCGGAGCCGGAGAGACCGAGCAGTCCGTCGTTGGCCGCGAGCGACATCTCGACCTTGCTGCCGGACGAGCCGAGCGTCTTGGCCGCGTCGCCGAGCGTGCGGGCCGGGACGAGGACCGCGACCTCCCCGAGGGTTGCGTCCGGCTCCCAGGGGAACTCCCGCATGGCGAGCCGGAACCGGTCGGTGGCGACGAGGGTCAGCTTGCCCTCGCCGATCTCGACGCGGACGCCGGTCAGCATCGGGAGCGTGTCGTCCTTGCCGGCCGCGACGGCGACCTGGCTGACCGCCTCACCGAAGACCTCGCCGGGGAGTTCACCGATCAACTGGGGCATCGAGGGCAGGGCCGGGTAGTCCTCGACCGGCATCGTCGGGAGGCTGAACCGGGCACTGCCACAGGTGATCATCATCCGGGCGCCGTCGACCGCGATCTCGACGGGGTGGTTCGGCAGCGCCTTGGTGATGTCGGCGAGAAGACGCCCGGAGACCAGAGCGCGGCCACCGTCGGCGATCGTCGCCGGGACACCGACCTGAGCGGAGACCTCGTAGTCGAACCCGGACACCGTCAGCGAATCGTCAGACTCCGCGTCGAGCAGCACGCCGCCCAGCACGGGGACCGGCGGACGGGACGGAAGGCTGCGAGCGACCCAGGCGACAGCGTCGGCCAGGCCGTCGCGTTCGACGCGGATCTTCATGAGGCGTCCTTTCCTCGACAGTCGACAAGCCCAACCACGACAACGTGCCAGTGGGGGTTAGGGAGCCTCGACCTCGGCTGACCGAGGTGCGGAGCAACCACGTTAGAGCGTCCTGGCCCTTCCCGTCACTTCGGGGTTCGGGCACCGATCCCCGGGAGCTGTCCACCGCTGTTTTGCTTTTGAGTTCTTCCTAGAAGAGATCAAACAGCAGTAACAGTAAGGGTTGTGGATTGTGGGGACAGCCCTTGAACATGCAGGTCAAGGGGGCAGTCACCATGTGGACTAAGGGGGGACAGCACCCGGGGACAGATCGACGCACCCGGGGACAACCAGTTGTGCACAGCCGGCGATCCACAGATCGTCCACAGTTGTCCCCGGGTGCGTCCCCGGGTGCGGGCCAGTTGTACCCGGGTGTTCAACAGGCTTCTGTGGCCAGATCGTGGCCGGGGCCACAGACTTTTCCAGTTGTCCCCACCCCTTCGAGTGCCGGGGGCGAACAGAAAGCCTCGCCGCGCGGCGGATCGAGCCTCGTCTACCTGGGTACGTGTGCGGCGCGTGGTGGTGGTTGGAGCCGCACGGACTGATGCAGTCCCATCGTTGCGCCGAAGCCGTCCCCGGGTGTTGGCCGTCGAGCCGCGGCCAACACCCGGGTGCTCGCCTCTCGCCCCGCCGGTCGCGTCCCCAGGCGCCGGGGTCCGGTCGCCCGCCCCGTCTCGGGCACGCGAAAAGGGGCCCTCCGCGATGGAGGACCCCTTCGTTGCCACCCGGGCGAGATCAGGGAGTGTGGCGGGCGCGCTGCTTGATGCGCGACGTCAGCTCCTGCACCTGGTCGTAGATCCGCCGGCGTTCGGCCATCTCCTTGCGGATCTTCTTGTCCGCGTGCATGACCGTCGTGTGGTCGCGGCCGCCGAACGTCTGGCCGATCTTCGGCAGCGACAGGTCGGTCAGTTCCCGGCACAGGTACATGGAGATCTGCCGTGCCTGCGCGAGCGCCTTCGTCTTGCCGGGGCCGCACAGGTCGTCGATCGAGACCTGGAAGAACTCGGCGGTGACCGCCATGATCATCGGTGCGGTGATCTCAGGCGCGTGCGAGTCGGGGATCAGGTCGCGCAGCACGATCTCGGCGAGCTGGATGTCGACCGGCTGCCGGTTGAGCGACGCGAACGCCGTGACGCGGATGAGCGCGCCTTCGAGCTCGCGGATGTTCCGCTCGATGCGGGAGGCGATGAACTCCAGCACGTCGGCCGGGGCCGCGAGCCGGTCCTGCGCCGCCTTCTTGCGGAGGATCGCGATCCGGGTCTCCAGCTCGGGCGGCTGGATGTCCGTGATCAGGCCCCACTCGAACCGCGTGCGCAGACGGTCTTCCAGCGTCTCCAGCCGCTTGGGCGGCCGGTCGCTCGACACCACGATCTGCTTGTTCGTGTTGTGGAGCGTGTTGAACGTGTGGAAGAACTCCTCCTGCGTACCTTCCTTGCCCTCCAGGAACTGGATGTCGTCGACGAGCAGGACGTCGATGTCCCGGTAGCGGCGCTGGAAGGCGACCTTGCGGTCGTCACGCAGCGAGTTGATGAAGTCGTTGGTGAACTCCTCGGTTGACACGTACCGCACGCGCATGCCGGGGAACAGGCGCTGGGCGTAGTGCCCGACGGCGTGCAGCAGGTGCGTCTTGCCGAGACCGCTCTCGCCCCAGATGAAGAGCGGGTTGTACGCCCTGGCCGGAGCCTCGGCCACCGCGACGGCCGCGGCGTGCGCGAACCGGTTCGAGGCGCCGATGACGAACGTGTCGAAGTTGTACTTCTCGTTCAGCCGGGTCTGCGACGGCGACGGGTTCGCGGGCCGCGTGTACGGCAGGTTCGCGTTCGGCGCCGCGGCGACCGCCGCGTTGGCGGTGTTGAAGGTCGGCCAGATCTCGGTGACGGCGGCGAGCGCGTCGCCGGCCTCGTCGACCTCTTCCTCGGCACCGTCGGCGGCGACCGCGTCCTCCGTGATCACGGAGCCGGGCGTGTCGCCGTTCGCGGTGCCGGGAACCGGCGGGATCTGGACCGGCGCCACGGGCTGGATCGCCTGGACCGGGATGGGCGTGGTGGGCGGGCTCATGGGACTCACCGGCTCCGGCGAGTCGACCTTCACCGCGAGCGAGACCGTACGGCCCAGCCTGCGGGAGAGCGCCGCGGTGATCGGGTCGCGCAGTGCGCGTTCGATCGCCTCTTTCGCGAAGTCACTGGGAGCAGCGAGCAGTGCCGTTCCATCCAGCAACCCGATCGGACGGGTGACCCTCATCCACGCGCGCTGCTGGGGGGACAGGTGGCTGGTCGCCAGTTCCTGCACCACCTCGGCCCACACGAGACCAAGATCGACCTGCTGGTTCGACACCTCCGCGCTCCCCTCCCCTCCACCGGAGCCCAAGACTCCACACGTGGACACGGAGAATAGAGGTATCCACAGAGTTATCCACAACTGTGCACTAAAAGGTGCGTTGTGTTGCCGGTCGGTGGCGGCTCCCACGCCAGCCCGGCACGCGCGAAGGACGAACGGTAACAAGGCCCGGCACCCCCCACAAGACGTGGCGTGGCCCACCCCGATTTGGTTGCCGCACCCGGGCATGCGTACCCTCGTACGAGTCTCCCGCTTGCGACGGGCGCCTTTCGCGCGCCTACGTCCACTGCCGTCGGGGACAACCACAAGGCTTTTGTCAGCAGTGAAGCACCGGGAGACCGACCGTGAGCAAGGGTAAGCGCACCTTCCAGCCCAACAACCGCCGCCGCGCGAAGACGCACGGCTTCCGGCTGCGCATGCGGACCCGCGCCGGCCGCGCCATTCTGGCCGCGCGCCGCAGCAAGGGCCGTGCCACTCTGTCCGCCTGACCGCGGCTGGTAAGCGCAGCGTCGTCGTGCTACCACCGGCCGCCCGGCTCACCCGCAGCCAGGACTTCGGCCTGGTGGTCCGCCGAGGCCGCCGCGCCGGACGACCCCGGTTGGTCGTCCACGTCTTGAAGCCTGACGTGCCCACCTTGGATTCGTCCAAGGTGGGCTTCGTCGTGAGCAAGGCAGTGGGCAACTCGGTGGTCCGCCACCGTGTCTACAGGCGCCTGCGCCACGTGGTGCGTCCCGCGCTGGCAGAGATGCCGCCGGGAACTCTCGTCGTGGTCCGGGCGTTGGCTCCAGCAGCCGAGGCGTCGAGTTCCGAGCTCGCCGCCGATTTCTCTTCTGCCCTGCGCAAGGTGCTGCGATGACCACGTTGCCCGCGAAGGTCGCGCTGCTGCCGGTGCACTTCTACCGGAAGTTCATCTCGCCGCTGCTGCCGCCGACATGCCGCTTCTACCCGAGTTGCAGTGCGTACGCGGTGGAAGCCCTGACAGTCCACGGCGCACTTCGAGGAACCTGGCTGACCATCCGCCGGTTGCTGCGCTGCGGACCCTGGCACCCTGGAGGCCTGGACCCCGTTCCGCCGAGGCGGCAGGTCCCCGACGTATCCACCGAGGAGTAGCTCCCGTGCTCAACTTCATCTACTACCCGGTGTCCTTCATCTTGTGGTGTTGGCACTGGGTGTTCGGCAAGGTCTTCGGTGAGTCGAGCGGCTTCGCCTGGGCGCTGGCCGTGATCTTCCTGGTCTTCACCCTCCGCGCCATCCTCTTCAAGCCGTTCGTCGGCCAGGTGCGCTCCATGCGGAAGATGCAGGAGTTCGCGCCGGAGATGCAGAAGATCAAGAAGAAGTTCCCGAACGACCGCCAGCGCCAGGCGCAGGAGATGCAGAAGCTGCAGTCCGAGCACGGCGTCAACCCGCTCGGCGGCTGCCTGCCGATGCTGGTGCAGATCCCGGTGTTCATCGGTCTGTTCCACGTGCTGCGCTCGTTCAAGCCCGGCTGGGGCGAGGTCTACTTCTTCGACAAGCAGGGCGTCGACTCGTTCGTCAACGCCAAGCTCTTCGGCACGAACCTCTCGACGTTCATCACGATGCCGGGCGACCAGCTGGCCCAGTACGGCACCGAGCGCCTGAACGTCATCCTGCTGTCGGTGCCGCTGATGATCGTGGCGTCCATCGCGACCCACTTCACGGCCCGCCACTCGGTCGCCCGCCAGAACCAGGCCGCGCTGGACAACCCGCAGACGGCCATCATGAACAAGCTGACGCTCTGGATCTTCCCCCTGGGCGTCCTGGCCGGTGGCTTCTTCTTCCCCGTCGCGATCCTGCTGTACTGGCTGTCCAACAACGCGTGGACCCTCGGCCAGCAGCACTTCGTCTACAAGCGCATCGACTCCGAGGAAGAGGAGAAGAAGGCCACGGTCGTCGAGACCCGTCAGGCCCTCGCTCCGAAGCCCGGCGCGAAGCCGGTCAACCCGAAGAAGCCCGCCCCCGGAGCCAAGCCGGCCAACGGCGCCAAGCGCATGCCGACCGCGGGCCCGAGCGGAGCGCCGAAGGCTTCCCCGGACGCCGGCAACGGCAACGCGAACACCGACATCCCCGGCCTGACCCCAGGCCGATCCACCAGCAAGAAGCCGGGCAGCAAGAAGCGCCGCTGATTTCGGGCGTTGCCCCGGAGAGGAGACATCGTGTCGGAGACCTTGCAGGCGACCGACGACGTGGAGGCGTCGTCGGAGGCCGCGGCCGAGTCCGAGAACACGGCCGAGCCGCAGTCGCAGAGCAAGACCGAGGACCTGCTCGTCCAGGAAGGCGACATCGCAGGCGACTACCTCGAGCGCCTGCTCGACCTGCTCGACTACGACGGCGACATCGACCTGGACGTGGAGAGCGGCCGGGCCATCGTCAGCATCGACGGCGGCGAAGACCTCGCCAAGCTGGTGGGCCCCCGAGGCAACGTCCTCGAGTCGCTCCAGGAACTCACCCGCCTGGCAGTCCAGCAGGAAACGGGGGTCCGCTCCCGCCTGATGCTGGACATCGCCCAGTGGCGAGCGGGCCGCCGGGCAGAACTGGCGGAGATGGGCAAGACCACCGCAGAGAAGGTGGCCGCCTCAGGCGAACGCGCCCGCCTGCATCCCATGACCCCGTTCGAGCGCAAGGTCGTCCACGACGCCGTTGCCACGGTCGCGGGCGTGCACAGCGAGAGCGAAGGCGAGGAGCCGCAGCGCCGGGTCATCATCTTCCCGAAGCCCTGACAGCTTCCGCATTCCACGGCCCCTGGTTCCACCGGAATCAGGGGCCGTTTGCTGTCCCGGACAGAACGAGCAAGAGACGGAACAGGAAGCAAGCGAAGCCAGACGCCGAGCAGTACGGGCAGACCCCGCCTGCCGTCAGCACACGATCGGTTGAGGGCCCGCCACAACAGAAGCTCAACAACGGGACACTGCACCCGGTGCCGACATGTCGACACGACACGAAGACCGGACGCGATGACCAAGGAACCGCGCGGTCAGGGCAACGGCGAAGCCGAGCCACCCTGCCATCCAACGCAACGGCGAAGCCGAGGCGTGTGAACCTTGGTCTGCTGGTCAAGCGGTCATGAAGCGACCACCGCACTGCGATTGGGGCTTGACCTTGAGTGGGCGGGATGCTCCCCTCATGGGCACGGCCGGGCGCTTTTCAGCCCGGCCTTTTCCGGCCGTTTAAGCATCCCGCCAGAGGCTCAAGGTCAAGCCCCAATCGCTATCGTCGCGAAGCGGCGATGACCGGCACCGGCCCGGTCCTGCCTGAGCGACCACCCAAACAAGGCGACCCGAGCGCATTGGTGACCCACCCCGCTGGGACGCGACAGGCCACCGCAAGCCGACCCGCGCACTGCCTAACCCCCAGCCCCTCGCAAGGCGACCGCCCGCACGGCAGGCGACCACCCCGCTGGAACCGGCGCCCGCCCTCGCAACCCAACCCTGCCGCTGCCACCCGCCGGCTGCACCCCAGCCGTTCACAGACAAAGCCAGCCGCCCATGGACAAGTCAGCAAACCTACGCCAATCAGCCACCCACACGCACAGTCAGCCCCACGCCAAGTCAGCCACCCCACGGCACCCCACGTGTTCCACGTGAAACACCTACCCCCGCCCCTCCCACCAAGCAGCCAACCACTCCCCCTGCTCAACGGTGTCCGGCACAACCCGCCCCCGAGCCGCCGAAATCCACTCCCAAGCCTCCCCAGGCGAAACCCCATCCATCCCCAACAACAACCCAGCCAACAATGAAGACCGCCCCACCCCAGCCCAACAGTGGAACACCACATGCGCCCCACCCACATACAACGAGTGGAGCGGAGCAACCACCCCCACAGCCGCCCCAACATCCGGCACAGACCGATCCGGAATCGGCAAGCACACGTACCGCATCCCAGCAGCGACCACCACCCGCTCCTCATCCACCAGATCGCACTCGATCCGCTCCTCATCGGTCTGCGCCGACACGAGCACATCAACCCCAACCCGACGCAGCCCGCGAACCTTGCCCTCCAGCAGTCCCCCGCCGGCCGGATGCCCCATCGTCGAAACCGTCCCCGGACCAAGCCGGGCGACCGTGTAGAGCGTCGGATGCAACTTTCCCCCAAGTTTGACGTGAAACGGCGCTCAGGATTTGGCGCGGCACGCGGTCGATCCGTCATGATGGTGCCCTGGCATTCGCCAGCTTTTCCACCGGCCGCTGGGAACACCGCCGCCGCGTGGTTTCACGTGAAACGCGGACGGAGAACATGGCCGGGGAGTTGCCCGACAGCGCGAAGCTCGTCTTCGGTGAGCACGTTGAGCGTGCCGCTGAGTTTGTCCGGCTCCTGGAGGAGCACGGCGTCGAGCGTGGACTCATTGGTCCCCGTGAAGTCGAGAAGATTTGGGATCGGCACGTGCTGAACTCGGCGGTGATCGAGGAGCTGTTCCAGCCCAACGAACGTGTCGTGGACGTGGGCTCGGGCGCCGGGCTGCCGGGGGTGCCGCTCGCCATCGCGCGACCCGACCTGAGGATCACGCTTCTCGAGCCGATGGCGCGCCGCATCGCGTGGCTCGAGGAAGTGAAGGAACGGCTCCAGCTCGACAACGTGACGGTCCTCCGGGGACGCGCGGAGGAAGGGCCCATCCGCAAGCAGTTGCTGAACTGCGACGCCGCGACGGCGCGGGCGGTGGCTCCGCTGGAGAAGCTGACGAAGTGGTGCCTTCCGCTGCTCCGGGGCGGCGGGCGGATGGTTGCGCTCAAGGGCGAGCGTGCGCAGGAGGAGCTCGAACGCGACGGCGAGGCGGTGCTCAAAGCCGGGGGCGCCAACGCACACGTCGTCGTCGTGGGAGCGGATGTACTTGAGGTGCCTACGACGGTGCTCATCGTGGAGCGCCAGACGCGGAGGGATCGTTGAGCGTGTACCCGGAGTTCCAGGCTGCCGATGTTCCACGTGAAACGAAGCCTCCCAAACACCAAGCCAAGCCGACCAACAACGGAGATGACAGCGCCGTGGTGTGGACCCCGATTGCAGAAGAGGCGGCTCGTGCGGCAAGCGTGCTGCACCCCGACGAGTCACTGCTCCCCCGCCCGACCCATCGCCGGGTGATGACCGTCGCCAACCAGAAGGGTGGCGTCGGCAAGACGACGAGCACGGTGAACCTCGCTGCCGCGCTCGCCATTCACGGACTCAAGACGCTCGTGATCGACCTCGACCCGCAGGGCAACGCCAGCACGGCGCTCTCCGTCGAGCACCGCAGCGGCACGCCGTCCGTCTACGAGGTGTTGCTCGGTGAGATCTCCATCGCCGAGGCGGCTCAGGTCAGCCCGACGTCACCGAACCTCTTCTGCGTGCCCGCGACGATCGACCTCGCGGGTGCCGAGATCGAACTCGTCTCGATGGTGGCGCGCGAGTCGCGGCTCAAGGAGGCGCTCTCCTCCGAGGCGCTCGACCAGCTGCAGCCGGACTACGTCTTCATCGACTGCCCGCCGAGCCTCGGTCTGCTGACCGTCAACGCGATGGTCGCGGCGCAGGAGGTGCTGATCCCCATTCAGTGCGAGTACTACGCGCTGGAGGGGCTGAGCCAGCTGATCCGCAACATCGAGCTCGTGCAGCAGCACCTCAACCCCGACCTCGCGATCTCCACGATCCTCCTCACCATGTACGACGGACGCACGAAGCTCGCCGACCAGGTGACCAGTGAGGTGCGCGGTCACTTCGGCGACGTCGCCCTCCGGACGGTGATTCCGCGCAGCGTGAAGGTCTCCGAGGCGCCAGGATTCGGGCAGACGGTGCTGACGTACGACCCGGGCTCGCGCGGGTCGATGAGTTACCTCGACGCCGCCAAAGAGATCGCGATCCGCGGGGCCAAGAAGGAGGGCGCATGACGGAGCAGCGCAAGGGCGGGCTCGGGCGCGGTCTCGCCGCACTCATCCCGCAGGGTCCGCCGGCCGGTGCGCCGAGCACGATCCGGCCCGCGATGGGCGGCAACGGGTCCACCAAGACCCTGACCCAGCAGCCGGCCGGTGAGGTCGCGGGTGCCATCTACCGCGAGATCGCGGTCACGGCGATCAGGACCAACGCCAAGCAGCCGCGCCAGGTGTTCGACCAGGATGCGATCGACGAGCTCTCGTTCTCCATCAAGGAGTTCGGGCTCATGCAGCCGATCGTGGTCCGCGAACTGACCGCGGACACCTTCGAGCTCGTCATGGGCGAGCGCCGGTGGCGGGCCACGCAGCAGGCCGGGCTCAAGACGATCCCGGCCATCGTCCGGCAGACCGCCGACGACGTCATGCTGCGCGACGCGCTGCTGGAGAACATCCACCGCGTTCAGCTCAACCCGCTCGAAGAAGCGGCGGCGTACCAGCAGTTGCTGGAGGAGTTCGGCGTCACGCACGAGGAACTCGCGGACCGCATCGGCCGCAGCCGCCCCGTCGTCACGAACACCATCCGGCTGCTGAAGCTCCCCCTCCCCGTTCAGCGGCGGGTGGCGGCGGGTGTGCTGAGCGCCGGCCACGCGCGGGCACTTCTCGGTCTGGACGACGCGGGAGCGCAGGAAGACCTAGCGGCACGGATCATCGCCGAGGGCATGTCGGTCCGCGCGACCGAAGAAGCGGTGACGGTCGCCAAGAACGAGAGGCCGAAGAAGGAGAAGGCCGCGCCGCGCAAGCAGCTGCACGCGCCCGGTCTGCAGGAGCTCGCCGAGCGCCTCTCGGACAACTTCGACACCCGCGTGAAGGTCGAACTCGGGCAGCGAAAAGGCCGGATCGTCGTCGAATTCGGGTCAGTTGATGATCTTCAAAGGATCATCAGCATGATGAGCCCAGAAACGACAATTCGGACATCGGAGTAGGCCCATAGGATCGCACCAGGGCCTTATGTCACGGTGACGATGACGCCCCGCATTCAATTGGATACGGGGCGTCACCTATGAACAGAGATCAACGAGCGACAGCACGCTCGATCAAACCGGCGTAGATCTCGCCCAACGACTGCCCCGCCGCCTCGACGGCCATCGGCAGGAGCGACGTCTCGGTCAGTCCCGGCGACACGTTCACTTCGAGGAAGTAGACGGTCCCGTCCTCGGCCACGATGGCGTCGGTGCGCGACACGTCCCGCAGCCCGAGCAGCCGGTGTGCCGCCACCGCGAGCTCCCCCACCACCTTGGCCGAGGCCGCGTCCAACCGAGCCGGCGCGTGGAAGTCCGTCAGCCCCGCGGTGTACCGAGCGGTGTAGTCGTAGACCCCGGTCTCCGGAACGATCTCGACGGCCGGCAGCGCGTACGGACCCTCCGGGCCGTCGACCACCGCGACCGCCACCTCCACCCCGGAGATGAACTGCTCGGCCAGCACGGTGTCCCCGTACGCCAGGCAACCGACCATCGCCGGCGGCAGCTCCGCGGCGTCACGGACGACCTGGGCGCCCAGCGCCGAGCCACCCTGGTCCGGCTTCAGCATCAACGGCAGCCCCAGCGTCGAGACCATCGCGTCGAGCACCGGCTTGGCACCCAGCTCCCGGAACGTCGCGTGCGGCAGCACCACCCACTCCGGCGTCGCCAGCCCGGCACGGGCGAGTTCGGCCTTCGCGGTCGGCTTGTCCCACGCCCGCCGGCACGCCCGCGAGTCGGTGCCCACGTACGGCACCCCGAACATCTCGAGGATCGCCTGGACCGATCCGTTCTCGCCCTCGCCACCGTGCAGCGCGACGACGACGGCGTCCGGCCGGTTGTCCCGCAACCGCGTCAGCAACGACGCGTCGGCGTCCCACTCCTCCACCGTCACGCCCGCGGACCGCAGGGCGGCCGACAACCGGCGGCCGGAGCGGATCGAGACTTCACGTTCGTGGGAAAGCCCACCGGACAGCACAGCGACCATGCGGTCAGCCACAGCAGAACTCCAAGGATCAGGCGGTGTCGGGCGACGGGGTCTGCGGACCGGACAGCTGACGGCCCGGCGTCGCGCCGAAGGTCGCGGCCAGCTGCATCTCTTCCTCGATGACGTTCGCCAGGCGGCGGACGCCCTCGCGGATGCGTTCCGGCGTCGGGTAGCAGTACGAGATCCGCAACTGGCGGGAGCCGAAGCCGTCCGCGTAGAAGCCGGTGCCGGACGCGTACGCCACGCGGGCCGTCACGGCGCGGGGCAGCATCGCCTTGGTGTTGATGCCCTCCGGAACCGTCACCCAGACGTAGAAGCCGCCATCCGGAATGTTCCACGTGGAACCTTGCGGCATGTGCTGTTCGAGAGCGGAGATCGCCGCGTCCCGGCGTTCCCGGTACGCCTCGCGATAGGTCTTGATCTGGCCCTTCCAGTCCTGCGTCGACAGGTACCGGGACACGACCATCTGGTTCAGCGTCGGCGGGCACAGCGTGGCGGACTCGGCCGCCAGCACCAGCTTCTCGCGGACAGCGTGCGGAGCCAGCACCCAGCCGACCCGCAGACCGGCCGCGAACGTCTTCGAGAACGACCCGAGGTACACGACGTTGTCCGGGTCCATCGACCGCAGCGCCGGGTAGGTCTGCCCGTCGAACCCGAGCAGCCCGTAGGGGTTGTCCTCCACGACCAGCACGCCGTAGGTCCGGCAGATCTCCAGGATCTCGGCGCGCCGCGACACCGCCAGCGTCACGCCGGCCGGGTTGTGGAAGTTCGGGATCGTGTAGAGGAACTTGACCCGCTGACCGTTGCGCTTGCACGCCTCGAGGGCCTCTCGCAGCAACGACGGCACGAGCCCGTCGGCGTCCATCGCGACGTGCACGACCTGCGCCTGGTACGCGGTGAACGACCCCAGGGCGCCCACGTAGGAGGGTCCCTCGGCGATGACGACGTCACCGGGGTCGCAGAAGATCCGGGTGACCATGTCGAGGCCCATCTGCGAGCCCACGGTCACCACCACGTCGTCCGGGTGGCCGTTGATGCCTTCCAGTGCCATCACGTCGCAGATCTGCTCGCGCAGCATCGGGACGCCGTGCGCCGAGCCGTACTGCAGGGCCACCAGGCCCTCGGTGGCGACCAGCTGACCGATCTCCGCGGACAGCGACTCCAGGGGCAGAGCGGCCAGGTGGGGCATGCCACCGGCCAGCGATACGACCTCGGGACGGGACGCGACTGCGAAAAGTGCCCGGATCTCCGATGCCGTCATCCCTGCCGTGCGCGCTGCGTAGCGGCGGAGGTGGGGGTCAAGGCTTCTGGGGCCCTGCTTCGCGGGCTGTCCGGGCACAGTCATGTGGGACTCCTGTATAGGAAATGTCCCGAGCGAGTGTAACCGTCGTCCCGTTCAGGGCACGCGCCTTCCGGGTTCCGTCACATTCGCCTACCCTCGTATGGGTTCACTGTGTGTGTTAACGGGTGGAGGTCGGGGTGTCCCGTCGCGTCGTGGGCGTCACGCTGGACAACCTGGAGCATCTGTCCAAGCACAGCAGGACGTGCGTTTTCTGGGAGTTGGCTCCTCACCTGCGTGAACAGGCTGAGGAATACGGCGACACCGAATTCGAGAAGGAAGCCTGGGTCTCCAGCGTCCTGCTCGAGTGGGGTTCGTGCGGCCGCATCATCTACTGCGACGGCATCCCCGCTGGTTCGGTCTTCTACGCACCACCGGCCGCCGTTCCGCGCAGCTCCGCCTTCCCCACGTCTCCGGTGAGCCCGGACGCGGTCCTCATGACGTCGCTGGACGTCCTCCCGGAGTTCCGAGGGGGCGGACTCGCGCGAGTCCTCGTGCAGGCCGTGGCGAAGGATCTGACGCGTCGTGGCGTGAAGGCCATCGAGGCGTTCGGCGACATGCGCCCGGACGACGAAGGGGCCAGTTGCGTCACGCCGGCCGACTTCCTCACGAGCGTCGGCTTCAAGACCGTGCGGCCGCACCCGCGCTGGCCCCGGTTGCGGATGGAGCTCCGCAGCTCCATCACCTGGAAGGAAGACGTGGAGGCCGCTCTCGAACGGCTCCTCAACAGCGTCACAGTCTCCACCGCGGAACCCAGCTTCCGCCCGGCCTGAACCGCACGCGGGGCCCTTTCGTACTGACATGCAGTACGAAAGGGCCCCGCGTGCATTCAAGCAATCAGCCCTTGGCCATCTCGTAGCGCAGCAGGTCGTTGAACGTGAACGTGCCCGTCGGCTGGTCGTCCTTGCCGAGCAGGTAGAGACGCTTCACGGCCACGAGGATGCCCTCGGCCACGATGTCGCGGAACCCGGGAGTCGCCAGCCGGGCGCGGTCCTCCGCGTTCGTCAGGTAACCCACCTCGAGGCGGACGGCCGTGCAGCGGGTGAGCCGCAGCAGGTCCCACGTCTTCGGGTGCGAACCGCAGTTCGACATCGTCGTGCGGGCGGTGACCTCGCGCTGGATGAACCCGGCCAGCGCCTCACCGACCGTGGACGACGTGCCGTTGCCGGTGCCGTAGTGGAACGTCGCCACGCCCTGCGCGTTCGGCGACGAGTTGCCGTCGACGTGCAGGGAGAGGATCAGGTCGGCGCCTGCCTCGTTCGCGAACCGGGCGCGCTCGTTCTCGTCCGGGCAGTTGTCCGGCCCGCGCGTGAGCAGCGCCTCCATGCCGGTGGCGGCCATCTTGCCTTCGAGGCGACGGGCCAGGTCCAGCATCAGGTCGGCTTCGGACAGCCCGTCCACGACCACACCGCGGTCCTGGCCACCGTGGCCGGGGTCGATGACGATCCGCTTGCCGGACAGGCGCGAGCCCGCCCCGCGGAGCTTCTCCTGCTCGCGCAGCAGTTGCGGACGGCCGCCGCGGACCTTCGGCTGGAGCTGACGCAACGCGCGCACGGTGTCCGGACCGCACATGCCGTCCACGATCAGTCCGTAGTCGCGCTGGAAGTTCTTCAGCGCCTGTTCGGTCTGCTGGCCGAACACGCCGTTGGCGCGACCGGCGTCGTAGCCGAGCTCCAACATGCGTTCCTGCAGTGCCAGCACGTCGTCGCCGGTCGTCGGCTGCGACATCAGGAACGCGAGCGGCCGGTCCCCCAACCGGAACGTCGCGTCACGCAGCGAACGGTAGGTCGCCGGGCCGACGATGCCATCGATGATCAGCCCCCGCTGCTGCTGGAACGCGCGCACTGCGTGCTCGACCTGCTGGTCGAACACCGGCGGCGCCTGTGGGTCGGCCGGCGGAAGCAGTCCGAGCCTGGTCAGGGTCGACCGGATCTCGGCAACATCACTTCCGACGTCCCCGCGGCGGAGCAGCTGCATGCACCCTCGCTCGACTAGGGCGCCGAACTTGGTCGGCGCGTCAGTTGGGAAGCCTTCATTGTGCCCTGCTGCGCTAAGTGATCGATGCAGGGCTACTCACAGTTGTACCGAGGTCACGTTCACGGCCACGAAAACGAACGTGACCCGCCCGTCTTATCGATAGACGGGCGGGTCACGTTGCGCGTTGCAGAGAACTTCTCGTCCTCTGCAACTCCTCGGCTCAGGCCAGGACGTCCGACAGGTCCTTCAGCAGCGCGGCCTTGGGCTTCGCGCCGACGATCTGCTTCACCGGGCGACCGCCCTGGAACAGGATCAGCGTCGGCACGGACATGATCTGGTAGTCGCGGGCGATCGACGGGTTGGCGTCGATGTCGACCTTGGCGATGGTGATCTTCTCGCCGTGCTCGGCCGCGATCTCCTCCAGCACCGGGGCAACCATCTTGCACGGGCCGCACCAGGTCGCCCAGAAGTCGACCAGCACGGGCTTCTCGCTGGTCAGCACGTCGTCCGCGAACGACTTGTCGGTCACCGTGACGGTGGCGCCTGCCATGTTGATCTCCCTAAAAGACTCGCAGAAGGAACTTCAGTTGCTCTTGCCGTAGCCGCCACCGACGGCCTCGGCGGCGATCTCGGCCTGCTCGGTGCCGTGCTCGGCGAGCCACCGCTCCGCGTCGATCGCAGCGCTGCAACCGGAGCCGGCGGCGGTGATCGCCTGACGGTATTCGTGGTCGACCAGGTCGCCGGCGGCGAACACGCCGTCGAGGTTCGTGTACGAGGACTTGTCCTTGGTCAGGACGTAGCCCTCCGCGTCGAGGTCGACCTGGCCCTTGACCAGCGCCGAGCGCGGGTCGTGGCCGATCGCGAGGAAGAAACCGGTGACGGGCAGCTCGGACTCGGCGCCGGTCTGGGTGTCCTTGATCTTGATCGACGACACGGTGCCGTCACCGAGAACGTCGGTGACCTGCGTGTTCAGCTGCCACTTGATCTTCTCGTTGGCGCGGGCGCGCTCCAGCATGACCTTCGAGGCGCGGAACTCCTCGCGGCGGTGGATGACCGTCACGGACTTGGCGAAGCGCGTGAGGAACGTCGCCTCCTCCATCGCCGTGTCGCCGCCGCCGACCACGGCGATGTCGTGGTCGCGGAAGAAGAAGCCGTCGCACGTCGCACAGGCGGACACACCGCGGCCGAGCAGCTCCTGCTCGCCGGGGATGTTCAGGTACCGGGCCGCGGCACCCATCGCGAGGATGACTGCCTTGGCCTCGTACTCGACGCCGTTCGCGACGACCTTCTTGATCTCCCCGGTCAGCTCGACCGACTCGACGTCCTCGGCGCGCAGCTCCGCACCGAAGCGGGTGGCCTGCTCGCGCATCTGCTCCATGAGCTCGGGGCCCATGATGCCGTCGCGGAAGCCCGGGTAGTTCTCGACCTCGGTCGTCGTCATGAGGGCGCCGCCGTACTGCGAACCCTCGAAGACCAGGGGCTCCAGCTGCGCGCGTGCCGCGTAGACCGCCGCGGTGTACCCCGCCGGTCCCGATCCAATGATGATCACGTTGCGCACGCTCACGGCTCTGCAACTCCTCGATCTCGTCGTCTGACTGGCTCAACGGATCGTAGGTGCAGCTAATTCCGTGACTTGAGCGACTACCTCTGGCCCACGGTCGTGTCCGCGAGAACGCCCTCCGGCTTGTCCGGTCCGCAGGTCGCCGGGTCCAGCACGACCAGCCGGTACTTGCCGAGTCCGGCGGGCAGGATCGCCATGACCGCGGACTTGCCCTCTAGTTCGACCGGGCTGATGCCGAGCGGGTTGCCCGAGCTGGTGATGCCGCCGCCCTTCAGGCAGCCGGCCAGCCGGTCGGGGGTCTCCAGCGGGCCGTAGTTCTGCGCTTTGAGCACCTCACCGACCGCGGAGCCCAGTTCGTCGCGCTTGAGCGCGAGCGGAGGCGCGGCACTCGGCTTGCTCGTCTGCGCAGGCGGCGCGGCATCGTTCGCGGGCGGCTGCTGCGCGCCCGGCGACACGGCCAGCACGATGCCGAACGCGGCCGCGGCGGCGACCAGCACACCGGCGCCGCCCATGCCAAGCCGGCGGTTGCGGCGCTTGCGCGCGTCGTTCAGCGACACGACCGGTGCGAGGCCGGGACGGGCCTCCGCGGCCAGCGCGGCGTCGATCCGCGCGGCCACGTGGTCGGGCATCGGGACGGGCGGCAGCGAGTGCAGGTCCTCCAGCGTGGCGTCGAGCGCCCGCAGGATCTCACTGGCCTCGGCGTCCGCCTCGACCCTCGGACGCAGCTGTGCGGCGACCTCAGGGGGCAGCACGCCCGCGTGCAGGTCCGCGATGAGGTCAACAGACCACGGCGGACCCATCGGCACGCGCTCCATGCCGGTCATCGGCCCTCCCACTGACGTTGCTCTTGCACATTCACACCGTCAGCTGGGACGTTCGCATCTGCGATTCGGTTCCTGAGGTGCCCGAGAACTTTGGCCAGCTTGGCGCGACCTCGCGCGCACCGGCTCTTGACCGTGCCTTCCGCGATGCCGAGAAGCTTCGCCGTCTCGGCGACGGAATAGCCCTCGACGTCGACCAGCACGATGGGCGCCCGCTGCTCCTCCGGCAGCTCCATCAATGCCTGCTGCACCATCAGGCTGGTCTCGCGGTCGCTCATCGCGTCACGGGGCGCGACGGGTTCGCCGGGACCGGCCTCGGGCAACGGCACTGTGGGTCTTGTTTGTCGGCGTCTCATCCGGTCGAGACACGCGTTCACCACGATCCGGTGAAGCCAGGTGGTGACCTGTGACTCCGCGCGGAACGACGACGCCGCCCGGAAGGCCGAGATGAACGCCTCCTGCAGCGCGTCCGCGGCCTCTTCCGGGTCACGCAGCGTGCGCAACGCCACCGCCCACATCCGGTCGCGGTGCCGTTTGACCAGCTCCGAGAACGCGTAAGGGTCACCTGCGGCGTGGGCCGAGATGAGATCGGCGTCCGAGCTGGCTGCGGCGGTCACGGAACGCACTTTAGCGAGCGTGATCACAGATCACCCGGACAGGGCTACCCAGAGTGCGGCAGTAGTTCTACTCGGAGTTCTACTGCGCTCTCGTGTAGAGCACTTCGCGGATCTCCGACTGGTTCTTGCCGCCGCCGGCGCTCGTCAACTGGGTGATCCAGATCAGCACGTGACCGGTCGGTTCGTGGTCGTTGAGCTGGATCTGCGTCTGCCCGTCGGACAGGTCGGCGACCCCGATGACCTTGGTCTCCTCGAGCGGCGCGTCCAGCGCGGACGCGGACCTGATCTCGACGTGCGTGCCCTTGCTGGGCGAGGTGATGGTGATCGAGGCCAGCTTCACCGGCTCCGCGAACGAGGCCATCAGCCCGATGCCCGGCTTCAGCGTCGGGAACGGCTGGAAGTAGTTGTCGGTCCGCCAGAACGTGCCCGCGTTGTTGTCGGCCGCCCGGCTCGCCTGGTTCGGGTTGTCGGGCTTGTTGGTCACGTCGTAGACGCCGATGGCCGCCGGCTGCACCGGCCCGGCGGGTGCGGGTGGCGGCGCGCTCTGGCCGTTCGACCCCGGCTGGTTGATCACCACGGTCGGGCCGCCGCCCTTGGACGGCTCGTCGCTGAAGAACCCGACGATCTGCACGCTCAGCCAGACGATCACGGTCAGCGTGGCCACGGCGAGCACACCGACGCTGATCCACAGCTTCTTCTTCTGCTGCTTGTCCTGCCGCGGGCGCTGGGTCGTCCACACGACCTGGTCGTCGTCATCGCGGGTCGACGTCACGGGCGGGATCAGCGCGGTCTGGGCTTCCTCGGCCGCGATCTGGTCCAGCACCTGCAGGATCGCGGCGGACGTCCGGATGCCGCCCACCGAGGTGTCCTCCAGCGACCGCACCGCGACGGACGACAGGTCGTGCGGCAGGTACGGGTGCAGCGCGTTCGGGGCGACCACGGACCCGTCCGGCCCGGTCGGCGCGACCGGCACGCCCTGGGGGCCGCCCGGCAGTGCCCACCGGCCGGTGAGCAGCAGGTACAGGATCGCGCCGAGGCCCTTGACGTCGTCGCGCGCGATCGCGTCCGGCCGCGGGCCGGGGAACGCGAGGCGCAGGCGGCCGTCCGAGGTGACCCGGATGCGCTGCGGGTGGTCGGCGCCCAGCACGAGACCGGCGTGGTGCGCGCCTTCGATGGCGGCACCCAGCGGTTCGAGCAGGCGGGTCGCGGCGCCCGCGGGCAGCGGGCCCTCCGCGATGAGGTCCATCAGGTCGGTGCCCTGGGTCCACTCGGCGATGACGATGCCGAGGATGCCCTCGTCGGGACGGATGCCGGTGCCGGGAGTGAGCACGTCGATCACCCTGGACACGCCGGGGTGCGTGAACGACGACGCGTGCATCGCGCGTTCGACCGTTCGGCGGGCACGGGCGGCGGCCTCGTTGTCCGCGAGGTTGCCCAGCAGGACCGTCAGCGCCACGTCCCGGTTGAGCTGACCGTCGCGCGCTCGCCACAGCTCCGCGTTGGACCGCGCGTCCGCTCCGGACTTCGCGAGCAGCCGGTAGCGGCCGTTGCCGATGACGCCCCCGGGATTCAGGGCGGCGTGAACTCCGCTACTCACGGACACGAGGGTACGGGACGGCGCTCACGGACTGGAGTCACCTTCGCCGCACCAAACGGTTGATCTTGGCGATCACCGGCTTCATCTCGGGCACCCGGAACGCCGCCAAAAGGCCGAACGCGAGCGGCAGGCCGATCGCCGTGACCAGCACGACCTCGATCCAGGCCGCCACGATCGGGCTGATGGTTCCGAGCATGCCCAGGACCAGCCAGTTCGCGCCCTTGGCGACCGCGAAGGCCAGCGAGGAGGCGACGACGGTGAGGCAGACCGTCCAGATGGTGAAACCGGTGCGCAGACGGCCGAGGCGGATCCGCAGCCACACCTGGCCGACGATCGCGCCGAAGACGAAGCTCAGCGACATCGCGAGCGACACGCCGACGGCGAGCTGCGACGCGTCCCCCGGCGTGGCCACGGCGAGGAAGAGGTAGAGCAGCCCGATGCGCACCGCCACGATCAACGCCTGGATGAGCGTCGGTGTGCGGGCGTCCTTCATCGCGTAGAAGACCCGCAGCTGCAGCAGCGTCACGGCGTAGGGCACGAGACCGAACGCGGAGAGCGCGAGCGCGAGACCGATCCTCGTGCCGCCCTCGACGCCGGAGTTGCCCCAGGCGAAGGCGGCGAGGCCGATCGCCAGGCCGGACACCGTCATCAACGCGCTGAACGGCATCAGCAGGATCGCCGACATCCGGTTGCCGAACAGCAGGTCGCGCACGATCGACTCGTTGTCGTTGTTCGCGGCCGCCCGGCTCATCTTCGGCATCAGCGCCGTCAGCAGCGAGACCCCGAGAACGCCGTACGGCACCTGGGCGATCAGCCACTGGTAGTTGAACGCCGTCAGCGTGCCCTCTGCGCTCGTCGCCACGTTCGTCAGCACCGTCATGCTGGCCAGGCCGAGGCCGACGTAGAGCAGCACCCAGAACGCGAGGCCGCCGAACTCGGAGAGGCGCGAGTCCCAGCCGAAGCGCCACTTGAAGCGGAACCCGGTCTTCTTCAGCGCCGGGAACAGCACGGATGCCTGCACGGCCACACCGAGCGCGGTGCCGAGACCGAGCACCAGCAGGTGCGTGTCGGTCATGCGGACCGGGTTGAGCGTGAGTTCGCCGGGCAGCAGCGCGTAGACGACCAGCACGACGATCACGACGAGGTTGTTCAGCACCGGAGCCCACGTGGGGATGCCGAACACGTGCCGTGCGTTGAGCACGGCGCTGAGCAGCGCCGTCAGGCCGTAGAACACGATGCCCGGCAGCACCAGGTAGGCGAACGCGGTGACCAGCTCCGGGTTCGCGTTCTGGGAGTCGGAGATGTAGAGGTCGGTCAGCAACGGCGCGCAGGCCATCGCGATGACCGTGCCGACGCCGAGGATCAGCGTGCCCATGGTGATCAGCCACTGGGCGTACGACTCGCCGCCGTCCCCGTCCTCCTTCTCGGCCCTGACCAGCAGCGGGATCGCCACGCTGGTCAGGATGCCGCCGAGGAGGAGCTCGTTGATCATGGTCGGCAGCGTCGACGCCGCCTGGTACGAGTCGCCGAGGACCTCGGCGCCGATCACCGCGATGAGCAGCACCTTCGACAGCAGGCCGGTGCCTCGGCTGACGATCGTCGCGATCGCCATCGAGCCGCTCGCCCTGGCGACCGATGGTGCTTGGCTCTGCTGCTCTGGCTGGGTGGTCGTGGCTGACTCGCTCACGCGCTCGACTTCTCCGGTGTGACGTTCTCGATGGACGGTGCGCCGCCGTTCTCGCCGTTGCGGGCGCGGACCCGCTTGTAGATGCGCCGCCCGGAAAGCAGGACGAGCGCGATCCCGGCGATCACGGTGATGATCACCGTGATGGTGCCGTAGGCGGACGACGACACCTCCAGCTTGACAGTGTCGCCGAGCGGGACGCCCTCGGGAGTGGTCAGCCGGACGTTGACCGGGAACCGGCCGGACCGCAGCACCTCGACGGGCACCCGCACGACGCGCTCGCCGCGGGCGGGAAGCACCTGGTCGGCGAGGTCGAGCTTGCGGATGCCGGGGGTGTCGGCGAGGTTGATCCGGACCGTCACGCGGACATCGAGCTTGTTCGTGATCGTGACCGGGATCGGGCTGTCGCCGGAGCCGAGCAGGATCGGGCTGTTCGGCTGCGTCACGCCGACCATGCCGGTCAGCGAGTTCAGCTCGTTCTGGCTGACCTCGGCCGCGGACCGGGCGCCCTGCTCGTTGCCCCGCCACGCGCCGGACATCGCCCGCAGCAGCCCCAGCCACAGCGGGTCGGCCAGGTCGGCGGGCGACGCGTGCGCGGTGTCCTCCTGCTGCATGGCCGCGACGAGTCCGTTGAGCTCGACGCTCTGGTTCGTCACGGAGTCCGAGATGATCGCCGAGATCTCCCGCGCACCGGCCTCCGGCGGGTAGGCGACCTTGGCGTTCGTCACCGCGGGCGTGGCCCCGGTGAGTTCCTCGAGCCCGGTCTGGGTCGCGTAACCGCCGGTCAGCAGCTTCTGGGCGGTGGTGAGGAACTCGGTCATCTCCGAGAGCGGCGCGTGCCAGCGACGCGGCGGGGCGACCAGCACGTTGCGGCCGTCGCCCTGCCAGCCGGCGCGGAACACCAGCACCGCCAGCGCGTTCTGCACGGACACCGGCTGGCTCTCGACCGGCGTGGTCACGCCGGACAACGTGCGCGGGCGCGACTCACTGCCCTGCAGCGCGTCCGAGACCATCGAGTCGATCTTCACCGCGGTCACCGGGTTCTTGCCGGCGACGACGACGGGCGCGGTGCCCGGCGCGTCCGCGAGACCGGTCGGGTCGAGCAGCAGCGACTTCACGCCGGGGTAGCCCTTGTCCGGCTGCGGGGTGACCAGCTCGTCGAACGTCGACTGGTCGAGCACGCCGTCCTCGGGCCACACCAGGTCGGGCAGCGGCCGCACGGACAGGACGTCCTGGATGAGCTTGGGGCCGTCCGTCACCGCGAGCGTGCGCATGGTCGCGAGCTTCGCCCTGTTCAACGCCACGAGGTCGGCGTCGGCGTACGGCAGCGCGATGACGCAACGGCCGGTGACGGCGAGCTTGAGGCGGTCGAGCCACAGCTTCGCCTCGATCCTGCCCTTGCCCTCGGCGCCGCCACGCAGCCTGTAACCGGTGCTCATGGCCTGCACGGTGCGCAGCAGGTCCGGGTCGATGGCCAGGCACATGGCCGTGCTCATCGACGGAACCGCCTGCTCGTAGGCCTGCAGCAGGCCGTACAGCCGGCCGTTGACCGAGAGCGACGCCGCGAGGTCGTCGTCGATCAGTTCCGACTGGCCCTCGCCGCCGAGCCGGACCAGCCGCGGGCGGTCGGCGATCGGCCACAGCACCGTCAGCTTCGAGCCCGCGCCCGGCTTGCCCTTGGTCTCGCCGCCGGGCACGCCCAGCACCGGCAGCAGCGTCGACAGCGCCGCGAGCCGTGCCTGGCCGCCGTAGTCCGGCCTGCCGTTGACGTTCGCGAGGATCGGGTAGATGCCCGGCCGCTCGACCTCCAGCGAGGTCGGCTCGGTACCGCGCAGCGGCACCTCCAGGGTGAAGTCCTTCTGCTGGCCGGCCTCGAGCTCGCCGGTGACAGGCGTGAACTTGGGCTGCACGGCCTCGGCCGCCGCCGGCTCCCGCAACGCCTTGCGCAGGTCGTCCTCGGATTCGAGCGGCTCACCGCGCTCCAGGCGCAGCACGATGTCGGAGACCTTGCGGTCGCCGACGTTGACGATCTTGCCGGTGATCCTGACGGTCGCCGGGGAGTCGCTCGTGACGAACCTGGGGGTGAGCTGGTCGATGTCGAGCCGCAGGAACTGCGGCTGCGCCTGACCCGGCTGGGCGGAGAGCGATCTGGTCGCCCACACCTGGGTGGCGGGAGCGGGCATGAACGGCAACGCGTCGACCTCGTCCGGCTGCGCCTCCCGCGCGCCGGCGGCCGGCGCTGTGAGCACCACGAACGCGGCGACAGCGGCTGTGCAGACGAGCTTCTTCAGGCTCACGCCGACTCCGCCCCGTTGTGGCAGCGGCCGGAGAGCAGTTCGGCTGCTCGGCGGACCAGGCGGCGCTCGTCGGCATACGCGAGTCGCTCGTCCAGTTCGCCGAGTGGCACCCACGCCACCTCGGTGACCTCCACGTCTTCGTCGGAAAGCTCTCCCCCCGTCGCTTCGAGGAGGAAGTGGTGAACCGTCTTGTGCACCCGGCGGTCGTCAGCGACGAACCAGTAGTCGATCGACCCCAACGGGCGCAGCACCCTGCTATGAATACCGGTCTCCTCGGCGACCTCGCGCACCGCGGTCTGCTCCGCGGTCTCGCCGGCCTCTATGTGACCCTTGGGCAAAGACCACAGCAACCGGCCGCGCCGGTCAAGTCTGCCGATCACCGCGGCCCGCCGCTCTCCGTCGAGCACCAGGCCACCTGCCGACGTCTCGTCGACGGTCTCGAGCCTCCGGCCCCGGCGCCGCTTCCGGCGCCCCGGCTTGGGACTCCCGGAACGTGCGGCTGACGGGGGCATACGGCCGATCGTACTTACGAACCTTAAGTACGCTGGTTTCTCGTGTCTCGATCGCTCCAGCAGAATGCGGTGGTGGAACCACCCGCCATCACACCCGTCGTCGCCGAACTCGCCGCTCGGTTCGCCACCGCCGGCAAGCGCCTCTACCTCGTCGGTGGAAGTGTGCGCGACGCCGTGCTGGGGCGCCCGACGAACGACTTCGACTTCACCACGGACGCGCGACCTGCGGAGATCCAGAAGCTGCTGAGCGGCTGGGCCGACGCGCAGTGGGACACCGGCATCGCCTTCGGGACGGTCGGCGCGTCGAAGAAGGGCGAGATCATCGAGATCACGACCTTCCGCGCGGACGTCTACGACGGCGTGACCCGCAACCCCGAGGTGACCTTCGGCGACTCCATCGACGGCGACCTGGTCCGGCGCGACTTCACGGTCAACGCGATGGCGTTCGACATCGCCGCCGGTGAGTTCGTGGACCCGACCGGCGGTCTGCAGGCGGCGCGCGACGGCGTGCTGGACACCCCGGCGACCCCGCAGGAGTCGTTCGGCGACGACCCGCTGCGGATGCTGCGCGCCGCCCGGTTCGTCTCCCAGCTCGGCTTCACGGCCGCACCTCGGGTGATCGAGGCGATGCGGTCGATGGCAGGCCAGCTCACCCGCATCACGCCGGAGCGCGTGCAGGTGGAGCTCTCGAAGCTCCTGTGCGGCGCGCACCCGCGCCGCGGCATCGAGCTCATGGTGGAGACCGGGCTGGCCGACATCGTGCTGCCCGAGCTCACGGCCATGAAGCTGGAGATCGACGAACATCATCAGCACAAGGACGTCTTCGACCACTCGCTGGTTGTGCTGGAACAGGCAATTGATCTTGAAGAAGTTGATCAATCACCCGATCTGGTGCTGAGGATCGCCGCGCTCCTGCACGACATCGGCAAGCCGGCGACCCGGAAGTTCGAACCAGGCGGCGGCGTCTCGTTCCACCACCACGAGGTCGTGGGCGCGAAGATGGTCCGCAAGCGCTTGCGAGCCCTGCGGTACTCGAAGGAGATCACCGAGGACGTCGCGAAGCTCGTCTACCTGCACCTGCGCTTCCACGGGTACGGCAACGGCGAGTGGACCGACTCGGCCGTGCGCCGGTACGTGACGGACGCCGGTGATCTGCTGACGCGGTTGCACAAGCTCGTCCGTGCCGACTGCACGACGCGGAACAAGCGCAAGGCGAACCTGCTGCGCAAGACCTACGACTCTCTTGAGGAACGCATCGCGCGCATCGCAGCCGAGGAAGACCTCGCGCGCGTGCGTCCGGACCTCGACGGCAACGAGATCATGAAGCTCCTCGGCCTGCCGCCGGGCCGCGAGGTCGGCGCCGCGTGGAAGTTCCTCAAGGAACTCAGGCTCGACCGCGGGCCGCTGGACCGCGACGAGGCCGAGGCCGCGTTGCTCGACTGGGCTCGTGAGCAGGGCATCACACCGCCCGCTCCGTAACGCATCGTGAGCGAATGGAATCCCCGCGTTAGCGAAGTGTCAGCGGGGGGATGCACCATGGTCAGTGCGCCAGGGGGGCGCATGGGGGTGGTGCAGATGTTCACTTGGGGACTTTCCGCACGTCCTGCGGTGCGGGACCTGGACGTGCTGACCGATGACCAACGAGCCGTGCTGAGGTGTCTCGCGCGTGGTCACGCCGACCACGAGATCGCGCGCGTGCTCGGCATCGGGCAACAGCGGGTGGCCGACGAGGTGGCCGAGATCCTGAGGCGCCTGGATCTAACCGATCGGGTGGCGGCCGTCGTCTTCGCTCACGAGGCCGGGATGCTGCACCTGCCGTTTCCGCGCTGACAGGAGCAGGAACGCGCCGAGCCCGACCAGGTAGAGGCTCGCGGCGACGAGGAGGAGGCCGGGCGAACGCCCGTCCAGGGGGACCACCATCGCCGTGATCGACACCGCGGTGACCTGCGCGATGTTGAAGAGGGTGTCGTAGAGGGCGAACACACGCCCGCGCACCTCGTCACCGACGTCGTGCTGCACCGCGGTGTCCACGCAGAGCTTGACGATCTGACCGGCGAAGATGATCACGAAGCTGGCCAGCAGGATGGACGGCAGCGTCATCGGCAGCCCGAGCCCGACCTGGGCCGCGGCCGTGAGCAGCAACGCGCCGCAGATCGTGCGCTTGACGCCGTACCTGTCGACGATGCGGTCCGTCAGGATCCCGGCGAGCAGCACACCGGCGCCGCCGGCGACCGCGACCTCGCCGAGCCCGCCGATGCCCGCCTTGAGGATGCCGAAGTCCTCCAGGCTGTAGCGCATCAGCAGCAGCGTGATCATGAGGCTCATGCCGAACGCGGCCCGGTGCGCGAGCAACGCCGCCAGCCCGGCCGTGACGCTCGGCGTGCGCCAGGTGGCCTTCGCGCCGTCCAGCAGACCGCGGGCGACGGCTGTGATGGCGTTGTGCGGCTCGTCGACCTCGTCCGGCCCGAGCACGCCCGCCTTGAACCGGCTGGCGATGAACGCGCTGAGCAGCAACCCGACCACGGCGATGCTGGTGGTCCACGCCGAACCGCCGTCCCCGGCGCCGAGCAGCGTGCGGAACCCGATCGCGCAGGCCGCACCGATCACGGCCATGACCGCGCCGGCCGTCGTGGTCAGCGCGTTCGCCTCGACCAGGTGATCTTCGTCGACGACGTGCGGCAGTGACGCGCTCAGGCCGGACCCGACGAATCTGCCGATGCCCATGACGACGAGCGCGGAGACGTAGAGAGGCAGCCCGCTCAGCCCCGCACCCACCGCCAGTGCGGTGAGCAGGACGAACACGGCCCGCGTGACGTTCGCGACGACGATGACCTTCTTGCGGTCCCACCGGTCGAGCAACGCACCCGTGAACGGTCCGATCAGCGAGTACGGCAGCAGCAACACCGCGAACCCGGCCGCGATCGCCGCGGGATCGGCCTGGCGCTCGGGGTTGAACAGCACGGCACCGGCGAGCCCGGCCTGGAAGAGACCGTCACCCCACTGGGAGGCGAGCCGGGTGGCGAGGAGCCTGCGGTAGGCGGGGATGCCGAGGAACCGGCGTGATCCCCAGTGGTGCTTCTCCACCGCAAGCGTTGTCACCGTTGCACTCTATGCGCGTCTCGGTGAAAACCACGAAAGCCGGACCTCGCGGTCCGGCTCCCCTGGTGCCGGATGCCAGGTCGCCTCACGGCGCGGTGCACTACGCGGCTCCAGCCGAACGGTATTCCGCGAAGGCGGTTGTCTGTTGAGCCCGGGGGACACAAAGACATCCGACACCTCAGTCTAACGGGACGCGGGCCTGAGTTGTTCCGGCGATCACGGGTGATTTCATGGTGACGTGCGTCCCGATGACGAAGTCGAAGTCGAGCCAGGCTCCCTGTTGGTTGCCGCTCCGAGCCTGAACGACCCGAACTTCACGCGCACAGTGGTCTACATCATCGACCAACGTCCAGAGGGGACCCTCGGCGTCGTGCTGAACCGCCCCTCCGACGTGGCGGTGCACGACGTGCTGCCGCCGTGGGGTTCGCAGGTCACCAAGCCGCAGTGCATCTACATAGGCGGCCCGGTCGAGCAGAAGACGGCGTTGTGCCTGGCAGCCCTCAAGGCGGGCACCGACCCCGCCGCCGTGGAGGGTCTGGTCAGCGTGCAGGGCCCGGTCGCGCTGGTCGACCTCGACGCCGAGCCGGACGACCTGATGCCGCTGGTGCGCGGCCTGCGGGTGTTCGCGGGCTACGCGGGCTGGGGCGAGGGCCAGTTGCAGGGCGAGATCGATCGCGGCGACTGGATCGTCGTGACCGGACTGCCCGACGACGTGCTGGCCGGCGCGAACGCCGACCTGTGGGGCAGGGTGCTGCGCCGGCAGGGCATGCCGCTGGCGCTGCTGTCGACCTACCCGAAGGACGTCCGAGACAACTGATTCACGTGAAACTTCGGATTACAGCCCTGCGAGCGGGGAGCAACCGCCACCGCCGCAAGCGCAGCCGCCGCAGCCCTTGGGCTTGACCGGCTCCGGCACGAGAGCGGCCGCCCGGCTGCCCATCACGCCACCGGCGAGAGCGATCGTCAGCGCACCGACCAGTCCGATGATCCCAGCGGTCACCGCCAGGTCGGCCATGACGAACGCCATCGCGCCCGACACGACGGCGACCACACCCGCAGCGACGTTCGGCACGCCCGCGACCCGGTTGGCCAGTGCGAACGTCTCCTCGTCACGCAGGGCGGCAGTCGTGCGCACGCCGACGAAGCGGTTGCGGCGCAGCCTGCCCTGCAGACCCAGCAGACCGACCGCGCCGAGAGCGACGCCGAGCACACCCAGGACGACCGACAGCACGATGTTCACTCCATGAGGGTAGGACGAATCCTCAGTTCACCCGGCAGTCACCCCGGTCAGATGTGCTGTGCGCCATGCTCAGACGACTCCTGCTCGTGCCCGTGCTGCTCGCCCTGTTCGCGGTTCCCGCTCAGGCGCACGGCGCTGATGTCCGTTTCCTCACCACGTTCGTCGTGCCGAAAGGCCTGGTCGTGGGCGGCACGACGGTCGGCGGCATCTCCGGCCTCGACTACGACCGGCGCACGAAGAAGTGGATCCTGATCAGCGACGACCGGGTCGCGCCCCGGTTCTACGAGGGCAGGCTCGACCGCGAGGCCGTCGAGTTCACGGCCGTCCGCTCGCTGCTGGGTCCCGGCGGCCCGTACGCGCCCGGCACCGTCGACCCCGAGGACGTCCGCGTCGACAAGTGGACCGGCGACCTGCTGTGGAGCCAGGAGGGTGACCGCACGCCGACCACGCTCATCGACCCGTCCGTCCAGTTCAGCAGGAAGGACGGCAGCTTCAGGCAGGCACTGCCGACGCCGGACGCGCTGAAGATGAAGCCCGAGTCCGGCCCGAGGCAGAACCAGGCGTTCGAAGGCCTCACGTTCGCTCTGAACGGCACCCTGGTCGTCACCGCGCTCGAAGGCCCGCTCCTGCAGGACGGCCCGCCGGCGACCGAGGCGAAGGGCGCGACCAGCAGGGTGGTCGTCCAGACCCGTACCGGCCGACCGGTCGCCCAGTACCGCTACCAGCAGGAACCGCTGTTCGCACCGGACGCGAGCACCGGCGTCACGGCGATCCTGGAGAAGTCGCCCGGCGTCTACCTGACCCTCGAACGGTCCTACAGCCCGACGCTCGGCAACAAGGTCCGCCTGTTCGAGTACCGCCCGCTGCAGAACAAGAAGCGCCTGCTCGCCGACATCGGTCAGTTCACGAAGCCGGACAACCTCGAAGGCATGGCGTGGGGGCCCGACGGCACGTTGTGGCTGGTCTCGGACGACAACTTCTCTCCCACGCAGGTCACCCAGTTCATCGCGCTTGCGCTGCGCTGATACCGTTGACGACATGAGCACGGCCCGCCTGCTCCTTATCTAGCCGCGACGACCTCTTCGGAAGACGGTCGGCGCGGCCACCCTCCATGCCCGTCTGGGCTGGGGGGTTTCGTCATGTCAGGGGCAGGAACAGACGTGAGAGGGACCTTGAAATGAGCACGGACGCGGCGGAGATTCCCGCCTACCGCTACACCGCCGAGCTGGCGAACCAGATCGAGGAGCGGTGGCAGCGGTACTGGGAGAACCACGGCACCTACCACGCGCCCAACCCCGTTGGCGCGCTCAAGGGTGACGTGCCCGCCGACAAGCTGTTCGTGCAGGACATGTTCCCGTACCCGAGCGGTGCCGGCCTGCACGTCGGCCACCCGCTGGGCTTCATCGGCACGGACGTCTTCGCGCGGTACCACCGCATGAACGGCCGCAACGTGCTGCACACCATGGGCTTCGACGCGTTCGGCCTGCCCGCGGAGCAGTACGCGGTGCAGACGGGTCAGCACCCGCGCAAGACCACTGAAGACAACATCAACACCTACCTGCGCCAGATCCGCAGGCTGGGTCTGGGCCACGACGAGCGCCGCCGCATCTCGACGATCGACCCCGAGTACTACAAGTGGACCCAGTGGATCTTCCTGCAGATCTTCAACTCCTGGTACGACCCGGACGCGCGCAAGGCTCGCCCGATCGCCGAGTTGATCTCGCAGTTCGAGTCTGGTGAGCGCGACGTCGAGGGCGGCCGCACGTGGTCTGAGCTGTCTTTTGCCGACCAGCAAAGGATCTTGGGCGAATATCGTCTGGCCTACATGTCGGAGGCGCCCGTCAACTGGTGTCCCGGACTGGGTACTGTCTTGGCGAACGAAGAGGTCACCGCGGACGGTCGCAGTGAGCGTGGCAACTTCCCGGTGTTCAGGAAAAGCCTGCGCCAGTGGATGATGCGCATCACCGCGTACTCGGACCGGCTGATCGACGACTTGGACCGGCTGGACTGGCCGGACAAGGTCAAGGCCATGCAGCGCAACTGGATCGGGCGCTCGCATGGTGCCCGTGTCCGATTTGCGGTGGGAGACGAGAACATTGAGGTCTTCACGACCCGTCCGGACACGTTGTTCGGCGCGACCTACATGGTCCTGGCACCGGAACACGAGCTGGTGGACCAGATTGCGGCGCCCGATCGCGTGGCAGACATCGCCGCGTACCGGCGCGCCGCGTCCCTGAAGTCCGAACTGGACCGTCAGGAGAACAAGGAGAAGACCGGCGTCTTCATCGGGGCGTACGCCACGAACCCGGTGAACGGCAAGGAAATCCCCGTCTACATCGCCGACTACGTGCTGATGGGCTACGGCACGGGCGCGATCATGGCCGTGCCCGGCCAGGACCAGCGCGACTGGGACTTCGCGAAGAAGTTCGACCTGCCGATCATCCGCACGGTCCAGCCGTCGGAGGGCTTCGAGGGCGAGGCCTACACCGGCGACGGTCCGGCCGTGAACAGCGGCTTCCTGGACGGCATGGCGATCGACGACGCCAAGAAGACGATGATCGGCTGGCTGGAGGAGAACGGCCACGGTCACGGCACCGTCCAGTTCAAGCTGCGCGACTGGCTGTTCAGCCGCCAGCGCTACTGGGGCGAGCCGTTCCCGGTCGTCTACGACGAGTCCGGCACCGCCATCGCGCTGCCCGAGTCGATGCTGCCGATCGAGCTGCCCGAGGTCGACGACTACTCGCCGCGCACCTTCGACCCGGAGGACGCGGACACCGAGCCGTCGCCGCCGCTGTCGCGCGCGACCGAGTGGATGACGGTCGAGCTGGACCTGGGCGACGGCCTGAAGACGTACCGCCGCGACACGAACACCATGCCGAACTGGGCGGGTTCGTGCTGGTACCAGCTGCGCTACGTCGACCCGGTCGAGACCGAGCGGTTCGTCAACCCGGAGAACGAGCAGTACTGGCTGGGCCCGCGCACGGCCGAGCACGGCTCGACCGACCCCGGTGGTGTCGACCTGTACATCGGCGGCGTCGAGCACGCGGTGCTGCACCTGCTGTACTCGCGCTTCTGGCAGAAGGTCCTGTTCGACCTGGGCCACCTGTCCGGTGACGAGCCGTACCGCCGCCTGTTCAACCAGGGCTACATCCAGGCGTACGCCTACCGCGACCCGCGTGGCGTGCACGTGCCCGCGGACGAGGTCGTCGAGGCCGACGGCAAGTACCTGTACAACGGCGAGGAAGTCACTCGTGAGTACGGGAAGATGGGCAAGAGCCTGAAGAACGTCGTCACGCCGGACGAGATGTGCGAACGGTACGGCGCCGACACCTTCCGGTTCTACGAGATGTCCATGGGCCCGATGGATGTGTCACGGCCGTGGGCGACCAAGGACGTCGTGGGCGCGCAGCGGTTCATGCAGCGTCTGTGGCGCAACCTGGTCGACGAGACCGACGGCTCGCTGCGCGTCACGGACGAAGAGCCGTCCGTCGAGGCGCTGCGGCTGCTGCACAAGACGATCGCCGGCGTCCACGACGACTACGCGAACCTGCGCTACAACACGGCGGGCGCGAAGCTGATCGAGCTGAACAACTACGTCACCAAGCACTACTCGTCCGGCACGCCCCGCGCGCTGGCCGAGGCCCTGGTGCTGATGCTGGCTCCGCAGGCCCCGCACGTGGCCGAGGAGCTGTGGTCGAAGCTGGGCAACGAGGGCTCGCTGGCGCACGGCCCGTTCCCGAAGGCCGACGAGCAGTACCTGGTCGAGGACACGGTCGAGTACCCGATCCAGGTCAACGGCAAGGTCCGCTCGCGGGTGGTCGTGTCGGCGTCCGCGGCGCAGGACGAGATCAAGGCCGCCGCGCTGGCCGAGGAGAAGATCGCCGAGCTGGTCGCCGGTGGCGAACCGCGCAAGGTGATCGTCGTTCCCGGCCGCCTGGTGAACATCGTCCTGTAGCGACGAGCAGAGCTGGCGCGGTCACGGCCGCGCCAGCTCTTCCAGCACCTGCTCCACATCCAGCGACGGGTCGGCCACGCCGGCCGCCCGCAACGCTCCCGCGAGCACGGTCATGAGCATCTCCACGACGAGGTCCACGCCGAACGGGTGTGCGCTCGTCAGGTAGTCGCGAGCCAACTGGTCGGCCGCTGTCGTGTACATCCGCAGCACGGCCCGCACCGCCGGCCGCTCGAAGTCCAGTCCCAGGTTCTCGCACAGCCGGCGGTTTCCGTCGTCCCGCACCTGGTCGAACGGCTCCTCCGCGCCCCACGGCCGCAACACCAGGTTCAGCGCCAGGTCGCGATGCGCCGCCAGATACGTCAGGTGCGCCGCGTGCGACTGGCGGATCCGCTTCCCCAGCGGCACGTCCGGGTCGTCGACGTGCAGGTCCAGCACCTCGCGTCCGATCGAGCACAGCACCTCGTTGTAGAGCCCCTGCTTGCTGCCGAAGTGGTGGAACACCAGCCCGTGCGCGACTCCGGCCGCTCGGGCGATGTCGGCTGCCTTCACGTCCTCGTACTTCGACGTGATGAACAGCTCTCGGGCCGCTGCCAGGACTTTCTCCTTGGTGGCGGCTGCGGTCGCGGCACGGGTCATGGCATCACGCTAACAGTTCGTTGACTCCGAGTCAGTGAAGGAGTAGTTCTTGATTAAGAGTCATTGACTCAAAGTCAACGAGGGGATTCGGGATGACGAAGACACTGATCATCGGCGCGACCGGCACCGTGGGCGGCCTGGTGCTCGCGGAAGCCGTGCGCCGAGGTGTGGACGTGCGCGCGCTGGTGCGGAACAAGGAACGGGCGAACCTGCCCGACACCGTCGAGCTGGTCGAAGGAGACCTGGCCGATCGCGACGCCGTGACCGGTGCGTTGAGGGGCGTCGACTCGGCGTTCTACGTGTCGCCGCACGAGACCAACGAGGTCGAGATCGCGACGATCTTCGGTCAGGAGGCTGAACGAGCCGGCGCACGCCTGGTGTTCGGCGGCTTCCACATCGAGGACGACGACGCGCGCGAGGCGGCGGGCAGCGCGATCCCCGCCTACATCCCGAAGCTGAAGCTGGCGGCGTTCCTCGCGAGCACCGACACCAGGCCCGCGATGGTCAGCATCACCAACTTCGCCCAGAACGACGAGGTCTTCCGCGCCGACATCGAGGCGGGGACGTTCCCGACGCCCCTGCACCCCGGCGGGGTCAACCGGATCGACCTGCGCGACGCGGCTGAGGTGCTCACCAACGCGCTGGTCGACGTGAGTTTCTCGGCTGGCTCCTACCAGCTCGTGGGCCCCGAGTCGTTGAACGGCGAGCAGTCGGCGCAGATCTGGGCGGAGGAGCTCGGCCGGCCGGTCGTCTACACCGGTGGCGACCCCGAGTGGCGCAAGGCGTTCGAGCGCAGGTTGTCAGGCCAGAAGCTGGTGGACTGGATCCGCAGCTTCGAGCTGCTCAGCGCCGCGCCGATCCCCACGACCGAGGCCGAGGTCGCGACCATGACGAAGCTGCTCGGGCACGCGCCGCGCACGTTGCGCGACTACGTGCGCGATTCCGTCAGCTGATCTCGGAGTCCTCGAAGCCGATGTCCGTGAGCATCTGGTCGAGCATGCTGTCGAACATCGGCTCCGGGTTGCTCACCGCGAACGGGAACCGCCCGAACACCTCCAGCGCCACGTGCCCGTACAGCCGCACCCACGACTGGACGACGTGGTAGATCTTGCCCAGGTTCAGGACGTCGTCACCGACCGTCACACCGTGCTCCGACACCGCGTCCACCAGGACCTGCTGGAACCTGACCAGGTCCTCGTGCAGCACCTCGGGCACGGCGTCGTCCGCGTGGGTGGCGACCAGGTTCGACGCGATCAGCTGCCCGGCCAGCTGCAGGAACACCGAGCCGAACTGGTCGGCGCCGATCGGGTCGCGCGGCGAGGCGAAGACCAGCGCGAACTCCTGCGGGTGGGCCAGGGCCCAGCGGCGGAAGGCGTGGCACACCGCCCTGACCTGGCATCCCACCTGGCCTGAGGTGTCCGCGGCGAGGTTCGCGTAGAGCGCTGCCGCCATGTCCGCGCAGATGTCGTCGCAGAGCTGCCGCAAGAGCGCGTCGTGCGAGTCGTAGTAGCGGTAGAGCGCCGGCGCGGTGATGCCGAGTTTGCGTGCAATGGCACGCAGGGTAACCGCATCGCGGCCGCTTTCCACCAATAGGGCGCGGGCCGCCTGCCGAATCTCACGCTCGGTCTCGGCGCGGAGCCGTTCTCGGCGAGTGGCCTCGGTCATATGTCACTCCATCGGGTTGTAGACCCCGTCCACGGCCCCGTACGGTTTTAGTGAACGGTGTTTACAAGAGTTCACGGGATTAACAGCACGGTAACCCAGGAGGCCGTCGTCGATGTTCGCGAAGTGGGGATCCATCGCTTATCGCCGCCGGTGGGTGGTGCTGATCGCGACCGTACTGCTCGCGGTCGTCGGCGGTGTGTGGGGCATCGGCGTGTTCGACAAGCTCAGCCAGGGTGGGTACGAGGCTCCTTCCAGTGAGGCGGCGCGGGCCGACAAGGTAGCCGAGGAGGCGTTCGGGCGGCAGAACGGTGACGTGATCGTCATTTATCGCGGCGACTTCGCGAACCCGCTCGAGCTGAAGAAGGTCGCCGACCACATCAGCGGCTTCCCCAAGGACGACGTGCTCAAGGCCGTCGGGCCGGTGCCGTCGGACGACCAGCAGCAGGCTCTTGTCGCGATCACGCTGAACAGCGGTGACTCGAACGAGCAGATCAAGCAGCTCCAGGACATCCAGCCGCAGCTGAAGGTCGACGGCTTCACCGAGCAGATCGGTGGGCTCGTGCCCACCCAGAAGGCCATCAACGACATGTCCCAGGAGGACCTGACGCGCGCCGAGATGTTCTCGCTGCCGCTGGTCCTGCTGCTGCTCGTGATCATCTTCGGTGGTCTGGTGGCGGCGTCCCTGCCGGTCGTCGTCGGCGGTCTCGCGATCATGGGCTCGCTCGGCGTGCTGCACGGCGTCGCCCTCGTCACCGAGGTCAACTCGTTCGCGGTCAACGTCGCCTCGCTGCTCGGCCTGGGCATGGCGATCGACTACGGCCTGTTCATGGTCGGCCGGTTCCGCGAGGAGCTCGCACAAGGCCGCACGACCGAACAGGCCGTCGCCCGCACCGTTGCCTCCGCCGGCCGCACTGTCGTGTTCAGCGCGACGCTGCTGGTCATCGCGCTGGCCGGGCTGCTGCTCTTCCCGCACGGCTTCCTGAAGTCCCTCGCGTACGGCGGCGTGTCGGCGGTCGCGATCGCGGCACTGGTCTCGGTCACGTTGCTGCCCGCGCTGCTCGGCGTGCTCGGCCACCGGGTCGACAAGCTCGCGATGCCGTGGCGCAAGAAGGAGCCGAGCGAACGCGGCTGGCGCAAGCTCAGCGGCAAGGTCATGAAGCGGCCCGTGCTGATCGCCGTGCCGATCGTCGGCGTGCTGCTGGCGCTCGGCTCGCCGTTCCTCGGCGTCCAGTTCGGCCAGGTCACCGAGAAGGTCCTGCCCGAGGGCAACACCGTGCGCGTGGCCACCGAGAACATCAACCAGAACTTCTCGGCGCTCTCCGACACCGGCTTCAAGATCGTCGTCAAGGGCGGTGACGAGGCCGCGGTCCAGGCCTACCTGGGCAAGGTCAAGGACGTCCCCGGTGTCGGCGAGGTCCAGCCGACAGGTGCGGACAAGGGCGTCACGGCCGCGATGGCCGGGCTGGAGAACGACGCGCTGAGCGAGGAGTCGAAGCAGGCGCTCAAGGACGTCCGCGCGCTGCAGCCCCCGGCCGGCGCCGAGGTGCTCGTCGGCGGCAACACCGCGGTGGTCAGCGACTCGCTCGACGCCATCGCGGACGGTCTGCCGCTGATGGTCACGCTGCTGGTGGGCGCGACGCTGATCCTGATGTTCCTCGCGTTCGGCTCGGTCGTGCTGCCGATCAAGGCCGTGGTCATGAGCGCGCTGTCGCTGTCCGCGACGTTCGGCGTGCTGGTGTGGATCTTCCAGGACGGCCACGGCGCCGACCTGCTGGGCGTCACGCCAGGCCCGCTGGAGTCCGGCATCGTCGTGCTGATGGCGGCCATCGTGTTCGGTCTGTCGACGGACTACGAGGTCTTCCTGCTCTCCCGCATGGTCGAGGCCCGCGGTCAGGGCGCGACGACCGAGGAGGCGGTGACCACCGGCCTGGCCAAGACGGGCCGGGTGATCACGTCGGCCGCGCTGCTGCTGATCGTGGTGACCGGTGCGTTCGCGTTCTCGCAGGTCGCGATGATGCGGTTCGTCGGCGTCGGCATGATCCTCGCGCTGGCGCTCGACGCCACCGTGGTCCGGATGCTGCTCGTGCCGGCCGTGCTCAAGCTGCTCGGCAACGCCGCGTGGTGGGCGCCCGGTCCGCTCAAGAAGATCCAGGAACGCCTCGCGCTTCACGACGAGCCGGTGGACGACCTGGACGACTTCGACGACGAGGTCCGCAGGCCGGTCCCCGTCGGCTGACCGGGCGGGAAGGCGATCATGGCCGCGTCGAAGTGGCGCGGCCTCGCCTCCAGCTCGCCCAGCTTCATCCGGTACGTGGTGAGCACCGCGTTCGTGCTGTCCAGGACCGTCGTCGTCGCGCCGGTGGCGAGGAAGACCCTCGTGTCACCCGGCGCGATGGCGACGCTCGGCGAGTCGATGCGCAAGCGTTCGCGCACTGCCATGGTCGCTGCGTCGACGACCAGGACCGACCGTTCCTTGGGCAGCGTCAGGTAGATCGTGGCGCCGTCCGGGGTGACGGCGATGCTGCCCGCTCCCCTGCCGACCTCGGCCGCGCCGACGACCTGGTTCGTGGTCGTGTCGATCACCGACAACGTGCCGGGCGTGGAGTCCCCGAGGCGCATGCTGCTCACGTACAAACGCTTGCCGTCCGGTGAGATCGCCAGGTGCTGCGGCAGTCCGCCGACCTGCACCGTCGACGTCTGGAACGCCGTCGCCGTGTCGACCAGGCCGACCGTGCCGTCCTGGGAGTTGGCGACGTAGAGGATCTTGTTGTCCGGGTGGACGGCGAGGCCCTGCGGCTGCCCGCCGGCCTTGATCACCGCGACCATCCGGAAGGTCTCCGGGTTCACCACCGCGACGCCGCCGCTGGCCGAGACGTAGAGCCGCCGACCGTCCGGGCGCATGACCGCGTGCGAAAGCTGGACCTGTGTGAAGAGCCGGTCGAGGATCTCGCCGGTGCTCGGGTCGACGACGGTGATCGCGCCGGTCCACCCGTTGATCACGTAGAGCCGGCGCGCGTCGGGTGACACCGCGACGCCGGTCGCGCGGCCTGCGGTGTCGGCCTGCACGAGAACGGCACCGTTGCGGGTGTCCACGACCTGGACGAGACCGGTCTTCCCCACCACGTACGCAAGCGGCGCCGCTGAAGCGGAGGAAGTGGTCGTGTACTCGTGCCCCTGGTGGACACCCGTCGCCGCGAAGGCCGCTGAGAGCGCTAGAACCGCGGCCACGAGGCGTGGCTTTGCCATACGCCCGATGGGAACACTTCCGGGTGCTTTCGATCCACTTCAGTCACTCGGCCGAGTGAAAGCTTTGCCCGGACGTAGTACGGCTGTCGTCCGCGACGGCGGTGCGGACGACAGCCGTCCCACTAGTAAGAGGGCGGAACCACTGGTTTGGATTCATATGACTGAGGATTCTTCGCGGATGTCACCAGTTTGGCGTAACGGGTGCCCGCGGTGAGCAGGACCAGACCGGCCCCCAGGAACGCCAGCACGCGGGCGACACCGTCGAGCGCGGAGAGGTCGAACAGCACCAGCTTCACAACCGCGGCACCGACCAGGATCAGGCCGGAGATCCGCAGCGCCTTGTTGTTGATCCCCCTGACCAGCAGGAACAACGCGGCGACCGTCCACGACACCGTCACCATCGAGTGCCCGAAGAGGAACCCGGTCTCGTTCGGCGACATCAGCAGCGCCGCGCACAGCACCGCGCCCGCCGCGCCGTAGAGCAGCACGAGCCCGGAGACGATCCACGGGAACGGGTGCCTGGCCGGCTCGCGCAGCACCTGCATCTTCAGCGCGGCCCACGGCAGCATCGCGGCGAAGACGCCCAGCACGACCGCCGTCACCAGGCCGGCCGCGTAGTCACCGGGCTTGACGTAGGTGAAGTAGCGCGGCTCGTCGACCAGCCACGTGATCGGCACGGCGATGCCGACGGTCATGATGAACCCGACGAAGCCGAACGCGATCGAGCCCACGAGGGCGCTCTTCTTGTTCAGGCGCGCCGCCAGGAACGCCAGCAGCACCGCCTCGGCCAGCACGATCGCCGTGCGGACGTTGCTGTCGAGCGCGACCACCGTGGTCTGGAACAACGCGAGCATGCCCGCCGCACCGGCCGCCGCCGTGAACCCGCGCGGCAGGTCGGGCACCATCCAGATCGCCAGCAGCACGGCCGCGACCGCACCGGCGAGGATCGAGTTGGCCGGGTTCTCCAGCAGCGTGGTCGCGAACAACGCCGGCAGTGCCGACCCCGCGATCAACGCGATCGCGACGATGTCCTCGGGACGCTTGCGGATCGTCAGCAGGGCGACCGCGATGCCGACGACGGTCGTGGCCGCGGCGATGCCGACCACCGTCCACTCGTAGGAGCGCGGGATGGCGTTCGCGGTGGTGAGCAGCGAGGCGAGGATCGGCGGGAAGCCGCCGGCGATGGCGAGGCCCGGCCAGTCGCGCTTGATCTGGACCGGCGTGCTGGCCATCTTGAGCACCAGCAGGAAGCCGACGAGCAGGACCGTGAAGCCCTCGGTGATGATCGGCGAGCACAGCGCACAAGCTGCGACGACGGTGACCGCGAGCGCTTGCGACTCCCACTTCAGCGCGAGCAGGACACCGACCGCGGCGACGGCCAGCCCGACGACTAGTCCCACGCTCTCGGGCAGGTATCCGTACAGGCTCGTGGCGGCGATGACGTCGAGGTAGAGCCCGGCGAAACCGGTGAAGGCCAGCGCCATCGCCCCGGTGCGCCCGGCGGGGTTGCGGTGCAGCCACATGCCGATGCCGACCAGCGCGCCGCTGAACACCGCGCCGCCGATGACGCGCGGCAGCGGGCCGAGCCAGCCGCGCTGGACGGCCAGGACCAGCAGCAGCACGAAGCCGAGCACGGTGATCGCGCCACCGACCCACGCCAGCAGCTTCGCGCCGGCACCGTCCTTGCCGAGCTTCTCGAACAGGGTCTCGCGCGGCTGCGGCGCGGGCCACTGCTGCTGTTGCTGCGGGTGGGGCCACTGCCCCTGGCCGGGAGGCGGCAACTGCGGACCGGGAGGCGGCATCTGTGATCCCGCGGACGGCGGCATCTGCGGTCCTGCGGAAGGCGGCACCTGGCCCGACGCGGCCTGCTGCGACCACGGATTCGGCTGCTGCGGCACACCCAAGTGCTGCTGCTGATGAGTACGCGGGGCGCTTTCGTACTCTCCTGGGGTACGCGGCGTCCCCGCGTGCGGCTGCGAAACGGCGGCCGGAGGCGTCGGGACGGTCGTGGCCGGCGGCTGCGGCACCTCGCCGGGCCGCGCCACCTCAGGTGCCTCGATCACCGCGGTCGCGGTCGAGGCGGAGCGCTCGCGCATCTCCGTGCTGATCGTCGTCAGCCGCTGCCCGATGGCCGCGAGCTCCAGCGCGAGACGCTGCTCGTCTCCGAGGCGATCCTGTCCGTCCATGCGATCAGCGTGAGGCAGAGCACGCCCAGTTACATCCGTACACCTACTCATCCGCTTGACTGGATACATGTGTAATCGATTAACTACTGCTCCGTGACGACCATGAAGGACGTCGCGCAGCACGCCGGCGTCTCCACGGCCACCGTGTCGCGCGTGCTCAACGGCCATGCCGCGCCGACGCCCGAGACCCGTGAGCGAGTGCTCGCCGCGATCGAGGAACTCGGCTACCGGCCCAACGCCCTGGCGCGATCCCTCAGGACCACCAGCACCCAGACCCTCGGTCTGGTCATCAGCGATCTGCTGAACCCGTTCTTCGCCGAGATCGCGCGAGCGGTCGAGGACGAAGCCCGGTCACACGGCTACTGCGTCGTGATCGGGAACGCCGACGAGAGCGCCGAGCAGGAAGCGACCTACGTGCGCACCCTGCTCGACCGCCGGGTGGACGGCCTCCTGCTGTGCCCCGCGACCGACGACCCGAGTCTGGTTCGCGAAGTGAGCGCAGGCGGCGTACCGCTAGTTCTGCTCGACCGGACGGTCAGGGGCGCCACATGCCCCGTCGTCCGCGCTGACGGCAGCGAGGCGTTGACCGCGCTCGCCCGGCGGCTCGTCGGCGCCGGCCACACCCGCATCGGAGTGATCGCGGGTCCGCCGAACACCTCCACTGGAAGAGAACGAACCGACGTGCTCACGGGGTCGCTCGGCGGCCTCGCGCAGGTCGTGCACGGCGACTTCCGCCAGGAGAGCGGCAGTCAGGCCGCCGCGAGGCTCATCGACGACGGCGCCACCGCGCTCGTGGCGATGGACAACCTGATGGGTCTCGGCGCGCTGGGCGAGGTCCGGGCGCGCGGCCTGCAGATCCCGCACGACATCGCGTTCGCGGTGTTCGACGACCAGCCGTGGTTCCCGCTGCTCGACCCGCCGATCACGGTCATCGCGCAGCCGACCGTCGAGATGGGCAAGGCCGCCGCCCGCAGCCTGCTCGCCCTGATCGACGGCCGCCAGCCCGACGACGTCCGCCTCACCGCGAAGCTCGTGCTGCGCGGTTCGCTCGGGGAGGCCGAGCTGTGAAGACCCTCATCACCGCCCGCGGCATCACCAAGCACTTCGGTGCCACCAAGGCGTTGGACGGCGTCGACCTCGACATCTTCGCGGGCGAGGTCCACGTCCTGCTCGGCGAGAACGGTGCCGGCAAGTCCACGCTGGTCAAGGTCCTCGCGGGCATCCACGGCCACGACGCCGGCACGATCGAGGGCCACGCCAGCCTCGCCGTCATCCACCAGGAACTGGCGCTGGTGCCCGAGCTCAGCGTCGCGGAGAACCTGTTCCTCAACCGCCTCCCGCGCCGGTTCGGCTTCGTCGACCGGGCCGAGATGCGCCGCAGGGCACCGGAACTGCTGGACCGCGTAGGCCTCAATGTCGACCCGGACGCCAAGGTCCGCGACCTCGGCATCGCCCAGCAGCAGATGATCGAGATCGCCCGCGCGCTCGACAAGGACGCCGGCGTGCTGATCCTCGACGAACCGACCGCGGTCCTCACCGAGACCGAGACCGACCGGTTGCTGCAGATCATGGCCCAGCTGCGCCAGAACGGCGTCGGGCTCGTCTTCATCACCCACCACCTCGACGAGATCCAGCGCATCGCCGACCGCATCACGGTCCTGCGCGACGGCCGGAGCGTCGGCGTCCTCGGACCCAAGGCCACCACCCGGCACATGATCGAGCTGATGGTCGGCCGCCCGATCGACGAGCAGTACCCACGCGCGCAACAACGTCCTGGTCAGCCGCTGCTCAGCATCGAGGGCCTGACCAAGCGCGGTGTCTTCGAGGACATCACCATCGAGGTCCACGCGGGCGAGGTCGTCGGCATCGCCGGCCTGGTCGGCGCGGGCCGGACGGAGGTCGCGCGGGCCGCGTTCGGCGTCGACGGCTACGACCACGGCACGGTCGAGGTCGACGGCAAGCCGTTGCGCCGGGGCGACGTGCAGGCCGCCATCAAGGCAGGACTGGGCCTGGTGCCCGAGGACCGCAAGGGCCAGGGCCTCGTCCTCACCGCCACCGTCGGCCAGAACCTCGAACTCGTCACGCTCGACGACCGCGACCAGAAGCGCCTGCACGACATCGCGGGCAAGCTCCGGATCAAGGGCCGCGTCGAGCAGCCGGTGAAGGAACTCTCCGGCGGCAACCAGCAGAAGGTCGTCATCGGCAAGTGGCTGCTGGCCGACCCGAAGGTGCTGATCCTCGACGAACCGACCAGGGGCGTCGACGTCGGCGCCAAGGTCGAGATCTACGAGCTCATCAACCGCATGACCGCGCAGGGCCGGGCCGTGCTGCTCGTGTCCAGCGACCTGCCCGAGGTGATCGGGATGAGCGACCGCGTCGTCGTGATGGCACACGGCCGGGTGGCCGGTGAGCTGCCCAGGGGCGCGACCCAAGACCAGGTGATGGCACTCGCCGTGCAGGAGATCTCAGCGTGAGCACGATCAGCATTCGCAAGTACGCCAGTGAGAACGGCGCCCTCGCGGGCCTTCTCCTCCTCGCGCTGGTCATCGCGATCATGCAGCCGGCGTTCCTCAACGCGCAGAACCTGCTCAACGTCGGCGTGCAGGCCGCGGTCATCGCGATCATGGCGTTCGGCATGACGTTCGTGGTGGTCGCGGGCGGCATCGACCTGTCGGTGGGCAGCATCGCCGCGCTGGCCGCGATGGTCGGCGCACTCACCGCCGGGCCGATCGGCCTGGTCGTCGGCGCGCTGTGCGGTCTCGTCAACGGTGCGCTGGTCAGCTACGGCAAGCTGCCGCCGTTCATCGCGACGCTGGCCATGCTCAGCGTCGCCCGCGGTCTCACGCTGGTGTTCTCCGAGGGCCAGCCGCACGAGACCGACGCGCTGGTCACGTTCCTCGGCTCGAACCTCGCGCCGATGGTTCCGCTGCCGCTGCTGCTGATGCTGGCGTTTTTCGGCATCACCGGCCTGATCCTCACCCGCACCAACCTCGGCCGCCGCATGTACGCGATCGGCGGCAACGAGGAAGCGGCCAAGCTCAGCGGCATCGACGTCCGGAGGCAGAAGCTCTGGATCTACGCGCTGAGCGGCCTCTTCGCCGCCGCCGCGGGCCTCGTGCTCGCGGGACGGCTCGGGTCCGCCGGTCCGCAGGCAGCGGCCGGTTACGAGCTCGACGCCATCGCCGCGGTCGTCATCGGCGGTGCGTCGCTGTCCGGTGGCGTCGGCCGCGCCACCGGGACGTTGGTCGGCGCACTTGTGCTCGCCGTCCTGCGCAACGGCCTCAACCTGCTGCAGGTGCCGCCGTTCTGGCAGCAGGTCGTCATCGGCGTGGTGATCGCTCTCGCCGCGCTGCTCGACTCACTTCGCCGTCGCTGAGAACAACCCGCAACAGGTAAGGAAGACACCAATGAAGGTGACCCGACGGATCGCGCTGACGCTCGGCGCCGCTGCTCTGCTGGCGACCGGGTGCAGCGGAACAGGGGCGTCCGGGGGCCAGATCACCATCGGCCTTGCGGTGTCCACTTTGAACAACCCGTTCTTCGTGGAACTGCAGCAGGGTGCGCAGGAGATGGCGGACCAGCTCGGCGCCAAGCTGACCGTGGTCGACGCGCAGAACGACGCGACGAACCAGGTCAACCAGGTGCAGACGCTGGTGACGCAGGGCGTGAAGGTGATCATCCTCAACCCGGTCGACTCCAAGCAGTCCGGGCCCGCCGCGAAGGCCGCCGAGACGGCGAACATCCCGCTGATCTCGGTCGACCGCGCGGTGGAGGGCAAGGTCGCCGCCGAGGTCGCGTCGAACAACGTCTCGGGCGGCAGCCTCGCGGCCATCGAGCTCGGCCGCGCCACCTCCGGCGAGGTCGCGCACCTCAAGGGCATCCCGGGCGCGTCGGCGTCGCGTGACCGCGGCCAGGGCTTCGAGCAGGGCCTGAACAGCGGCAACATCAAGGTCGTCGCCTCGGCCGTCGCCGACTTCGACCGCGCCAAGGCCCTCAACGAGACCACGAACCTGCTGCAGGGCCACCCCGGTCTCAAGGGCGTCTTCGCCGAGAACGACGAGATGGCGCTCGGCGCGATCAAGGCTCTCGGCGCCCGTGCCGGCAAGGACGTGCAGGTCGTCGGCTTCGACGGCACGCCGGACGGCCTGAAGGCGATCCAGGACGGCACGCTCGCCGCGACCGTCGCGCAGCAGCCGAAGCTCCTCGGTTCCAAGGCCGTCGAGCAGGCCGTGCACGCCGCCAAGGGCGAGCCCGTTCAGCAGGTCGTGGACGTCGAGGTCAAGGTCATCACCGCGAAGAACGTGGCAGAGTTCGTCAAGTGACGCAGACTTTGCTCGTTCTCGGGTCCGCCAACGCCGACCTCGTGGTCGAGGTCGGCAGGCGGCCCGCCGGCGGTGAGACCGTGCTCGGCGGCGACACCGTCGTGCTGCCCGGCGGCAAGGGCGCGAACACCGCCGTTGCCGCCGCACGCGTCGGTGCCTCCGTCGCGTTGGTCGGTGCCGTCGGTGGCGACGGGTACGGCTCGCTGCTGCGCGAGTCGCTGGAGTCGTCCGGCGTCGACACGGCGCTGGTGAAGACCTCCTCCCGTCCCACCGGGATCGCGTACATCACCGTGACCCCGGACGGCGAGAACTCCATCGTGGTGTCCCCCGGCGCCAACGCCGACGTGTCACCGTCCGATGTGGACGCTCTCTCGTTCGACGGCGCGGCCGTGCTGACGTGCTCGCTGGAAGTGCCGCTGGAGACCGTGATCCACGCGATCGGCGCTGCTTCCCGTGCCGGAGTCCGGACCGTGCTCAACCTGTCGCCGGTCGCGGAACTGCCCGCGGAGACGTTGCGGCAGCTCACCGTGCTGATCGTGAACGAGCACGAGGCCGCACAGCTCGCGTCGGACTGGCGTTCCCTGCTCGAACTCGGCCCCAGTTCGGCCATCGTGACGCTGGGCTCGCGCGGCGCCGCCGTGGTGGAGGAGTCCGGCGTCGTCGAGGTGCCGGCGATCGAGGTCGCCGAGGTGGTCGACACGACCGGTGCCGGTGACGCGTTCGCCGGTGCGCTGTCCGCGCGGCTGGCCGAGGGCGACGACCTGGTGCAGGCCGCCCGCTACGCCGCGAAGGTCGCCGCGCTGTCCGTCACGAAGGCGGGCGCGCAGCCGTCCTACCCGACCGCCGCCGAGGTCGGCTAGGCCCGCACCGCCGCGCGGTCGTCGAACAGGTCTTCGTTCGGCAGCGAGTACTTCTCGACGTCCGGTGCCCTGTCCGGCAACGGGTCCAACGGCATCTCCGGTTGCAGCGGCGGGGCGGCGACCTGGTTGAACGGGATTCCGCGCGGCGCCCTGACCTTCTTCCGCGGCGCGGGCTCGTCGTACCGCACGTCCTGGCCGTTGCCGGCGATCACGTTGCCGGCCAGGTCCGTCGGCGCCGGGTCCTGGCCGCGGCTCAGCACCAGCCCGGTGCCGGGGTTACCGGTGATCAGGTTGCGGGACACCAGGTTCTTCGTGCTGGCCAGGAGGCTCATGCCGAGCCCGAACGCGCCGTCGGCCTGCTCGGGCGAGAAGGTCTCGTCGTTGTCGGAGACGAGGTTGCCGACGAGCACGACGTCCTCCTGGCGCTCGGCGGCCGAGGTCATGCCCACCCGGTTGCCGCTGAACCTGTTGCCCAGCACGAACATCCGGCCGGACGCGTTCGTGCCCTGGTAGCCCACGGCGTTGCGTTCGGCGACGTTGCCGCGCACGACGACGTCGCACGGCTTGCACCGGCTGACGGAGAACCCGGAGTCCGCGCTGCCGCTCGCGTAGCTCTGCTCGATCACGCCGTGCTGGGAGTTGAGGGCGTGGACGCCGAACTGCGCGTTGTTGCTGGCCGTCACGTAGGAGACGCGAAAGCCACGCTGCTCGGAGATCAGCACACCGTCCGAGGTGTGGTTGCGGACCGTCAGGTTCTGCACGGACACGTCCGCGGCGGCGACCACGATCCCGTTGGCGCGCTCGGTCTCGCCGTCGATGATCACGCTGCCGCGGCTGGCTCCCCTGATCGTGAGGCCCTTGGTCCTGACCTGCACCGACTCCTCGTAGACGCCCGGTGACACGAGGATCGTCGCGCCCTCCTGCGCCACGTCGACGGCGTCCTGGATGGTGCTCAGCTGCGCCGGGACGTTGATCTCGGGGCCGAGGCCCGGTTGCGCCGACGAGCATCCGGCGACCAGTAAGACTGCGGCGAAGACGTACTGAAGGCGCACGGCTGGCACCGTACTGCTCCGAATGGCCTAGGGTCACATCGCGGTCGGCTGTGCGTGTTAAGCCGTGATGACGAACTGGGCGTCGCAACGCGTTCCGCCGCTCAATTGGTCACACTGAGCTGTCCTGGGTTTCCCGTCGGAGGGTATGGTCTAGACCATGTCGAGCGCGCGGCTGAGCGGTGTCGGTGTGAGCAGCGGTCGGGCAACCGGCCCCGTGGTGAGGATCGCCGAGGCCCTGCCGGAACCTCCTGCGGGCCAGCGAACAGCGGATACGAAGATGGAAGCCTCCCTCATCCGTCCCGCGACGGAGGTCGTGGCGCAGCGCCTGATGGAGCGCGCGAAGACGGTCGAGGGTGATGCCCGCGCCGTGCTGGAGACGACGGCGGCGATGGCCGGCGACCCGTCCCTCATCAAGGCCGCCGAGAAGCTGGTCGTCGACCAGTCGCTGACCGCCGCCCGTGCCGTGCACGAGGCCGCGCAGAAGTTCATCTCCGCACTGCAGGCCGCCGGTGGCTACATGGCCGAACGGGCCCGCGACGTCCAGGACGTCCGCGACCGCGTGGTGGCCGAACTCCTCGGCCAGCCCGCGCCGGGAGTCCCCGACCTGACCTCGCCGTCCGTGCTGGTGGCGCGCGACCTCGCGCCCGCCGACACCGCGGGCCTCGACCCGGCGAAGGTCCTCGCCCTGGTCACGGAGGAGGGCGGCCCCACCTCCCACACGGCGATCCTCGCCCGTTCGCTCGGCATCCCGGCCGTCGTCGCGTGCCGCGGCATCCTGGCGTTCGAGGGCACCTCTCTCGACGTTGACGGCGACACGGGTCAGGTCCGCGAGTCGGACGGCAAGGTCCGCGCCGCCGGCACCGGCAAGAAGGCCGAGTGGAACGGCGTCGGCGTGCTCAAGGACGGCCTGCGGGTGAAGGTCCTGGGCAACGTCGGCTCGCCCGCCGACGCCCTGGCCGCTGCTCAGGCTGGTGCGGAGGGAGTGGGCCTCTTCCGCACGGAGTTCTGCTTCCTGGACGCAGCTGAGGAACCGACCGTTGCTGAGCAGACTGCTGCTTACGAGGCTGTGCTGGCGCCGTTCAAGGGCAAGCCGGTTGTGGTGCGCACGCTCGACGCGGGTGCGGACAAGCCGCTGGCGTTTCTGAACCCGGACCCCGAGCCGAACCCGGCCATGGGCGTCCGCGGCCTGCGCGTCGCCTTCGACCGCCCCGAGATCCTCGACCGCCAGCTCGAAGCCATCGCCCTGGCCGCGGCGTCGTCCGGCGCCGACGTCTCGGTCATGGCCCCGATGGTCGCCACCGCCGCCGAAGCCGCCTGGTTCGTCGAGCGCGCCCGCAAGGCCGGCATCCCTCGCGTCGGCGTGATGGTCGAGGTCCCGTCCGCGGCCCTGTCAGCTCGCGAAATCCTGCAGGTCGTCGACTTCATCTCCATCGGCACCAACGACCTGGCCCAGTACGTCTTCGCCGCCGACCGCCAGCTCGGCGGCGTGGCAGCGCTGAACGACCCGTGGCAGCCCGCGCTGCTGCGCCTGATCGCCCTGGTCGGCGAGGCGGCGACCGCCACCGGCAAGCCCGTCGGCGTCTGCGGCGAGGCGGCGGCCGACCCGCTGCTCGCGTGCGTGCTGATCGGCCTCGGCGTCACGTCGCTGTCGATGAACCACACGGCGCTCGCCGGCGTCGGCGCGCGGCTCGCGACGTCCAGCATGGACATCTGCCAGCTCGCGGCCCGTGGCGCACTGGCCGCGGGCGACCCCGCCTCGGCGAAGCTGGCGGCCCGCGCTCCGCACTAACCGACCGCTGTCACGCGGATCTCGATGCGCATCTTCGGGTGACCGAGGGCGGTGACCCCGCTCTCGGTCCAGATCGGCGCACGATCACCCATGCGTGAGCGGAACTGCTCGACCATCACGCGGTTGTGGTCGTCGAACGAGTCGTCGCCGAGCACGTGGTACGAGTTCACGTGCACGACGTCGGCCCAGGACGAGCCCGCGGTCGCGAGAGTCCGCTCGACGTTGTCGAACGCGCGCACGATCTCGTCCTCGAGCGACTCGGGGAACTCGAACTCGTCGTCCCAGCCGCCCTGCCCGGACGTCTCGACGCGGTCGCCGATGCGCACGGCCTGGCTGTACCGCATGTTCTTCAGCTGCGTCTCGCCGTATCCGGGGGTGGCGAAGAACTCCGGCTTGTCCACGATTGCCTCCAATGACTTCACGCTTGAAGTCAACCGTACACGACTTCAAGCGTGAAGTAAGCTCCGCGGCGTGGAGTGGCTGAACGCGGACGAGAAGGAAGCCTGGACCGGGCTGATCTCGATGGTGCTGCTGCTGCCGGGCCGGCTCGAGGCGCCGCTGCAACAGGAGTCGGGCCTGAGCCTCTTCGACTACCTGGTGCTCAGCCACGTCTCGGAGGCGCCGGACCGCAGGATCCGGATGAGCGAACTGGCGCACCTCGCGAACGGCTCGCTGTCGAGGCTGTCCAACGTGGTCAAGCGCTTCGAGCAACGCGGCTGGGTGGTGCGCTTCCCAGACCCCGACGACGGCCGGTACACCCTCGCCTCCCTGACCGACGAGGGCTACGAGGTGGTCGCGGCCGCCGCGCCCACGCACCTGCGCACGGTCCGGCAGTTCGTGCTCGACCCGCTCACCGCCGCCGACCGCCAGGCGTTGACGCGCATCGCGGCCAAGCTCAGCGTGACGATCCCGCCGCCCTAGCTCGGGCGCAGTTCGTCGAGAACCGCCCTGATCAGCGGGTGGTCCTCCGAACCGGTGCGCACCGCCGCGACGACCCGCCGCAGCGGCGCCACCCCGGCCACCGGCACCCCGCGCACGGCGTTCCGCGGTGCCAGCGCCACACCGGCACCGGCCGCGACGAGGGCCTGAATCGCGCGGAAGTCGTCAGACGTGTGCCTGATACGCGGCGTGAACCCGGCCTGCGCGCACGCCATCTCCACGACGTCACGCAACGGGTTGCCGGGCAGCGTCACCACCCAGTCCTCGTCGGCGAGCGCCGCCAGGTCCACCGGCCCGGTGGCCGGGTGCCCCGGCGGCAGCACGACGTCGAAAGGCTCCGTGTACAGCGGAAACCGGGTGAAGCGGTCCGTCGTGCGGTGTTCCTCGGTGATCGCCACGTCGATCTCGCCGTCCAGCAGCAAGCGCACGCTCTCGTGCCCCTCGGCGTCGCGCACGGACAGTTCGATCGACCGTTCCTTCAGCGCGGCCAGCGCGGGCGCCACCACCTGCGTGATCGCCGACGCGAACGCCGCCACCCCCACCCGCCCGGCCGAGCCGGAGGCGAGAGCGTCCAAAGTGGCCTGTGCGCGTTCCAGTTCGGCGGCGACGACGTGGGCGTGCGTGACGAGCAGGTCGCCCGCCGGCGTCAGCGACACCCGTCGCCCTTTGCGCAGCAGCAACGGATGCCCTGCCTCGGACTCCAGCGCCGCGAGCTGCTGCGACACCGCCGACGGCGTGAGGTGCAGTGCGGCGGCTGCGGCCGTCACGGTGCCGTGGTCAGCGAGCGCGCGCAGCACGCGGAGCCGTCTTGGGTCGATCACCGCTCAATGATGGGGGATTCCACTTCGCCGTTCACGGGGACGTCCTGAGGCACGATCGGCTCGAAACCGACCTGCTCCAGCAGGAGGTACTCCACCTCCGAGATGGTCATCCTCTCGGGCAGGCCGAACTGGGGCGTGGTGATCACGTCCCGCTTGACGATCGGCAGGCCGGTCTCCTGGTCGATCACCAGCTGCGTCTCGACGTCGGCGAACTGGAACGTCGGCGGCGCGGCGATCGCCACACCGATCCCCCGGCGCTCGTTGAGCACGGTCACCTCACCGAGGAACCGCGCCCCGTCGAGCGTCTTGATCAACTCGAACGCCGCCCGCCGCTGGTCATCCCGCACGTTCGAGCTGATCAGCTCCATCGCGAGCGACCCGATCCGGTAGGCGTCCTTCCCCACGATGGTCTCCAGCGCCTTCCTCAACTCCCGCGGGTCGGCGGGCAGCGAGTCGAGCGAGTCGAAACGCGCCTGGCTGTGCAGCGACATCTGGAACCCGGACACGGCGGTCTTCTGCACCGCCGGCTTCATCGGTCCGATGCGCACCAGGTGGGTCCCACCGACCTGCGGCACCGTCTCCGGCCTGCCCGCGGCCTCCCACGGGTTGCCGTCGCGGTCCAACGGGAAGGGCCGCACGTCGCCGTCCTTCTGCAGGACCGTGACCTGCTGGTTGGCGGCCATCCACCGGTCGGTCTTGGAGTCGATGCGCACGGCGTACGGGTCCGCCGGGTCGCCGACGATCATCAACGACCACTGCCGCGTCAGCTCGTGCCACCACTTCGGAGGAGCGGCGGGCTGCACGGGCTGAGGAGGCGCGGGCAGCAACACGACCGCGAGCACGATCACGGCGGCGATGACCAGCAAGGGAGCGAACCGCCGGACGAACTGCTTCCTGACCGGCCTCTCCTGCGGCAACGTGACGATGCGCGCGAGATCGCGCTCCATCCGGTCGCGGTCGACCTCGGGCACGGGCGGCTTGGCCTGCGCCAGGTCCTTCATGAGGTCTTCCATGACTCCCTCGCACTGTCGAATTTCGGCGTCCAGAGAGCAGCCTGCAGACGCCTCCGAGCCCGATGCAGCCGCACGAAGAACGTCGCCGTCGTGCACCCGAGCACCTGCGCGGCCTCGGCCGCGGCCAGCCCGTGCCACGCGATCAGCGTGAGAACCTCCTGGTCGGCCTCGGACAGGCTCGACAGCGCCGCCCGCAGCTCGATCACCGCGAAGTCGTCGTCGGCGGGGAAGTCGGTGAGCTCGTAGGTCGTCGTCTGGCGATGGGACGCGCGCACGAGGTTGCGGGCGATGCCGAGCAGCCACGGCAGCGCGTTCGACGGCATCTGCCCGGACTTGCGCCAGGCGATCGTGAAGGTCTCGCTGGTGATGTCCTCAGCGAGCCGCGGCCCCGCGTGGCTCGCCGCGTAGGCGAGCACCCGCGGGTAGCACTCGCGGTAGACGCTCGAGAATTCCTCCACGTCAGGTAGTGCGCCGACCCCGCCGATTCTTACTCCTGAGTGACGCGGGTCACACCTCGGAGGAACGCCGACCACGCCTCGCCCGACACGGGCAGGTGCGTTGCGGGCGCCTTGCTGTCCCGGATGCCGATGCCACGTCCGACCTCGACGCAGTCGCTTGAGTCTGCGCTGTACGAGCTCTTGCGCCACGTCGACATGGGAACGTCTCCTCAGATCAGGATGCCGTTGATCAGCTCCCTCGATTGTTCCGGATCCAGAGCCTGAGCGTCGAGCGCCTTCAGCACGGAGGCGTAGATGGCCAGCGACTTCGTGTCTTCCAGGAACAAGCCGGAGTTCTTGCCTTCGAGGAAGATGGCCGGCTCGAACTTCTCGTAGCCGAGCCGGAGAAACGATCCGGAAACACCCGCGTGGGCGCGAATGGCGATGGGCACGACTCGTACGGTGATGTAGTCGCGCTGTGCCATCGCCAAGATGTGGATGTACTGATCTTTCATCACGTCCGGCCCACCCACTGGCAGGCGCAAAGCCTGCTCGTGGATGTAGAACGCGAACGTGCGGCTCCAGTGAAAGAGCTTGTGGCGTTCAAGCTTTGCCGCGATGACCTTCTCGTAGTCGACCGACGCCTTGCGCGCTTCTCCTTCGAGGACGGCCCGCATGTAGTCGGAAGTCTGGAGATGGCCGGGGACGAGATTCGTCGACCAGACGGTGATCTCGTTGGCGAGGCGTTCCTGGGTGAGCAGAGTGGGCAGCTGATCTGGCGGCCCGTCGGGGAGCTTGAGATAGCCGCTCTCGCGCGTCTCGCGGAACAGCGCGAGCAGGTACCGGGCCTCGAGCGGCTTGACGCGGCAGTAGCCGAGCAACCGCTCCAGGTCGGCCTCGGTCACGCCGCCCTTGCCGCGGACCAGGTCGGAAAGTTTGGCTTCGTCCCAGCCGAGTTCTTCGGCGAGCTTGCGATGGGTCAGCCCGGTCTGCTCGATGGCGTTGCGAACGGCATCACCGAACTCGCGTCCGACCACACTGGACTTTCGTCGTGGCATGCCGACGAAACTAGAAGGAAGTCTCGTACCGGCTCCATTGTTTCCTTCCGAATATCCCCGAAGGAAGTAGTTTTTGGAGCCGGTACAAGTCCTACCTCTACATCTTTGCGCGTGCGGCTACAAACGCGTCCACGGCGCGATTGACGTCATCGGTCGTGTGTGCGGCAGACATCTGCGTACGGATACGAGCCTTGCCATGCGGCACGACCGGGTACGAGAAGCCGATGACGTAAATGCCCTGCTCCAGCAGCAGATCCGCCAACCTGCCCGCCTCGGCCGCGTCACCGATCATCACCGGGATGATCGGGTGCTCGCCGGGCAGCAGGTCGAAGCCCTCCTCGGTCATCCGCCGGCGGAACAGCTCGGTGTTCTCCCGGAGCCGGACGAGCAGGTCGGACGAATTCGACAGCATGTCGAGGGTGGCAATCGCGGCGGCCGTGATCGACGGCGCGAGGGAGTTCGAGAACAGGTACGGGCGCGAGCGCTGGCGCAGCAGTTCGACGATCTCCCTGCGGCCGGACGTGTAGCCGCCGGACGCGCCGCCCAGCGCCTTGCCGAGCGTCCCCGTGACGATGTCGACGCGGTCCTGCACGCCGAACAGTTCCGGGGTGCCGCGGCCAGTCGGGCCGGTGAAGCCGACGGCGTGCGAGTCGTCGACCATGACCAGCGCGTTGTAGCGCTCGGCCAGGTCGCAGATCTCGTCGAGCGGCGCGAGGTAGCCGTCCATCGAGAACACGCCGTCGGTCGCGATCAGCCGGTAGCGCGCATCGGCCGAGTCCTTGAGCTGGCGCTCCAGGTCGTCCATGTCGCGGTTCTTGTAGCGGAACCGGCGAGCCTTCGACAGGCGGACGCCGTCGATGATCGACGCGTGGTTCAGCTCGTCGGAGATGATCGCGTCCTCGGCGCCGAGCAGCGTCTCGAACAGGCCGCCGTTCGCGTCGAAGCACGAGCTGTAGAGGATCGTGTCCTCGGTGCCGAGGAACTCGCTGAGCTTGCGCTCCAGTTCCTTGTGCGGCTCCTGGGTGCCGCAGATGAACCGCACCGAGGCCATGCCGAAGCCCCAGTCGTCCAGCGCCTTCTTCGCGGCCTCGATCAGCTGCGGGTGGTCGGCGAGTCCGAGGTAGTTGTTGGCGCAGAAGTTCAGGACCTCTTCGCCGGAACCAACGCGCACGGCGGCGTTCTGCGGGGTGCCGATGACGCGTTCGGACTTGTAGAGACCGGCCTCCCTGATCTCCCCGATCGTCTTGAGGAGGTCGTTCTTCAGCTCGCCGTACATCAGGCTCCCGTCCAGTCGAGGATGACCTTGCCGCACTTGCCTTCGCGCGCGGTGGCGAACGCCTCCGCGTGCTGCGTGTGGTCGTACCGGTGCGTGATGACCGGCGCGAGGTCGAGGCCGCGCTGCAACAGCACGGTCATCGAATACCAGGTCTCGAACATCTCGCGGCCGTAGATCCCCTTGATGTGCAGCATCTTCAGCACGACGCTGCTCCAGTCGACGGAGAACTCGTCCGCGGGCAGCCCCAGCATCGCGATGCGACCGCCGTGCGCCATGTTCGCGATCATGTCCCGCATCGCCGTCGGCTTGCCGGACATCTCCATGCCGACGTCGAAGCCCTCGGCCATGCCGAGTTCGCGCTGGGCGTCCGCGATCGTCTTCTCGGCGACGTTCACCGCGAGGTCGACGCCGACCTTGCGCGCGAGGTCGAGGCGGTGCTCGGAGATGTCGGTGATCACGACGTTGCGCGCGCCCGCGTGCTTGGCGACGGCGGCGGCCATGATGCCGATCGGGCCGGCGCCCGTGATGATCACGTCCTCGCCGATGACGGGGAAGCTCAGCGCGGTGTGCACGGCGTTGCCGAACGGGTCGAAGATCGCGGCCACGTCCAGGTCGACGGCCGTGCGGTGCACCCACGCGTTCTGCTCGGGCAGCACGACGTACTGCGCGAACGCGCCGTCGGAGTGCACGCCCAGACCGCGCGTGTTGGCGCAGAGGTGGCGGCGGCCGGCCTTGCAGTTGCGGCAGGTCCCGCAGACGAGGTGACCCTCGCCGCTGACCAGGTCGCCGACCTTGACGCCGGTGACGCTGCCGCCGATCTCGACGACCTCGCCGACGAACTCGTGGCCGAGGACGAGCGGCGCCTTGATGTTCTGCGCGGCCCAGTCGTCCCACGAGTCAATGTGCAGATCGGTGCCGCAGATGCCGGTGCGCAGCACCCTGACCAGCACGTCCGTCGGTCCCGGAGTGGGGTCCGGGACGTCGGTCAGTTCGAGGCCAGGCCCTGCGGCGACCTTGACGAGAGCCTTCATGCGGGAAGTTTCACCCTTTGCTGCTTGTGCAGTCCATCAGGACTTTCTGAAGTTCTTGTGCAGCTCAGCTTCATTGGCGATGTTGCGCACCATGCCGCCGAACACGATGCCGTGAAACGGCCAGACAGCCGCCCAGTAGAGGTGTCCGGCGAGCCCTTTGGGCACGAACACGGCGCGTTGGCGGTAAGTGGACCCGTGTCCCTCGTCGCCCGCCACTCGAAGCTCCAGCCACGCCTTCCCCGGCACCTTCATCTCGGCCCGCAGCCTCAGCAACTTCCCGCGTTCGATCTCCTCGACCCGCCAGAAGTCGAGCGCCTCGCCCACGTACAGCCGCTGCGGATCACGCCGTCCGCGCCGCAGCCCGACGCCGCCGACCAGCCGGTCCAGCCAGCCCCTGATCGCCCAGGCCAGCGGGAACGAGTACCAACCGCGCTCGCCGCCGATGCCTTCGACGACCTCCCACAACCGTTCGGGCGTGGCGTTCGTGCGCCGCTCGCGTTCGTCGGTGTAGACCGAACCGCCGGACCAGCCGGGGTCGGTCGGCAGCGGCTCGCTCGGCGAACCCGGCAGCGTCGCCCCCGACCAGCGCGTCTCCACGTCGGCGTCGCGGATCTTGCTCAGCGCCAGCTCGACGGCCTTGTCGTAGCCGGTGTTCTCGCCCGGCAGCACCTCGCGGATGTCGTTCTCCCGGCACACCACCTCGTGCACCAGCGACTCGATCAACGGCCTCGCGATCGACCGCGGCACCGGCGTGACGACGTTGACCCAGTGCGAGGACAGGCCCGGCGTCAGCAGCGGCACGGGCAGCACGCGACGCTTGGGCAGCCCGGCGACCTCGGCGTACCGGAGCATCATCTGCAGGTACGTCAGCACGTCCGGCCCGCCGATGTCGAACGTCCGGTTCTGGTTCTCGAGCGTGGTGGCCTCGACCAGGTAGCGCAGCACGTCCCGCACGGCGATCGGCTGGATCCGGTTGTGCACCCAGCGCGGCGTGACCATGACCGGCAGCCGTTCGGTGAGGTAGCGCAGCATCTCGAAGCTCGCCGACCCGGAACCGATGATCACGGCGGCCTGCAGCACCACGGCCTGCACGTCCGAGCGCAGGAAGACCTCGCCGACCTCCTTGCGGGAGGCGAGGTGCGGCGACAGCTCGACACCGGCCGGGTGCAGGCCGCCCAGGTAGACGATCCGCTGCACACCGGCCCGTTCGGCGGCCTTCGCCGTGTTCTCCGCGGCCTTGCGGTCGGCGTCGGCGAAGTCCTTCGACTGCAGCGAGTGCACGAGGTAGTGGACGACCTCGACGTCCCGCATCGCCTCGCCGAGATCACCGAGCACGTCCCCGCGCACGATCTCGACGTCAGCGGCCCACGGGACGTCGCGCAACTTCTCCGGCGAACGCACGAGGCAGCGGACCTCGTGCCCTTCGGCCAGCAGCCTGGGCACGAGTCGTCCGCCGAGGTACCCGGTCGCGCCGGTCACGAGACACCGCATGCCTCGATCCTGCGTGCTCTGGCACGTTCGTGCTGATCAGGGCTTCCGCGGCCTAGTGACCTCAGGCCTCCGGAGCGACGATCTTGGCCTCGATGCCCGCGTGCTCGGCGAGCAGGTAGAGCAGGTTGGCGCCGTCGATCAGTTCGAGCGGCTTGTCCGCGGCGAAGTCGTGGCTCGCTCTGCCGTACCTGGAGGTGGTGACCAGGATTCCCTTAGAGGCGCGCTCGTTCTGCATCGTGCCGTAGAGGTCACGGACGGCCGAGACGTCGACCGTGTTGCGGTATCGCTTGGCCTGGATCACGACCTTTCCACCCAGGACTGGTCGGGAGTCGAACGCCACGCAGTCGACTCCACCGTCACGAGACGCCCTCGTCTGCTTGGTGTCGAGGCCCATCTTCGTGAAGAGGTTCTGGATGAGGCTCTCGAACTCGGTCGGTGACAACTCGAGCAGGTTGGTACGTGAGTCGAGGCTGGACAACACGTCCGTCTCCTCGATGAAGCGCTTGTCCACCATGTCGAACTCGAGCACCGGCCGAACGGGAGCCAACTCGTCCGGTTTCTTAGACACGGCGGCGTTGAGGCGGTTGAGGCACTCGAGCGGTTCGACCATGCTCAGGTTGAAGTTGTCGAAGACGTCGTTCGTCGTGCGGAGCGTCACGAGGCACGGGCTGATCTCGGTGCCGGTGCCCTTGTCGATCGTCGACACCACGGCGTTGAAGACGAGGCTGTCGACCAGCTTGAGCCGATCGGCCTCGAACACCTCGTGCACCGTCCGGAGCGTCACCTGGGCGACGACGCTTGCGTACAGAGATTTGATGTCCTTGGCGGGGCGAGCGACCGATGTGATCTCGTCCTTGGATTTGACGTAGCGGAACTCGCGTTCGGTGGGAACGCAATCGATCGTCGGCAGCTCGTACTCGACGACCAGTTGCTTCGACCCCGGCACGTAGGCGATCCGGTAGCGCTGGGGAAACGACTCCGGGTAGTCGGAGTTGGCGAGCACCAACGTGAAGTAGTCGACGATCGCCTGCGGTTCACCTGCTTGGAACGCCTCGGCGAACCTGTCGACCTCGGCGTTGTGCTCCTCTGCCTCGTCAACCCTCGCTTGGCATTCCTGCTGGTACACCCGCTCCGCGGCGGCGAGCCCGGCCAACCGTTCCTGCTCGGCGAGCTGATGGCGCTGGTCGGCTTCCGCATGCCGTTGCCGCGCGCCGGCCAGCTGCTGGTGCCACTGCTGGTCTGCGAAGGCGAACTGCTGCTGGGCCCCGGCGAGGTCGCGCTCGTACGCCTTGCCGTTGAACAGCTTGCTCAGCCCAGTCGGCGCCTGCGGTGCGAACTGCTCGAAGATCGGCCGGGAAGGAAGTCGTTCCATCACCGGACGGGCCGTGGCCTGGGCGAGCGAACCCGGCTGGAACGGCGGGTGCACGGCCTTCCGCTTTAACGACCTGAAGTCGACGTAGTCATCGACTTCGAGTGTTGAGGAGAGAAGGTTCTCCAAATCCGTGACCGAGGCCGTCAAGTCTGCGTTGTACTGGTCTGCCAACGCTTGCTGCGCTTCCAGGTGAGCCAGCTTCTGCTGCTTTTCCATTTCGGCTCGGGCTCGCGCGTCCGCCTTGACCAATTGCTCGGCGTAGCGGCGCTCTGCCGCGGCGGTGCGCAGCGCCTCGCGATGTGCCTGCTGCTGTTGCCTCACGTAGGCGGCTTCAGCACGCTGACGCTCGCGTTGCTGACGAGCGAGGTCTCGCTGCATCTGCACGAAGATGCCGGTGCGACGTGCCATTCCCACCCCAGTGCCCGACGACGATAGCTACGGAGGAATCGCCAGATCCCTCCGATTCGCTACACGTCGTCACTGGAACGGATGAACGCAGGTCAGCGCTTGCTCCGCTTGATCACCACGGTTCCGCCGCGCACCGAGCCCTTGAGCTGGAAGTGCGGGTTGCCCGCGGTGTGCTGGACCTTGTCCTTGAGTTCGCCCGCCGTGACCTCGACGGCGTCGGCGTTGACCGACGACCCCGCCGGCAGCAGGAGCTTCACCGTGCCCAGCGACACGTCCAGGTCGACGTTGACGACCGGCGGCACCTCGGCGGCGGTGAAGTCGAGGTTCGTGGTGCCGAGGGTGTTGCGGATGACGAGCTCGTTCGGCACGACCCAGTGACCCTTGCGGGTCGTGGTGCTCATCGTGTTCTTCAGCTCGGTCCGCTCGCGGGCCAGCTCGTTGTTGACCATGCCGGGCAGGTCGAGCAGCACCACGTTCAGGTCGGCGCGGGTCTTCGCGCCGAGTGCGGTGTCCGTGCGGACGGTGAACTCGTCGAGCGTGATCATGCCGCGGCCCACCGCCTTGTTCAGGAGGGTGACGACGTGCTCGCGTTCCGCGTCGGACACGCGTAAGTCTCTGGGGTCTGTCATTTCTCTGCCTCCGGTTCGGCGTCGAGACCGTGCTCGATGGCATAACGCGCCAACTCCACCCGGTTGTGCAGTTGGAGTTTGCGCAATGTCGACTGAACGTGGTTTTCGACCGTGCGGTGGGAGATCACCAGGCGGTTCGCGATCTGTCGTGCGGTCAGGCCCTTGGCCACCAGCCGCAGCACCTCGGTCTCCCGGTCGGTGAGCTGAGGCTTCTCCTCCGAGTCGTCGGGCGCGGCGGCCATGCGCCGGTACTCGCCCAGCACCAGGCCCGCGAGCCCCGCCGTGAACACGGCGTCGCCCGCGGCCGTGCGGGACACGGCCTCGACCAGTTCCTCGGAGGACGCGGACTTCACCAGGTAACCGGACGCCCCCGCCTTGACGGCCTGCAGCACGTCGTCGTGCTCGCCGGACGCGGACAGCACGAGCACGCGCGTCTCGGGCAGCTCGCTGGTGATCATCGCGGTGGCGTCGACCCCGGAGAGTTCGCCGAGGTTGAGGTCCATCAGCACCACGTTGGGCCGCACGGCCTTCGCGATCCGCACCGCCGAGGGCGCGTCACCCGCGGTCGCCACGACCTCGAAGCCGCGTTCCTGCAGATCGCGCGCCACGCCTTCGCGCCACATCGGATGGTCGTCCACGACCATCACCGAGACCGTCATCTTGCCGCCCCCTTCCTGAACACCCGAACCTCCCATTCCGTGCCCTCCCCCGGCCCGGTCTGGAGCTCCAGCGTTCCGCCGAGCGACTCCACCCGGCCTTTGATCGACTTCTCGATCCCCATCCTGCCTTCCGCGGCGGCCGACGCGATCCGGCCTTCGGGGATGCCAGGCCCATCGTCCCTGACGCTCAGCACGATCTCTTCCCCGAGATCTTCCAGCAGCACCCAGGCCCGCGCGTCCTCACCGCAGTGCTTGTCCACGTTGGACAGCGCCTCGCGCACCAGCGACGTGAGTTCGCCCGCCGCCGGTGCCTCGAACATCACCTGGGTGGCTGGCGTCGACACCTGGATCCTCGGCGTGGCGAGCATCTGCAGGCCGGGGCGCAGGTCGATCTCTCCATCCACTGTGGAGTCGGTCGGCGCGGCGGCCACCAGGTTCCGCAGCGCCACCTCCTGCTCGCCCGCCATCTTGGCCAGTTCGGCGGCCTCGCCACCGACCTCCAGGCCGCGCTTGCGCACGCGGGCAAGCACTTGCAGCACGCTGTCGTGGATCGACCGGGCAAGCCTCTCGCGTTCGGCCGTTGCGGCTTCGGCTCTCAGAGCTTGTGCGAGGAGCACCGCCGAACGCCGTGCCGTGGCCGATGCCATGCCGACGATCATGCCCGCACCGGCCAGCAGCACGACGTCGCGCAGCAGGTCGAGGCTCGGCACGCCCTTGGCCAGGTAGGTGGAGAGGCCGATCGCCAGTCCGCCCGCCAAGCCCGCATAGGCCCCGCCGAGCGCGCCCAACGCCACCGCCGGCACGCACGCCCAGATCGTCGTGATCAACGGGACGTTCAGCGTCAGCAGCTGGTGGTCGGACATGATCACCTGCGACAGCGACATCAACCCGCAGGTCAGAGCGAGGTCGACCAGCACGATCGGCCACCGCCTGCCCCACGTCGTGCTGTAGGCGCGGCTCGTGAAGACGGACCACAGCGCCATCACCCCGAGCGTGGTCCACGCGAGCCACGGCCGTACGTAACCAGATTGGTTCGCGATGACGTTGGCCGCCGCGAAGAGGAATGTGACTATGCGTAGCGCAATCGTCCCGCGCCACAGGGGCGTGGCCGGGTCGTCGATCACCTTTGTCACACGTTCGGCAGGCTCTTTGGGCACGCTGTGCTCCTTTCGGGCACCATCCTGCCGCTTGAACGTGTGCTGGCTAACCCCCAGGTGGCCGTCTTCTGCCGAACGGAGGAATGTGCGACGCTCTCCGGGTTCGGGGGAGGGCGATGCGGGTGCGGGACTGGCCGGTGTGGAGTTTGCGGCAGCCTGCGCTCTACTACTGGTTGTTCATCGACATCGCCGCCCTCGCCACCGTCACCTACGCGATCGTTTCCTCCGAAACACCGTCACCCTCCGAAATCGCCAAGTTCGCGGCGATCGCGGGCACGGCGGGCGCGGTGATCATCGGTAGCACCATCTACAGCCACCGCCTGGGCGAGACCGAGCGCAACCCGTGGGCAGCCCACCTCTGCTACCTGACGGCGGGCATCCTCGCCCTCCCGCCGAACCTGATGGTGCTGCTCCTCTTCGGCCCGGCCCTGCACTGCCTGCTGACCCAGCGCCCGGAAACGCACCGCTGGCTCTTCACGCTGAGCGCCACGACCCTGGCCGTCTTCACCACCCGCTACGTCCTCGGCTGGGCCGACCCGCACGCCAACCTCGTGATCCTCACCCTGGCCGCGACGCTGCTGCTGCTCCTGCGAGCGGGCCTGATCGCGCTGGGCCTGAAGCTGCGCAGCCCGTCCGCCACCTTCGAGGAGAACGTCGGCGAACCCATCGACGCCATCCTCGGCGTGGTAGCCGTGTCGATCGGCGGCCTCATGGGCTGCGTGGCGGAGTCGAACGCGATCCACGTCCTCATCGCCGGCCCGTCCCTGGCCCTGCTGGAACGAGCAGCCCAACTCCCGCAGTGGCGCCGCTCGGCCCAGCGCGACGCCAAGACCGGCCTCGCCAACGCGGTGCACTGGGACACCCGAGCCCGTTACGAACTGGCCAAGGGCGCGAGCCGCGTCCGCCCGATGGCCGTGATGCTCCTCGACCTCGACCACTTCAAAAGGGTCAACGACGAGGTGGGCCACCTCGCAGGCGACGCGGCACTGGCCGCGATCTCGTTGCTCCTGCGCGGCACCGTCCGCCGGGGAGACCTCGTCGGCCGGTTCGGAGGCGAGGAGTTCGTGGTGCTCCTGCCCGAGGCCACGCCGGACGAGGCCGAGCACGTCGCCGAACGCGTGCGCAAGGCCGTGGCGGCCCTACGCGTGCCCACGATGGCCACGGACGGCAAGCCGCACGAGCTGCACGGGCTGACAGTGTCCATAGGGGTGTCGACGACGACTCGGTTCGGGTACGAGCTGCCGGACCTGTTGGTGGCGGCCGACGCGGCGTTGCTGGCGGCCAAGGCCTACGGCCGCAATCTCGTGTCGATGGCTTAGAGCTCTTTGACCCGTTCGCTCTTGTCGTCCTTCGGCGCCGTGTCCTGAGGATTCAGCACGTCCACCTTCTCCGGGTTCTGCGCGGAGTCCGAATCGGACACCAGCGACCGGATCCCGGAGTTCAGCACCGCCAGCAACGGCACGGCCAGCAACGCCCCGGCGATGCCGCCGGTCACCAGCCCGCCGGCGATAGCCAGCACCACGGCCAACGGGTGCAACTTGACCGCACGCCCCAGCAACAACGGCTGCAGAACGTGCGACTCCAGCTGCATCACACCGATGAGCACGGCCAGCACGACCAAAGCAGCAATGGGCCCGTTGGTCACCAACGCGATCAACACCGCCACGGCACCGGTGAACACCGCACCGATGATGGGGATGAACGCACCGAGGAACACCAACGCGGACAGCGGCACCACGAGCGGCACACCGATGATCGCCAGGCCGACACCAACGCCGACGGCGTCCACGATCGCGACCACGGCCGTAGCGCGCACATAAGAAACGAGAGAGCTGAACCCCCGCCGCCCCGCCACGTCGAGACGCTGACGCACGTCGCGGGGCACCGCACGAGTGACGAAACGCCAGATGCCGTCACCGTCGTGCAGGAAGAAGATCAGCGTGAACAGCGCCAGCAGCAACCCGGTGAGGAGCTCGCCCAGGGTCGCGGCGGTCGTCAGGGCACCGGACGTGATCTCCGCCTGGTTCTCCTTGATCGTCTTCACGATCTCGTTGACGTAGTTCTGCAGCTGCTGGTCCGACAGGTGCGCGGGACCGTCCTTCAGCCACGTCTGGATCGTGTCGAGCGACGCCGCCACCTGCGACTGCAGCTCGGGCAGACCCCGGGAGAACTCGCTGATCACGAACGTCAGCACGCCGCCGAGGACACCGAGGCCGATGATCATCATCACGGTCACGGCCACGCCGCGCGGCACCCGCCACTCGACGAGCTTCGAGACGCCCGGCGACAGCAGTGCGGCGAGCAGCAGCGCGATAGCGACGGGGATCACTATCGACGCGAGGAAGCCGAACACGTAGGCGACCACGTACAACGCGGCCACCACGACGACGAACCGCCAGCTCAGCGCGGCACTCACCCGCAGCAGCTTCGGAACGCGGCCGCTGATCTCCGACTCCGGCGTGCTCATGGACCTCACGTTAACTGTTCAGACCCTCGCCAAGGCGCAACCTCAGCAGGGATGATCCGATTCGTCAGGGGAGGACGAACGTGATCAAGCCCGAAGACTTGACCGAGCTCGAACGCCAGGTCGCCGGGGCCTATGCGGGTGGCACCGAGATCGACCTGACCGGGCAGAGCGTGCGGGGTGAGGTGCTCACCGGTCTGCTGACCGGCATGTACCGCGTGCCGCGCAAGGGACTACCCGCTCTGCGCCTCCGCAACGCGCGGATCACCGGCCGGTTCGAACTGGAGGGCACCCGCGTCACGCGGGTCATCGACCTCACCCACTGCACGTTCGAGGAGTCGCTCGACCTCCGCATGGCCCGCCTCATCGGGCTGCGGTTGCGCGGCACCCGCGTTCCCGGCCTCCAGGGCCGCAACCTCAGGGTCTTCAGCGACCTGGTCCTCGAGGCCGGCTTCACCTGCACCGGCACCGTCGACCTCACCGACGCCGCGGTGGACGGAACGCTCCGCCTCGCCGGCGCGGTGCTGCGGTCGACCACCGACCACGCACTGCTCGGCGCCCGGCTCAGGGTCAGCGGTTCCATCCAGGCCATCGCGATGCGCGCGAACGGCGAGGTGCGCTTCCGCGGCGCGTCGATCGGCGGCAGCGTCCACCTCGGTGGCGCGCGGCTGCTCAACACCGGCAAGGACGCGCTCGACGCGTCCGGGATCGTCGTCGCGGGCAACGTCTTCTGCAACGCCGAGGGCGGCCGCTTCACCGCCGACGGCCGCGTGCTGTTCGACGGTGCGCGCGTCAACGGGAACGTCGAGTTCACCGGAGCCCGCCTCAACTCCGCCCACCGCGTCGACAACCAGGTGCTGGTCCTGCCGCACGGATCGGCTGACGAGGCCGCGACGCTCGTGGCCGACCGCATCCGGGTCGAGGGCAACGTCGAACTCGACGACGGCTTCATCAGCGAGGGCACGGTCCGGCTGCCGAACGCGAGCATCGGCGGGTACCTCCGGCTGTCCGGCGCGGTGATCGGGCCGCGGGAGATCGCCGAGGAGCTCGCCGGTGACGTCACGAACCGCATCCCGGTCGCCCTGCACGCCGACGGCATGCAGATCCGCGGCGACGTCGAGGCCCGCAGTGCCGTCAACGGCGCGGGCATCCGGTCCAAGCCGCTGCACACCTACGGGCAGGTCCGGCTGTCCAACGCGACCATCAACGGCAGCGCCAGCATGTCCGGCGTCTCGTTGCACGGGCCCGGCATCGACGTCCTGTTCGCCGACCGCCTCCAGGTCGGCGGCACGCTCTTCCTGCGCGAGCTGAAGGCCAAGGGCTCGGTCCGCCTGCAGAACGCGAACATCGGCTCCACGCTCGACCTCTCCGGCGCCGAGCTCACCCTCCCGAGGCTCCGCGCGAACGGCACGCAGAAGCCGTCACTGGACGCCCGCGCCATCACGATCGGCAAGGACCTCCTGTGCAGCCGCGGGTTCACCGCGGTCGGCGGTGTGCGGATCCGGCTGGGCGAGGTCGGCAAGATGGCGACGTTCAGCGACTCGCACCTCGGCTCGACCGCCGCGGACATCGCGCTCAACGCCTACGGCCTGACCGTCCACCAGTTCCGCCTGCACATCCCCGCGGGTCAGCAGCCCAAGGGGAAGATAGTGCTGAGCCGCCTGAAGGCGGTGTCGGTGACCGACGGGCCGGGGCTGTGGGACGCCGAGGGCGGCGTCGCCGTGGACGACTTCGAGTTCGCCGGCATCACCGCCGACCCGGACGTGCCGGTGCAGACGCGGCTGAAGTGGTTGCTCAAGGTGCAGCCGGACTTCGCGCCCGGACCGTACGAACAGCTCGCCGCCGTCTACCAGCAGGGCGGCGAGGAGGAGCTCGCGCAGAAGGTCCAGCTGGAGAAGCAACGCCGCCGCTACTCCGAACTCGGCCGCGCCGGCCGGGTGTGGGGCGTCGTGCAGCGGTGGACGGTCGGCTACGGCTACCGGCCGTGGCTCGCGATCTGCTGGCTCGCCGTGTTCTGGCTCTTCGGCGCGCTGTGGTTCACCTGGCACCCGATGGTCAAGCTCAACTCCGACGAGGACCCGGTGTGGAACGCCGCGCTGCTCGCCCTCGACCTGCTGATCCCGATCATCGACTTCGGCCACGACGGCAAATGGCAGTTCACCGGTGCGTCGCAATGGATATCTTCGCTGCTCGTGGCCGTGGGCTGGGTGCTCGCGTCGACCGCGGCCGCCGGCGCGGCGCGGGTGCTGAAGCGGGTCTGAGCCAAGGAAAGCCGTTCACACGATGTAGTTAACCGAGCGCTGAGAGCGTGCATTCGGGGTGGATGGACTGGCAGAGTCGCCGACGTCGACTTGATCACGTTGATCGTCGGCGATTCCCTTGAGCGCCACCGAGTAGCGAGGTTTCCTGCGTTGTTCTCCACTGAGCCGCGAGCGAAGACGGGAGCGAACGGCATCCGCCGGTTCGCCACCCGAGCGCTGCTCGCCGTCGGTGGAGCGATCGCGGGAACGGCCGTTGCCTGGGTGCTCACCACGACGTCGGCCAGCGCGGCCGACACCGTGCCCGCTGCCGACGCGCAGCAGCTCGACGCCATCAGCAAGCTCGTCGCCAAGACGGACGAGAAGCTGCCGGTCGTCGTTCCCGCTGCCAAGGCAGTGCACAAGATCGACGAGACCTTGCGCGCCGAGCAGGAGAAGGCTCGCGCCGCTCTGCCGGACGTGCAGGTCTCCCAGGCGGTCGAGCAGATCGCCGCTCGAATCGTGCCGCAGGTCACCAGGACCGGTCAGTCCAGCAGCCCCGCCAGCGAGCGGGCCATGGACGTGACGTTCCCGGAGACCCCGGCCCCCACCACCGATGCCGGACAGTCGCCGGCACCGGTGGTCTCGCAGTTCACCGGCTCGTCCGGTGGCAGCTGGACGGATCTGTTGGAGCACAACGACTTCGTCGTGCCCTCCGAGCAGCGTCCGTCCCTGCCCAGCACCCCGTTCCCGAAGCTGCCCGTCCCGGCCCCCGCGCCGGTGCAGTGCTCTTCGTGCAGCGACGGTTCTGGTTCTGCCAAGGGCAGCGTGTTCGCTGCTCACGCTGCACCCGGTGACGCTCACGGCATCTCGTCGACGCGCGCTCTCGCGCCGTCCACCGACGAGGTCACCGTGACGCCGGGCAAGCAGCCCGGTATCAACCCCGACTGATTCAAGCGCGCGGTCCGCGGCAGCCTTCTCCCCTGGCTGTTCCGGAAGTCGACCGTCGCGCTTTTTTCTTGCGCTCAAACAGGTCGATCACCGCGTGCGACTCCCCCGGTGATGACGCGCCTTCCCCTGCGCGTTTCGGCCCCACCCCTTTGAGCCCCCGTCGCTTGGACGGGAAATCGATGAAGGAGATCTAATGCAGACCTGGGCAAAGCGCGGACTTCAGACCGCGTTTGTCACTGGTGGTTTGCTGATGCTCGGTACGGGCATCGCTTCTGCTCAGGAGAACGTCGACCCGGACGCTGCGCCTTCGGCTGTCGACGTCGCGGCCGGTGTTCCGATCAAGGCCGACCAGAACAAGCTGGCCACCCCGGTCCGTGAGGTCACGGTCCCCAAGGTCGACCGGACGATCAGCACGGACCGCGTCACCAGCGTGGTGCCCACCCGCACGGCCGCACCCGTCATGAACCCGCTGGTTCGTCAGGCCGGGGATCGCCTGCAGGGCACCGCCTTCCAGAACGTGGTGCGCGGCAACAGGATCCAGGGGCACCTCGATGTGCCGTTCAACATCTGCGGCAACGCGATCGCGGTTCTCGCCGACACCGAGGCGACCGGCGACTGCACGCAGACCACGCACCGCGACGGCACCATCGTCACCGATGGCGCGGGCCAGGCTCTCGCCGGCAACGTCGTCGCCGTCAACCACGTGCTCCCGGTCCAGGCCACCGGCAACGCGGTCGGGGCAGGCGGCAACGCCGCCACCAAGACCGACAACGCCAAGCAGGTCTCGACGACCGGCGGCGACATCACCACCAGTGGCCAAAAGGGCACCATGTCCGGCAACGTCGTGGCCGAGCGCGGTGCGACCCCGGTTCAGGTCACCGGCAACGGCGTGGGCGCGGCGGGCATCGCCGAGGGCAACTCCTCCGCCGACACGTTCGCCTCCTCCGAGGGCGACATCGTCACGAGCGGCAAGAACGGCTCGATCTCCGGCAACGCGGCGCCGGTCCCGATGGCGCCGCTGTTCGAGGTGAACGGCAACTCGGCCGCCGCCGCGGGCAACGCCGCCACGGACTCGACGCAGACCGGTGCCGCGTACGCCGGCGGCAAGACCATCACCAACGGCGACCCCGCCACGCTCGCCGGCAACATCGCCGAGCCCGCGCTCGCCGGCCCGATCACGGTCGACGACAACGCCGGCGCCGCCGGTGGCAACGCCGCCGCCGTCAGCGACACGGTCAACGACTCGCGCGCCGGTGGCTCGCACCACACCACGGGCCACGGCTCCACGGGGTCCGGCAACGTCGCCGGCGCGCCCGTCTCGCTGCCCGTCGCCGCCGGCGGCAACGGCGCGTCCCTGGTCGGCAACGCGCTGACCGACCACGCGAACGAGGCGAACTCGACCGCTGGTGGCCAGTCCTTCACCGTGGGCGACAAGTCGGTCCTCTCCGGCAACATCGCCGACGTTCCGCCGGCCACCGCCGTGGACGTGTGCGGCAACGGTGCCACGCTCGCCGGTCAGGCCGCTGGTACCTGCGAGAACGACGTCAGGTCGGTCACCTCGGGCTACCAGGGCACGACGGGCAACGACTCGGTCCTCGCGGGCAACATCGCGTCGACCCCGGTCGCCACGCCCGCCGAGGTCTACGGTCTCGCCGCCGCTGTCGGTGGCCAGGCTGCCGGCTCGGCCGACGAGGTCAAGCTGGTCCAGTCCGGTGGCACCCCGAACACCAAGGACGACCGCGGCACGGTCTCCAGCAACGTCGTGACCGCGCCGACCTCGGCCGCCCCGCAGGTCTTCGCCGTCACCGCCGGTCTCGTGGGCAACACCACGTCGGACGCGGCGAACGACACCACGGTCGTTGCGGGCGACGCGCCCCGCGCGACCGGCAAGAAGAGCTCGGCTTCCGGCAACATCGTCCAGGTCCCGACCTCGACGCCGGCCCAGGTCTTCGCTGACGGCGTCACCCTGGTGGGCAACAACGACACCACGGCCGCCAACGCCACCGACATGAAGGCCGGCGGCGACGCCATCACCACCGGCGAGCAGGGCTCCATCGCGGGCAACGCCATCTCGGCTCCGGTCGCGACCGGCACCCAGGTGCTCGGCTGGTCGGTCGGCGGCGGCGGCAACGTCAACTCGACGGCCACCAACGACCTCAGCTCGGTCGCCGGCGGCGACGTCAACAGCAACGGTGACAAGGGTTCCGTCGCCGGCAACCTGGTCGGCGCGCAGCCGGCAGTGCTCCCGGCCGTTCCGGGCAACACGGTCTCCGCGGCCGGCATCACCAACTCCGACGCGGTGTCCGCCACCAACGTCGTGTCCGGTGACGACAGCAACTCCTCGGCCGACGACGCCTCGGTGTCCGGCAACCTGGTCAACGTCCCCGCCAACGCCTTCGCCGGCGTGTACGCGGACGCGGTCGCGGTTGCGGGCAACGCGACGACGGTCACCGACAAGGCCTCGAACACCGAGGCCGGCGGCGAGACCCTCACCGAGGGCAGCGGCCCGCTGACCGCCCGCGACATGCACGTCCCGGCCGAGGCGGCCGCCAAGTTCGCGCGCATCCCCGTCGAGGTCGTCGGCCAGGCGACCACGCTGGGCACGAGCGACGACACGCAGCTCACCGGCGAGGACACCGACGGCACCCTGCGCGCCACGCAGCTCAAGGGCCTCGAGCTCCCCAAGGGCGTCGACAGCCTGCTGAAGGCCAACCAGGTTCCGACGTTCCACGGTCTCGACAGCAAGCTGCCGATCAACCAGATCCCGAACCCGGCTGACCTGGCGGCCCTGGTCGGCCAGCTGCCCATCCAGGGTCTGCCCACGTCGGGTCTGCCCATCCAGGGTCTGACCAAGGGTCTGCCCACGAAGGGTGTGACCAAGGGTGTGCCCACGAAGGGTGTGACCAAGGGTGTGCCCACGAAGGGTGTGACCAAGGGTGCGCCCACCCAGGCTCTGACCAAGGGTGTGCCCACCCAGGCTCTGACCAAGGGTCTGCCCACGCAGGGCCTGACCAAGGCTCTGCCCACCCAGGCTCTCACCCAGGGCACCGAGAAGCTGGCCCAGGGCCTCACCAAGGGTCTGACCCAGGGCTTGGCCCAGGGCATGGCCAAGGCGCCCATCCAGGGTCTGCCCGGTCTGCCCGGTGCGCCGAAGGAGCGCTCCGAACTGCCGCTGAACGGTGGCACCGGCAACATCACGCCGAACATCCAGGGCCTGCCCCTGGGCCAGCTGCTCGACGCCGCGAAGGGCCTGGTTCCGGCCGGCGCCACCGGGCGTTCGCTGCCGTCCCTCCCGGTGACCGCCCCGGCCCTGCCCGTGCCGGTGCAGCTGCCCGCGCTGCCCACCGAGCGCTCGCTGCCCACGCTGCCCGTCGACGGCCCGGCCTCCCTCTCGGGTCTCAGCCTGAACCCGACCCAGGGTCTGGCCCCGCAGGCCGGCGAGCGCGCGCTGCCGTTCGACGCTCCGGCGCTCGCCATGATCGACCCGGCCAACCCGTTCCAGAAGGTGACCGGCTCGCTGTAACACCCGCACCACGTAACACCCCGCAGTACGAAACACCCTCCCTCCGGTAAGAAGCTGAGCCCCAGCGACACGACGGTGTCGCTGGGGCTCAGTGCCGTCCGGGGGGAATTCGTGCTGTGGCGAGCACTTCCTGCGGCGCGGCATCGCCGTCACTCGTCACCCAGTGGACCAGCGGAATCTCCCCGACCAGCCCCCTGACCAGCTCGGCGACGGGCGACCCGTCCCCGAAGTCGTGCTCGGCCAGCACCGCCAGCACCGCGTCGCCGAACCGCGCGACCGTGAAGTCGGGCCGGAGGTTCCGCCGCAGGCTTCGCGCCGCGGCCAGCACGTCGTCCGGCCCGGTGATCAGCACCAGCGTCACGAGCGTGCCGCGCGTGCGGGCGCGGATGAGCGCCTGCTCCAGGCGGTCGAGCAGCAGCGCGTGTCCGGGCAGCCCCGTGAGCGGGTCGTGCAGCACCCTCCGGTTCTAGTCGAGCCCAGGTCCGTTGACCAGCACCGCAACCCGCACGGGTGGGTCAATTCAGCGGCGCTTTCGCCGCCATCGGCGCCCCGTCGCTCGCAACCAGCTTCATCACCGCTTTGGCGACGGCGTCCAGATCGTCGCCGATCACCTGCTGGCCGCCAGTACGTGTCGCGGCTGGAAAAGCCGCCGCGGGGACTGAAGGAACTCCTTCGCCCGTAGCCCGCCGAGCCGGCCTCTGGGCTGGGCAGGTGAAGCCGTCTCATCGGCAGCGGGGTTCGCTTGCCGCAGCCATAGCCTGACCGCCATGGAGATCTCCGAGCTGAGCACCGACAGGCTGCACGAGTTCGCCGTTTACCTGGCCGCTGCTGAAGCAGCCCGCGAAACGCCGTACCGAATCAAGGTCGACGAAGAGGATCGGCGCTTCCGCCTGGAGATCAACGGCAAGCTCGCGCGGGTGTTCGCCCGCCGCACCGCACAGGAACGCCCGATGCGGCGTGGCACCCGGCAAGACACCGATGGAGCCCACGCGCTGGTGTTCGTGGACCTGTCCTCCGGCACACCGGCGTTCTACGTGACGCCACCCGAGGTGGAACGCGGCGAGGTCGAGCGGCACCGCTCCTGCTGGGAGCGGTTCGCGGGCTGAGCCCGGCGCGGCCTACGTCTGGGCCAGGTCCGTGAAGCGGCTGTAGTGCAGCTGGTGCGCCACGACGATGGTGGCGGTCGGGCCCGCGCGGTGCTTGGCGATGATCAGGTCGGCCTCGCCGGCGCGCGGGTCGTCGCGTTCCCAGGCGTCGGGGCGGTTGACCAGGATGACCATGTCGGCGTCCTGCTCCAGGGAGCCCGACTCGCGGAGGTCGGAGAGCATCGGGCGCTTGTCGGTTCGCTGTTCCGGGCCTCGGTTGAGCTGGGAGATCGCGATGACCGGGACGTGGAGTTCCTTGGCGATCAGCTTGAGGTTTCGGGAGAACTCCGAGACCTCCTGCTGGCGCGACTCGGTCTTCTTGCCCGACGACATCAGCTGGAGGTAGTCGACGACGACGAGCTTGAGGTCGTGGCGCTGCTTGAGGCGGCGGGCCTTGGCCCTGATCTCCATCATCGTGAGGTTCGGGCTGTCGTCCACGAAGAGCGGGGCCTCACTGATCTCGCTCATGCGGCGGGCCAGGCGGGTCCAGTCGTCGTCGCTCATCGTGCCGCCTCGCATGTCGCTCAGGCGGATGCGCGCCTCGGCGGAGAGCATGCGCATGACGATCTCGGTGCGGCTCATCTCCAGGCTGAAGATGGCGCTGGTCATGCCGTGCTTGACCGAGCACGACCTGGCGAAGTCGAGGCCCAGCGTCGAGTTGTGGGTCGGGATCATCGTCTCGCCCGCGAGGTACAGGTGGTCGTGGTTGTCGACCTGCACGCACCTGACCGGGACGGAGGCGACCGGGCGGACCGCGACGATCTCCACCTGGTCGTGCTCGCCCAGGCCGGCGATCAGCTCGTCGACGTCGCGGCGCAGGCGGGCGAAGCGGCCGTCGATCTGCAGGGCCGCCAGCAGTTCCGCGCGCTGCTTGTGGGACGCGCGCAGGTACGCGGCCGGGATGTGCGGGTCGTCGGCCAGGTCGAGTTCCTTGGCGACGCGCAGTTCGTCGTCGGTCAGCTCCATGTCGCCCAGGCCGGACAGGAACAGGCCGAGCGCGCGGGGGGACAGCGGCAACGACGCGGTCGGCAGGTCCCAGGCCGCGGACATGCGCACGAACATGCGGCACAGGCCGACCCGTTCGAACAGCTGCGCGGTGGTGCGGATCGCCCAGAAGCCGCCGGTCTCGCTGCACGACTCCGTCAGCCACTGGTGCTCGGCGTCGGCCACGATCACGGTGCCGTCGGAGAACTCGACCTCGAAGCACGGGCGGCCCGTCATCACCTCGGTCGCGGCGACCACGCGGGTCGGACGGCCGTCGGCGCCGATCAGGAACTCGCCCACCGACACGGAACCCATCGTCGTCCAGCCGGTCGGCGTGGGCAGCGGGGTGTCCAGGGCGAGCGCCTTGCCGACACCGGGGCGGGCCGCGACGATGATCATCTGGCCACCGTGCAGGCCGTTGGTCAGGGCGTCGAGGTCGGCGAAGCCCGTCGGGATGCCCTGCGACATGCCGCCTCGGGACGCGATGGCGTCGATCTCGTCCATGGTCGGCTGGAGCAGGTCTTCGAGGGCGACGTAGTCCTCGGTGGTGCGGCGGTCGGTGACCTCGTAGATCGCGGCCTGCGCCCGGTCGACCACCTCGTCGACGTCCGCGCCCTCGGCGCCGTTGTAACCCAGCTGCACGATGCGCGTGCCGGCCTCCACCAGGCGGCGCAGCACCGCCTTCTCGGCCACGATCTCGGCGTAGTAGCCGGCGTTCGCGGCCGTGGGGACCGTCGCGATCAACGTGTGCAGGTACGGCGCGCCACCCACGCGCAGCAGCTCGCCGCGGCGTTCGAGCTCGGCCGAGATGGTGATCGGGTCGGCGGGCTCGCCGCGGCCGTACAGGTCGAGGATGCAGTCGTAGATCGCCTGGTGCGCAGGGCGGTAGAAGTCGTTGGGCGCGAGTGCCTCGATGACGTCCGCGATCGCGTCCTTGGACAGCAGCATGCCGCCGAGCACGGACTGCTCCGCCGCGAGGTCCTGGGGCGGCTGACGCTCGAATGCGGGCTCAGCCATGCCCCGGTCGTCCACGAGCGCCACTGCCGAATCACCCCTGCGAGAAGTCGAGAGCCGGTGCCTGGATCACCTAGTTGTACCGCGCGGCACCGACAATTTCGGACGGCCACGCTGTGCGATGGCCTTGCCCTGACAGCGACGCTAGAGGGACCCGTCCGGAGCAAGCAAACCAGCGTGTGGATCGCCCTGTGGACAACTGGGGGACAACTTGTGGATGGTTGCCCACAGGGCTCACGGAGCTGGGGACAACCTGTTGACAACCAGTGGAGTGACAGAAGTAACTGCAGCTCAAAGGCTGTGCACAAGTTGTGGAAAAAGTTGTGCGCCACACCCTCGGCGTGTCGCGAAAAACACCCTCTTCGGCGTGTCGCGACCACGCTGAACACCCGGTTTATCCACAGGAAGTGGACAGGGCGGCAGTGCTCCGAACGAGCGAAAGCGCCACCCGCCCGGAGCATTCCGGGTGGGCAGCGCTTCAGCAAACCGAACCGTGGGCGATCCCAACCAACGTGTGGCATCGGGGCCTGCGGGGTCGCCTCCGCAACAGACACCCGAAGCCGAGCACTGCGAAGCCGCGTCAGCGGCGAGCAGGGCTAGCTACTCGGCGGAGGTGACTTCGAGCGGCAGGGCGACGGTGACCTCGGGGTGGAGGCGAACCGTGACCGAGTGCTTGCCGGTGGTCTTGATGTGACCCGGCAGCTCGATGGCGCGCTTGTCCAGGACCGGACCACCGGCGGACTTGACGGCAGCCGCCACGTCCGACGCGGTGACCGAGCCGAACAGCTTGCTGCTGCCGGCGGCGGCCTTGGCCTTGAGCGTCACGGAGAGACCCTCGAGCGCGGTCTTGATCTCCTTGGCGTGGTCCAGGTCGCGCACGCGGCGGGTGTCCTGCGCGCGGGTGATGACCTGGATCTGCTTCTGCGCGCCACGGGTCGCGACGATCGCGAGACCACGCGGGAGCAGGTAGTTGCGGCCGTAGCCGTCCTTGACCTCGACGATGTCGCCGGGAGCGCCAAGGCCGGAAACGTCAGCGGTGAGGATGAGCTTCATCGCGGTGTCTCCTTCTCTCAGCGAGCGGTCGAGGTGTAGGGCAGCAGGGCCATCTCACGGGCGTTCTTCACGGCAACAGCGACGTCGCGCTGGTGCTGCGAGCAGTTGCCGGTGACGCGGCGGGCACGGATCTTGCCGCGGTCCGAGATGAACTTCCGCAGCAGCGTCGTGTCCTTGTAGTCGATCAGGGACGCGCTCTTGTCCTTGCAGAAGGCGCAGACCTTCTTCTTGGGCTTGCGCACAGGCGGCTTGGCCATGTGTCTCTAACTCCTGGTTACGCGGTGAATGAAGTACTGGATGACCGGTGCAGTCGGTCTAGAAGGGGGGCTCGTCGGCGAAGCCGCCGCTGGAACCGGCCTGCGGGGCAGAACCCCACGGGTCGTCCGCGGGCGCGCCGCCGCCACCGCCGCGAGACTGCTGACCGCCGCCGCCGCCGAAGCCGCCGCCACCGCCGCCGTCTCCACGGCTGACCTTGTTGACCTTCGCGGTCGCGTAGCGCAGCGAGGGGCCGATCTCGTCGACCTCCAGCTCCACGACAGTGCGCTTCTCGCCTTCCTTCGTGTCGAAGGAACGCTGGCGCAGCCGTCCGGAGACGAGCACTCGCGAACCGCGGGTGAGCGACTCGGCCACGTTCTCGGCGACCTGCCGCCACACGTTGCACCGCAGGAACAGCGCTTCGCCGTCCTTCCACTCGCCCGACTGCTTGTCGAACGTGCGGGGCGTGGAGGCGACCGTGAAGCTGGCCACCGCCGCACCGGACTGGGTAAAGCGGAGTTCGGGGTCGGCAGTCAGGTTTCCGACTACCGTGATCGTCGTCTCACCAGCCATGTCTTGGGAGCTCCCCTAGTCGAGGTTCGTCAGGCCCTGGCGGCGGCGCGGGCCGCCGACTTGGCCGACTTGGCGTCCGACTTGGCCTTGGCCTTGGCGGCCAACTTGGCGGCCTTGGCGGGCTCGCGGCGCAGGACCTTCGTCCGGAGCACCGTCTCCTGCAGACCCAGCTGGCGGTCCAGTTCCTTCACCGCGTCCGGCGTCGAGGTCAGGTCGAGCACCGCGTAGATGCCCTCGCTGCTCTTGTTGATCTCGAAGCTCAACCGGCGCTTGCCCCACACCTCGACCTTCTCAACGTTTCCGCCCGTGGTGCGGATGACGTTGAGGAACGTGTCGAGCGACGGTGCGACAGTGCGCTCGTCGAGACTGGGGTCGAGGATGACCATCACTTCGTAATGACGCATGAGGACCACTCACCTCCTGTGGACTCGCGGCCACGGGCTTTCCGTGGCAGGAGGGTCGTCGCGTCAGCAACTGACAAAGGTTAACAGAGCGCGTCCGGCGACTACGCAGGGGTGCGGCGCAGCGCCCAGGTCCGCACCAGCGCACCGGTGACCAGGGCGAGCATCAGCACCGCGACCAGCACCGGAGCGCCGACACCGCCGGGTCCGCTCAGCCTGGGCAACGCCGTGGCGCGGCCGGCGGCCAGCACCGAGTCGCCCTCGACACCGGTGCCGTTGGACGCGCGGGGCACCTGCGAGCCGTACCGCACACCGGGCGACGGCGAGTAGAGGCCGGGCATCGCGAACGGCAGCGAGCCGTAGCTGAACAGCGGCACGCGGCCGAAGTTCGAGCCGATCGGGTAGAGCGCGAAGTCGCGGTTGCTGGGAGCACCCGCGCCCACGCCGGGAACGCCGGGCTGGGTGCCCGGCTGGGTGCCGGGGTTGGTCCCCGGCTGCGGCTGGGGCTGCTGACCAGGCGGTTTCGGTGCGCCGGGGATCGCGCCGGCGGCCTGCTGCGAGGCGTCCGCGACGGCCTTGGCGCCGTCCTGGACGGGCGCGACGGCCTGGTTCACGCCGACGACGGTCACCTGGCAGCCCTGCGTCAGGGTGGCGCGGACGGTCTTGTCGAGCGTGCCGAGGATCGGCCCGAGCAGCGGGATCTTGTTCACCTCGACCATCACCGCGTTGGCGATCGTGCCACCGCTGATGGTCGTCGTGCCGACCTGCACCGCGCCGATCGGCATGGGCTTGGCCTGCGCGAACGCCTGCTTGAACGGTTCGGCGAGCGGCGGCCCGAGCAACGGGACGGCGCGCACGAGGTCCGTGATCGGCTGCGTCACGGCGGCCGGACTCAGAGAGACGGGGGTGCCGGGCGCGCCCTGCACGGTCGTGGCACAACTGCCGACCACGATGGGATCTGCCGCGTGCGCGACCCCGCCCACCGAAGCGGACGCCAGGGCCAGCAGCGCCGTGGCGGCGACGCTCAACAGCCTCATGCGAACCCCTTTCCTACTCTCAAGTAACGACCGTAGGTCCTGGTGGTGACGTAGACCATCCCCAGTTTTTTCGATTACTCCTATCGGCGGCGGCTGCGATGGCGTTGTGGGCGCCGACTACCCTCCTGCGTATGCGCATCGGGGCCCATGTACGCGACGACGACCCGGTCGGCGCCGCGGCCGAACGCGGGGCCGAGGTCGTCCAGTTCTTCCTGTCGGATCCGCAGGGGTGGAAGAAGCCCAAACCCCACCCGCAGACGGAGGCCCTGCTCGCCTCCGGCCTGGACGTGTTCGTGCACGCCCCGTACATGATCAACATCGCGTCGCTGAACAACAAGATCCGGATTCCGTCCAGGAAGAACGTGATCCAGCACGCGGAGGCCGCCGCGACGGTCGGCGCCAAGGGCCTGATCGTGCACGGCGGCCACGTCACCAAGGGCGAGGACCCGGCGGAGGGCTTCGCGAACTGGCGCAAGTTCTTCGAGCGCCAGGTCGCCGAGGGCGGCTTCGCGGTCCCGGTCCTGATCGAGAACACCGCGGGCGGCGACGGAGCCATGGCCCGCACGTTCGACTCCCTCAAGCTGCTCTGGGACGCGGTCGGCGAGTTCGGCGCCGGCTTCTGCCTCGACACCTGCCACGCGTTCGCCGCCGGTGAGGACCTGGTCGGCATCGTCGACCGGGTGAAAGCGATCACCGGCCGGATCGACCTCGTGCACCTCAACAGCTCTCGCGACGAGTTCGGTTCCTCGCGCGACCGGCACGACAACATCAAGACTGGCACCATCGACGCCGACCAGTTGGCGGCCGTGGTCGCCGCGGCCGGATGTCCCGTCGTGGTGGAGACGCCCGACGAGGGCCAGGCCGACGACATCGCCTTCCTGCGCGACCGCGCCGGCCGGTGAACACGGTGCACGAGGTGGTGAGCGTGACGCCCGAGCGAGGCGACGCCGGGCGTTTCGTGAACCGCTTCGGCAGCGCTGCCGCCGCCGTGCTCGTGTTGCTGTGCGGGCTCACGCTGCTGCTGGGCTTCGTCAACAAGGACCGCTGCACCGGTCCCGCGTTCGACCAGTGGGGCCGCACGCAGCCCGACTACGACGAGCGCAACAAGGAAGACGTCTGCTACTCCGACATCCAGCACCTATGGATCGGGCGCGACATCGACCGGCACGTCTTCCCGTACGTCGACGGCAACATCAACGACAAGGGCATCCTCATCGGGGGCTCGGTCGAGTACCCGGTGCTCTCCGGCCTGCTCATCTGGGCGGGTGCGATCTTCGCGCACAACGACGCGGAGTACCTGCTCTACTCGTCGCTGCTGATGGCGCCGTTCGGCCTGCTCACGGGCTGGCTGCTGGGCAAGCTGGCCCGCTGGCGCGCGTTGCTGTGGGCGATCGGGCCACCGCTGATCCTCTACGCCTTCCACAACTGGGACCTGCCCGTCGTCCTGTGCTCGGTCGCCGCGGTCTTCGTGGTGCACCGGTGGAACCGGCCGCTGGTCGAAAGAGCGACGGTCGCGTCCGTGCTGCTCGGGCTCGGGTTCGCGTTCAAGGTCTACCCGGCCGCCTTCGTGCTGCCGCTGATGCTCTTCGTCGCCACCGGCGGCTGGCGCGGCCAGGAGATGCCGGACGGCAAGAAGGTCGACGTCGTCGGCGCGGTCAAGGTCGGCCTGGCCTCGATCATCACGGTCGTGCTCGTCAACCTGCCGTTCGCGATCGCCGGTTACGACGGCTGGGCGGCGTCGTTCGAGTTCCAGTCGCTGCGCAGGGTCGACATCACCACGAACTCGATCTGGTACTGGGGCCTGCGGCCGTTCATCGGCGACGACGCGATGCAGTCGCTGGTCGGCGTCATCTCGCCGATCACGATCCTGCTCTCGTTCGCGATCGCCGCGGGCTACGGCTGGCTGCGGTTCCGCCGTGAGGGCAGCTACCCGTGGATCGCGGTGTCCGGCGCGATGCTGTGCGGCTTCATGCTGCTGCACAAGGTCCACTCACCGCAGTACACGCTGTGGCTGGTGCCGTTCCTCGTGCTGCTGCGCGTGCGGCTGGTGTGGGCCTTCGCCTACTTCGCGGTCGACCTGGCCATGGGCATCGGCATCTTCCGCTGGTTCTGGGCGATCGAGTTCGGCCAGCCGGCCGGGATCTACGACAGCTTCTCCGCGCAGGCCGTGATGATCGGCGTGTGGGGCCGGGCCGCGTTGCTCGTGGCGCTGTTCGTGGCCTTCCTCAAGGCCAGGGACGTCACCGAGGACGACCGGGAAGACCTGAAGTTCATCCGCGGGGCTGTGGCAGCGAAGAGCTGATCGCCGCAGACTTCATCCGTGAGGGTGATCATCGTGCTGGCGTTGTTGCTGGCCTGCGGTGCCTCCGGTGTGCCCGTGCGCTCGGAGGTGATCCGCTGGCTGCCCGTGTGGCAGGCCGTGCCGACGGTGTCGGGTTCGGTGCCGGACCAGGGCGTGCGCACGACGGTCGACCTCGCGGCGGGCGGCACCTCGGTCCGTGTGCGCCTGTCCAACCTGATGGGCATCAAGCCGGTCCGCGTCGAGCAGGTGATGGTCACCGCGAACGGTGAGACGCGGCAACTCACGTTCGGCAGGTCCAAGGGCGTCACGATCAGAGCGCGCGCCGAGGTCTACAGCGACGCCGTGCAGCTCGAGGTCACCAAGACGCTGGAGATCAGCACGTACGCCCCCGCCGGTACGCCCTGCCAGGCCCGTGCGCATCGCACGATCACGTCCGCGCGTGATCAGATCTGCCTCGTCTCGGCCGTCGAGGTCGCGGGATTCACCGCGCCGGGCGCGGTCGTGATGTTCGGTGACTCGATCACCGAGGGGTTCTACGGAGACACCTGGCCGTCGTTGGTGCGAAGCGACTACGCGGTCCTGAACGCGGGCATCAGCGGCAACGGCGTGGTGCTGGGCAACGCACCGATGGTCACCCGTGTGCACCGGGACGTCCTGTTCAGCAACGAGGTCCGCAAGGTCGTGCTGCTGGGCGGCATCAACGACATCCAGGGCGGCGTCAGCGCGGAGAACGTCATCGCGGGCATCCGCACGGTTCAGCTGCGATGCCGCAACGAGGGCGTGGAGTTCCACGTCGGCACCATCACGCCGTGGCGCGGCTGGTACACCTGGACCGAGGAGAGGGAACAGCAGCGCCAGAAGGTGAACGCGTGGATCCGCGCCACCTTCCGCGACGCCATCGACTTCGACGAGGCCGTGCGCGACCCCGCCGATCCGCTCAGACTGCGTCCGGAGTTCGACTCCGGTGATCATCTGCATCCGAACGGGAACGCATTCGGTGCAATGGCTCGCCTCGTGCGGGTGTGATCAGCCGGCGGTCCGGCGCGTCGGCCAGCACGCCCGCCAGCGGGTCGTCGCCCGCCTGCCGCACGAGGTCGCGCTCCGGGTGGTAGATCTCCTTGAGGATCATCACGCACAACATGACGACGGCGGCGTCGCGCAACAGCACCGCGCCGAGGAACCAGTCGATCGGCAGGCCCTTGTTGTCCGTGCCGAGGTAGAAGTACATGCGCGGCACCCACACCAGCGCGTCGACCGTCATCCACGCCAGCAGCAGCTTCCAGCGCGGCAACGCCAGCACGGCCAGCGGCACCAGCCACAGCGAGTACTGCGGGCTCCACACCTTGTTCGTCAGCAGGAACGCCGCCACGACCAGGAACCCGAGCTGCGCCAGCCGTGGCCGCGTCGGTGCCGAGAGGGCCACGTAGGCGATGCCGGCGCAACAGACGAGGAACAGCACCATGCTGACCGTGTTGAGGATCGTCGGCGGTTGTCCCTGCGTCAGTCCGGGGTCGAAGCCCTGCCACCCCGTCCACTGCACGAGCACGTTGTAGAGCGTGTCCGGGTCCGCGTTGCGTTCGGTGTTGAGGCGGAAGAACTCACGCCACCCCGTCTGCGAGGCCGGGTTCAAGGCGATCGGCGCGTTGACGAGCGCCCACGCGCCTATGGCCGCGGCCGTGGTGGTGAGACCGACCTTGATCCTGTTGGACCGCCAGCACAACAGCAGCAACGGCCCGAGCAGGAACAACGGGTAGAGCTTCGCCGCACCACCGAGCCCCAGCAGCACTCCGGCGAGCACGGGTTTCTTCCGCGCCCACGCCAGCAGCCCGGCCGTCGCGAACGCCGTCGCGATCGTGTCGAAGTTGGTGAACGCGTGCACGACGACCAGCGGTGACACGGCCACGATCGCCGCGTCCCACGTCCTGCGCCGCGCGATCCTGGCGACCGAGAACACCGTCACCAGCCACGCGACCGCCAGCCAGAACGCCGTGACGTTGAAGAACACGATCACGGTCATCGGCATCCCCGGCACGAGCGCCACGAGCCCCTGCGCCACGCGCGCGTTGAGCCACATGAACAAGCCGGTGACCACCGGGTACTCCATGTACCGGACGTGCTCGGTCGGCTTGCCCTCGTCGTCCTTCCACGACGTGATGTACGGGAAGGAACCGCGCTGGTCGAGCCGTTCCGCGGTGTAGAGCGGCACCGTGTCGGAGTAGCAGAGCGCGGTGAACTGCTTGCTGCCCCGCCAGTCGAGCTGCACGACGCCCTTGTCGTCGGTGTACTGCTGGATGCACGGCGACTTCTGCACCCAGCCCAGCAGCAACGTGACCACGGCGAGCATCAGGATCACCCGCAGCGCCGTCCAGAAGTAGTTCCGGCCGACCTGCGCGTGCTCCCCGAGCGGACCGCCGAACGGTCTGCTCAGGCCGCGCGCGAGGGACTCGGTCCACGTGGGTGCGACGCGTTCTTCGCGGGTGAGCGAGTCGGTTTCCTCGGCGAGATCCGTCTCGGAGACCTCGGCGGGACGCTCGGCAGGGCTGCTGGGCACGGGGCGGATGTTACGGCCAAGACCGTTTCGCCGTGGTCAACATCCCAGGTACCGCACAAAGCGAAGGGGCCCGGTGCGTGTGCACCGGGCCCCTTCACTGGTCAGCCGTCTCCTGGACTACCGCCCCTGGGGCGGCCGCTGGTGGACGTACCGGGGTCGTCGGACGGATCGGGGCAGTTGATGCCCGGGATGCAGCCGGGGTTCGGCGGCTTCGTCTGCGACGGCTTGGACGGTTCCGTGCTCAGCGACGGCTGGGTGTTGCTCGGCGGGTTGTTGCTGCTGGGCGGAGCCGACGGCGGTTCGGACTTGCGCGGCGGGTTGAAGTTGCCCAGCGGGACCGGCTTCGGGAACGCCTCCTTCTGCACGCCCGCGAGTGCCCCGTCCATGAACTTCTTCCACATCTGACCGGGCAGTCCGGAGCCGAAGACGGCCTTGCCGGTCTTGTCCTTGATGGCCACGTTGCCCTGGTCCTTGCCGACCCACACGGAGGCGGACAGCTGCGGCGTGTAGCCGACCATCCACGCCTTCGAGTTCTGGTCGAGGCTGCCGGGGAGCTCGTGGGTACCGGTCTTGCCCGCGCACTCGCGGTTGCCCGCACACCCGATCTTCGAGAAGGCCGGGATCTCCTTCAACGTCTCGGTGACGTTGTCGGCGATGTCGCGGCTCTTCGTCTCGACCGGGTCGAACGCCGGCACCGGCTGGTCGACGTGCTGGTAGAGGACGTCGCCGGTGGGGCCCACGATCTTCGAGACGAAGAACGGCTGGCGGTAGACGCCGCGAGCCGCGAAGGTCGCGTACGCCGAGGCCATGTCGAACGGCCGCACCTGGGCGCTGTCGGCGCCGATGGCGATACCGGCCGTGGGGGCGTTGCCGCCCTCGCCGATCAGGGTCTGCTTCTCCTGGCCGCCGACCTTCACGACCTTCGGGATGCCGGCCGCGTGCGCCGCGTCCGCCACGGCCTTCGTGCCCGTGCCCTCAGGACCCGCCACCATGTCGTAGAACACGGTGTTGAGGGACTCCTTCATGGCCTGCTTGATCGGGCACTGCTTGCCGCACGTGCTGTTGCTCGCGTTGCGGACCTCGATGCCGGCGATCTTGCGCGGGGTGGCGTCGTAGGTGTCGCCGATGCCCTTGCCCGCCTTCAGGGCTGCGACCAGGTCGAACGGCTTGAACGACGAGCCGGCCTCCTGGATCGTGCCCTTGGCGTAGTCGATGCCCTTGAGGCCGTCCTTGCCCGGGTAGTAGGCCCTGACGGCGCCGGACTGCGGCTCGATCGCGCTGAGCGAGGTGCGCAGCTCCGGGTCCTGGCCCGCCATCACCGAGTCCACGGCGTCGAGCGCGGCCTTCTGCATCTTCGGGTCGATCGTCGTGGTGACGGTGACGCCGACCTTCTGCGCCTTCTCCATCGTGAGGCCGACGAGCTCGCTGTCGATCTCGTTCTGGACCTGCTGGCTCACGCGGGCGAGCGGGCCTTCGAGGGTCGCGGGCTGCGTCTGCTCGAACGGCAGAGGCTTCGGGAACTGGCGGGCGTCGTAGTCGGCCTGGCTGATCCACTTCTTCTGAAGCATCTGGTTCATCACGAACTCCCAGCGCTTCTTCGCGTACTCCTCGTCCTCCGACCACGAGGGGGTCTGGATCATGCCGGCGATGAGGGCGGCCTCGGACGGAGTGAGTTCCGCCATCGGCTTGTTGTAGTAGACCTGCGCCGCGGCCTTCATGCCGTTCGCGCCACGACCGAAGTACACCGTGTTCATGTACGCGGTGAGGATCGTGTGGTGGTCCGACTCGTTGCTCATCTTGAAGGCCTTGACGAGCTCCTTGAACTTGCGAGTCAGCGTCGCGTCCTCTTGACCGGTCGCCTTCTTGATGTACTGCTGCGTCAGACCGGAACCACCCGAGCTGCCGCCGGTCGCCTGGATCCAGACGGCGCGGACGATGGCCTTGGCGTCGAAGCCGGGGTTGTCGTAGAAGTTCGCGTCCTCCGCGGCCATGACGGCCTGCTTGACGGTGTCCGGAAGCTCCTCGAACGTCAGCAGCGTGCGGTTCTCGCCGGGCGAGGTGATCTTGCCCATCTCGGTGCCGTCGGAGTACAGCAGCGTGATCGTCTTGTCCTGGCCGGCCGCGATGTCGTTCGGGCGCGGCCACTCGACGAGCGGGTACGCGACCGCGATGGCGATCACCGGGCCCAGGATCATCAGGCCGATCGAGACGAAGGCGGCGATCCTGATGCGCTTCCAGATCTTCTTCTTGCGCAGACGACGCTCCTCCTCTTCGGTGAGTTCCGGCTCGTCGTCGTAGTACTCGTCGTCGTCATCGTCGTGCACACCGGCCATGAGGAACTCGTCGTCAGGCTCGCGGTGGGTGATGAGCTCGGGCTCGCGCTGCGTCGGCCGGTTGACCGGCGGCATCTGCGTGGTGCGGTCCTCACCGGGGTTGCGCGGGGGCATGGCGGGACGGCCGGGGCCGCCAGGACCGCCCTGCGGGCCACCGGGACCCGCCGGTCCACCGGGGCGACGGGCACCGGGAGGCGGGGCGATGGGCATGCCGCCGGGAGGCGTCGGAGGACGGTTGCCCGGACCGCCGGGACCGCCCTGGGGACCACCGGGACCGCCCTGGGGACCACCGGGACCGCTCATGGGGCCCGGCGGACGCCCTGGTGCACCCTGCGGGCCACCAGGACCACCCTGCGGACCGCCTGGTCCGTTCGGGCGGCGCGGGGGCTGCTGCTGTGGGAAACCACCGGGTGGCGTGCCACCCTGGGGAGGGCGCGCGAAACCACCGGGTGGGGTTCCCGGTCGCGGCTGATTCGGGACATCGCGCCTCGCGCCGCCGCCATCCGGGTCGTCCCCGGTCGGCCACTGCGGCTCGCCTCCGCGCTGCCGGTCATCATGCTGGTCGTTCACGTGAAAAGGCCTCCCAGACCGGTGTGCATCAGCACACGGTTCGGTGGTCGTACTTCATTCGGAGCAGTGTCACCTGTGGGTCATTCCGCCGCAGTCCTCCTGCGTGGCTTTTCCAGCCCACGCTTCCCCAGGACGTATGACTGCACCAGGTGGTTCCAACTGCACGTGCGACAAACTTCAACTAGGTACACGGAGAACTCGTCGAAGAGGTTCGCCATCTTCACCAGTTCTTCAGGTGTCCGCGCCGAGCCGGCCGCGTGCTTGAGCTCGTCACCGTAGACCCACGACACGTGCGTGAGCGGTTCCTTGCGGCACACGGGGCACGGCACGTCGGTTGCCGTCCCGTGGAACTTCGCAGCTCGCAGCAGGTACGGGTTGGCGTCGCAGACCTCCATGGTGCCCGTGCGACCGGCATAGACCTCCGCCAGCAGCGCACGCCGCTGCAGCGAGTAGTCCACCACCTGCCGTTGGGTCAACACGTCACCAGAGTACGTGCCGGGCGCTTTTGGGTGCTGGGCCGTTCAGGGCAGCGCGCCCTGGCGCGGTATCACGGTGTGCCACATCCCACAGTTACGAGGAGCCATCGATGTATCGAACCGATATACTCACCACACCTATCGGTGCAGGCGCGAGGAGGTGACTCGTGTTCGAGTTCGCGCTGCTCGGCCTGCTGCACGAGGCGCCCATGCACGGCTACGAGCTGCGCAAGCGCTTGCATGACCTGCTCGGAGCGTTTCGCGCGTTCTCGTACGGATCGCTGTACCCAACACTGCGGCGACTCCAACGTGCGGGCCTGATCGTGGAGGAGGGGCCGGAGGAATCGGCTCTTTCTTGGGGACGTCGGGCGCGCAAGGTCTACAAGCTGACGCCGGAGGGCAAGGAGCGGTTCGCCGATCTCCTGGCCAACGCCGGTCCGCAGACCTGGGACGACGACTCGTTCGGAGTCCACCTGGCGTTCTTCTCGCGCACGCCGGCCGACGTCAGGATGCGCATCCTGGAGGGCCGCCGGCGGTGTGTCGAAGAACGCAGGGAAGGGCTTCGCGAGCGGCTCACGCGCACGGGTGAGCAGATCGACCGCTACACCCGCGAGCTGCACAGCCAAGGCCTGGAGAGCACGGAGCGTGAGGTGCGGTGGCTCAACGAGCTCATCGCGCACGAGAAGTCCGAGCAGGACGAGTAGTACTTCACTGTTGATCAAGGAGGACTCGGCAATGGGCGAAAACCGCCGCACCGTTCGAGTGGCCATCGTCGGGGTTGGCAACTGCGCGGCGTCGCTGGTGCAGGGCGTCCACTACTACCGGGACGCCGACCCGAGCACCCGCGTGCCCGGTCTCATGCACGTGCAGTTCGGTGACTACCACGTGCGCGATGTCGAGTTCGTCGCCGCGTTCGACGTGGACGCGAAGAAGGTCGGGGTCGACCTCTCGGAGGCCATCGGAGCCAGCGAGAACAACACGATCAAGATCGCGGACGTGCCGCCGCTCGGCGTCGTCGTGCAGCGCGGGCACACCCTCGACGGTCTCGGGAAGTTCTACCGCGAGACGATCGAGGAGTCCGACGCCGAGCCGGTCGACGTCGTCGCGGCGTTGCGCGAGGCCGAGGTCGACGTGCTGGTCTCGTACCTGCCCGTGGGTTCCGAGGACGCGGACCGCTTCTACGCCCAGTGCGCCATCGACGCCGGTGTCGGCTTCGTCAACGCCCTGCCGGTCTTCATCGCGTCGGACCCGGAGTGGGCGGAGAAGTTCCGCGCGGCCGGCGTCCCGATCGTCGGTGACGACATCAAGTCCCAGGTCGGCGCCACCATCACGCACCGCGTGCTGGCGAAGCTGTTCGAGGACCGCGGCGTCCAGCTCGACCGCACCATGCAGCTGAACGTCGGCGGCAACATGGACTTCCTGAACATGAAGGAACTGGAGCGCCTGGAGTCCAAGAAGGTCTCCAAGACCCAGGCCGTCACGTCCCAGGTGGACCGCGACATGGGCAAGCGCAACGTCCACATCGGACCGTCGGACTACGTGGCGTGGCTCGACGACCGCAAGTGGGCCTACGTGCGCCTGGAAGGCCGCGCCTTCGGCGACGTGCCGCTGAGCCTCGAGTACAAGCTGGAGGTCTGGGACTCCCCGAACTCCGCGGGCATCATCATCGACGCGGTGCGCGCGGCGAAGATCGCCCTCGACCGGGGCATCGGCGGCCCGATCCTCTCGGCGTCGTCGTACTTCATGAAGTCCCCGCCCGTGCAGTACTCGGACTCCGAGGCGCACGAGGCCGTGGAGAAGTTCATCCGCGGCGAGGTCTGATGCCGTGAAGGGCCGCTCTCCTCGTGAGAGCGGCCCTTCTTCACCGCTTCGAGAGCCGCAGCTTCTGCCAGCTGCCGTCCGCGGTCCACCCGCCGTCGACGGGCAGTGCGACCCCGTTGACGTACCTGGAGTTGTCGCCGGCCAGGAACCGCACGGCCTGCGCGATGTCGTCCGGCGCCGCGAACCGGCCCGCCGGCACGTGGTCCGTGATGTCCTCGTCGACGTAGTGGCCACCGGCCTGCGACTCGACGTCCATCTCGGTCTTGACCCAGCCGGGGCACACGGCGTTGACCCTGATCCCCCGCCCGCCCCACTCGACGGCGAGCGTGCGCGTCAACCCGATCAGCCCGTGCTTCGTCGTGTTGTACGCGGCCCGGTCCGCCACCCCCTGCAGCCCGGCGACGGACGCGATGTTGACGACGCTGCCGCTGCCCTGCTCGAGCATGATCCTGCCCAGCGCCTGCGTGAGCAGGAACGGCCCGGTCAGGTTGACCGCCATGATCCGTTCCCACTGCTCCAGGCTCGTGTCCTCGAACGGCACGATGCCCGCGATCCCGGCGTTGTTGACCAGCACGTCCACCCGGCCATAGGTGCCGGTCACGTGCTCGGTGAGCCGCTGGACGTCCGCGGCGCTGGCGACGTTGCCGACGATCCCGTCCTCGCTCTCCCGCAGGTCGAACCCGACGACGGCGAACCCGTCCTCGCGCAGCACGTCGGCGATCCGCAGTCCCATGCCCTGCGCCGTGCCCGTGACCACGGCAACTCGTTGCGTCATGCCCGCCACGCTAGGCAGCGGCGGCCGTGCAGGCACAGACACATTCGCGTGTTCGGAGTCTCAGCGAAAGCCCTGCTTCCGCTAGGTTCGGCCGGTGCGCACGCTGCTGGTCGCCCTCCCCGGCCTGGTCCTCGCCGGCATCGGCCTGACCCACCCCCACCACCTGGACGCGTCGACCGCGCTGTGGTGGCAGAACATGCACATCATCCTGGCGGTGATCTTCCCGCTGCTCGGTGCCGCGCAATGGGTTCTGCTGGACGACGTCCCCAAGTACGTCCGCTACCCGGCTCGCGCCGCGACCTTCGGCTACGTCGTCTTCTACGGCGCGCTGGACGCGCTGGCAGGGATCGGCGGCGGGGCGATGACGCTGGCGAACGGCGGTCGCACCAGTGCCGACCAGCCGTTGTTCAAGATCGGTAACCAGCTCGGAACCGTTGGTGCGTGGTGCTTCTTGGCGGCCAGCGTCGCGATCGTGGTGTACGCGCTGGTCAAGCACCGCCTCAAGGCGATCCCCGGCGCCGTCTTCCTGCTGTTGGGCAGCTACCTGTTCCTCAGCAGCCACATCTACTGGCCGAAGGGTGTCCTCGCCTGCACGTGCATCGCGATCGGGATGGCCGCGACCAGTTACGCCAGCGCGTCCGGCAGGCCGGCGATCGAGGACAGCACCCGAACCTGAGCCAGCACGTCCTCAGCGGGTGGGAAGTGCGGGTTCGGCACGGCGAGCACGGTCATGCCCGCCGCCAGGGCCGCCTTCAGGCCGTTCGTCGAATCCTCGACGGCGTAACAAGAAGACGCTGGAACGCCGAGTCGCGAAGCCGCCAGCAAGTACACGTCTGGTGACGGCTTGCCCGCGGCGCACTCTTCCGAGGACACCGCGACGGGCACGGGCAGCCCGGTCACATCGAGGAACACCTTGATCAGCACGGCGGGTGCCGAAGACGCGATCGCGACCGGGAAGCGCGACGCCACCGCGCGAACCGCGTCCACCGCGCCCGGGATCACCGGCAGGTGCGCGGCGTAGGCCTTCTCCATCTCGGCGATCACGCCGCCGGACGCCTCGGCGGGCGTCAGCTGGACACCCACGTCCGACACCAGGTACGCGCCCCACTCCGGCGTCGACATCCCCTGCATGGCGCGGGTCGCCTCGGCGGTCCACACCCCGCCGTGAGCGGCGGCGAAGGACTGGCGCACCTCGTCCCACACCTGCTCTGAGTCGATCAGCACGCCGTCGAGGTCGAAGATCACCGCATCCACGCCGTGAACGGTACCCTGTGGCGCAGGATACTTCGCCATGCTAATCAAATCGGTTAGGATGGCGAAGTGAATTTCAAGGCTCAGCCCAAGCAGGTGTGGATCACGGCGTTCGCCGCGGTCATCGCCTTCATGGGGATCGGGCTCGTGGACCCGATCCTGTTGTCCATCGCAGAGGGTCTGCACGCGACACCGTCGCAGGTCACCCTCCTCTTCTCCTCCTACCTCGGCGTCCAGGTCGTGGCGATGCTCTTCACGGGTGCCGCGACGGCCCGGTTCGGCGCCAAGCGCACGCTCGTCGGCGGGCTCGCGCTGATCGTCGTCGCGACGCTGCTGTGCTCGGCGGCGGGCAGCATCGGTCAGCTCGTCGGACTGCGGGCCGTGTGGGGGCTCGGCAACGCGTTCTTCATCGCCACCGCGCTCAGCGTCATCGTCGGCGCCGCCAGCGGCGGGCAGAAGTCCGCGATCCTGCTCTACGAGGCCGCGCTCGGCCTAGGCCTGAGCGTGGGGCCGTTGCTGGGGGCGCTGCTCGGCAGCTTCTCCTGGCGCGGGCCGTTCCTCGGCACCGCGATCCTCATGGCGGCCGCGCTGATCCTTTGTGCAACGTTCCTGGCGAAGGACTCGCACCTCGAACGTCCGAGGATCAGCGTGCTCGACCCGCTGAAGGCCCTCAGGAACCCCGTCCTGCTGCGCACCTCGATCGGAGCGGCGCTCTACACGGCCGCGTTCTTCACAGTTCTCGCCTGGTCGCCCTTCGTCCTGCGGTGGGGTGCCGTCGAGATCGGGCTGATCTTCTTCGGCTGGGGTGTGTGCGTCGCCGTCTCGAGCGTCTTCCTCGCTCCTCGGCTCGCGGAGCGCGTCGGCGAGAAGCGGGCGATCATCGGATCTGTACTGGCTTTCGCCGTGCTCATGCTGCTGATGGCGGTGCCCGGCAAGCCGTTGCTGGTGGTCGCGGTGATCGTGAGCGGCCTGGTGAGCGGGCTGCTGAACACGCTGTTCACCGGTGCCGCGATGAGCGTCAGCGACGCGCCGCGGCCGGTGGCGAGTGCCGGGTACAACTTCCTGCGCTGGCTCGGCGGCGCTCTGGCGGCGACGTTCGTCAGCCACCTGGCCCAGCCGTTCGTCGTCGCCGCTGTCCTCTGCGTCGTCGCCGCCGGACTGCTGACCCTCAACCGGACGGACACAAGGGACGTTCCGTCCGAAGCTGTCCTCGCGGGTGAACAACTTGTGGGTTAACAAAGCATGAACGGAAGCCTACGGTCGGTGCTGGTTCCCGCACCGACCGTAGGAGGCCACCACCATGATCCCTCTGCCACTCGTCAACCACCGCGTCGGCAGAGCGGCGGTGACATGCGAGTACCGCTGCGGGGACGCGTGCTTCCACGAGGTTCCGAACACCTCGGACAACCCCTACTTCGGCGATCTGATCAGCCGCCGCACCGCGCTCAAAGCCGGTGCCGTGGTCGCCGCCGCGGCAACGGTCGCACTGCCCACGACCGCTGCCGCCGCCGAGCCCGAGACCCGGAGCCACCGCCCGCCGAGGGGTCTCGACTTCAAGCCCGTCGAGATCAACACCAAGGACGAGGTCGTCGTGCCCGAGGGGTACGAGCAGGGCGTCGTGATCCGCTGGGGCGACCCGCTGTTCCCCGGCGTCCCCGAGTTCGACTTCGACGACCAGACCGCGGCCAAGCAGGAGAAGCAGTTCGGCTTCAACTGCGACTTCGCCGCCATCCTGCCGCTGGACCCGTTGGAACTGACCGGGATCATGGTCACCAACCACGAGTACACCAGCGAGCCGTTCATGTTCCGCGGCTACGACCCGAACAACCCCACCGAGGAACAGGTGAAGATCGCCTGGGCCGCGCACGGCCTGTCGATCTTCATGATCAAGCGCTCGCTGTTCTCCGGCCACTACAAGGCGAAGTTCAGCAAGTACAACCGCCGCATCACCGTGCACACGCCGTTCGAGGTGCGCGGCCCTGCCGCGGGCAGCGACCTGCTGAAGACCTCCGTGGACCCCACGGGCAAACGGGTCTTAGGCACGCTGAACAACTGCGCGGGCGGCGTCACGCCGTGGGGCACGATCCTGTCCGGCGAGGAGAACTTCAACCAGTACTTCGGCAACGCCGCCGGTCGCAACGACCCGAGGCTCACGAGGTACGGCGTCACCGGCACCGCCACCACCCGCAAGTGGGAGCGCTTCGACAAGCGCTGGGACCTCGCGCAGGAACCCAACGAGGTCAACAGGTTCGGCTGGGTCATCGAGCTCGACCCGAACGACCCGGACTCCACGCCGGTCAAGCACACGCACCTCGGCCGGTTCAAGCACGAGACCGCGAACATACGGATCGCCGACGACGGCCGCGTGGTCGCGTACTCCGGTGACGACGAGCGGTTCGAGTACATCTACAAGTTCATCTCCACCGGCAAGATGAAGCGGGGCAACAGCAAGGCCGCGCGCCGGCACAACATGACGCTGCTGGACGACGGCACGCTCTACGTGGCCCGCTTCAAGGGCGACAGCCCCGCCTCCGAGATCGACGGCACCGGAAAGCTGCCCAGCGACGGCAAGTTCGACGGCACCGGCGAGTGGATTCCGCTGGCGGCGGGCACCAAGTCGTTCGTGCCCGGCATGACCGCCGAGGAGGTGTACGTCTTCACGCGCATCGCGGCGGACAAGGTCGGTGCGACGAAGATGGACCGCCCCGAGGACATCGAGTGCCACCCGCGCACCGGCACGGTCTACTGCGCGCTCAGCAACAACGTCGAACGCGGCGTCACCCCGGGCAAGGAAGGCGCGACCGAGCCGAACCCGCGCGTCAACAACCGGCACGGCCAGGTGCTGGAGCTGGTCGAACGCCGCGGTGACGCGCTCGCCCTGACGTTCGACTGGGGCCTGTTCCTGGTCTGCGGCTTCCCGGAGGACCCGAACACCTACTTCGGCGGCTACGACAAGTCGCAGGTCAGCCCGATCTCCAGTCCGGACAACGTGGCGTTCGACCGGCACGGCAACCTGTGGATCTCCACGGACGCGGACGGCAAGCTCGACGGGCTGAACGACGGCCTCTACGGCGTGCCGCTGGAAGGCCCGGAACGCGGCCACCTCAAGCTGTTCCTCACGGTGCCGCGCGGCGGTGAGACGTGCGGTCCGGTGATCGGCGAGCGGGTGATCACGGTGTGCGTCCAGCACCCCGGCGAGGTGGACGGCGCGAACGCCGACAAGCCCGTCTCGAACTGGCCGGACCGGGGTACCTCGCGGCCGCGTCCGTCGGTCGTCGCGGTGTGGCGCAAGGGCCGTCGTCAGCTGGGTGAAATCGGTTGATCACCCTGCGTGCTGTGATCGTTCGGGAGTAGTACGAGTTCGCCCGCCGTTCACCTTCTGGACGGCTGGCGAACTCGTTCGGCTCTTAGGTTCGGCCAGTTCCCACACTGACCGATCTCGGAGGCCTGCGTGTCCTCACCCACCGATCGGGGCCGTCGCCTGCTGCCCCTGCTCCCGACCAACCACCCGCTCGGGCGTCAGGCCGTCACCTGCGAGTTCCGCTGCGGCAACGCCTGTGCCCACGAGGCGCCCAACACGTCGCAGAACGCGTACTTCGGTGACGTCGTCAAGGAGGTCGTGAGCCGCCGCGGCATGCTGAAGGCCGGTGCGGTCGTCGCGGCCGCCGGCGCCGGTGCGCTCGCGTTCTCCGGTGCGGCCGCCGCCGCCCCGGCGCACGCCGACCTCGACGTCGACCTGAAGTTCGGCGGCGGCAAGAACGACGACGGTCTGAACTTCGAGCCGGTGCAGCCCAACACCCTCGACCAGATCGCCGTGCCCCAGGGCTTCCAGCAGGACGTCGTCATCCGCTGGGGTGACGCGGTGCTGCCCGACGCGCCGAAGTTCGACTTCGACAACCAGACGCCCGAGGCGCAGGCCAAGCAGTTCGGTTTCAACAACGACTTCTGCGGTCTCGTGCCGGTGCCGGGCTCCTGGGACAGCTGGCTCATGGTGAGCAACCACGAGTACTCGTCCGAGTCCTTCATGTTCAAGGACTGGGCGGCGGACAAGGTCACCGAGCGCCACGCCAAGATCGCGTGGGCCGCGCACGGCATGTCGGTCGTGATGGTCGACCGCGAGCACCGCACCGGCAAGCTCGTCGTGTGCAAGGACGACATGAAGAAGTACAACCGCCGGATCACGGCCACCTCACCGTTCGAGGTGCGCGGTCCCGCGGCCGGGTCGAAGCACCTCAAGACCTCCGCCGACCCGTCCGGCAAGAAGGTCCTGGGCACGCTGAACAACTGCGCCGGTGGCGTCACGCCGTGGGGCACGATCCTGTCCGGCGAGGAGAACTTCAACCAGTACTTCGCCAACGCGAACCAGGTCGCCGACCCGGACACGAAGGCCAAGCTCGCCCGCTACGGCATGAGCGGTGGCGCGACAACGCGCCAGTGGGAGAAGTTCGACAAGCGCTTCGACCTGGCCCAGGAGCCGAACGAGGCCAACCGCTTCGGCTGGATCGTCGAGATCGACCCGCTCGACCCCAAGTCGACGCCGGTCAAGCACACCGCTCTCGGCCGCTTCAAGCACGAGGGCGCGAACGTCATCGTCGCCAAGGACGGCCGCGTGGTCGCGTACATGGGCGACGACGAGCGCTTCGACTACATGTACAAGTTCGTCACGGACGAGCGCATGCAGAAGGGCGACTCGAAGCGCGCCCGCGAGCACAACAAGAAGCTGCTGGACAAGGGCACGCTCTACGTCGCCAAGTTCACGGGTGACAGCCCGGCCGCCGAGATCGTCGGCGACGGCACGCTGCCCAAGGACGGCGAGTTCGACGGCTCGGGCGAGTGGATCGCCCTGGCGCACAACGACAAGTCGTTCGTGCCGGGCTTCACGGCCGAAGAGGTCTACATCTTCACGCGCCTGGCCGCCGACAAGGTGGGCGCCACGAAGATGGACCGCCCGGAGGACGTTGAGCCTTCGACGCACAACCGCCGGATCTACGCCGCGCTGACCAACAACACCGACCGCGGCAAGGCGGGCAAGGAAGGCCCGACCGAGATCAACCCGCGCAACGGCAACAGGCACGGCCACGTGCTGGAGATCGAGGAGCGCCGCAGCGACAACACGGCGCTGACGTTCTCCTGGAAGCTGCTGCTGGTCTGCGGTGACCCGAAAGACCCCGGCACGTACTTCGGCGGCTTCGACAAGTCGCAGGTCAGCCCGATCTCCTGCCCGGACAACGTCGCGTTCGACACGCACGGCAACCTGTGGATCTCCACGGACGGCAACGCCTTGGGCTCCAACGACGGCCTGTTCGCGGTGCCCGTCTCCGGCAAGCGCCGCGGCCAGGTGAAGCAGTTCCTCACCGTGCCCCTGGGTGCGGAGACCTGCGGCCCGGTCATCACCGAGGACTTCGTGCTGGTGTCCGTGCAGCACCCCGGCGAGATCGACGGCGCCTCGGCCAACAACCCGCTGTCGCACTGGCCGGACGGTGGCACCTCGCAGCCGCGCCCGTCCGTCGCGGTGGTGTGGCGCAAGGACCGTCGCAAGATCTGCGACTGATCGTGTGCCCTGGCTCACTCTGATCTTGTGAACCGGTGCAGCCGCCCGTCCGTGTGATGGGTGGCTGCACCGCGGACAGCCAAGTCCACATTGGTCGTCCACTTTGGAGTGAGTTGTGAATGTTCGTCTTGTTGTTGGTGTTGCTGCTCTTCTGGGTCTTGCTGCGTGTGGCACCTCCACCACCGGCACCGCAACGCCCACTCCCGTCGCTCAGGCGGAGAACGTTCCCGTCGCGGCGGCCGTCCAGGTCCCGGCAGGTCAGGAGCTGGTCGGCGAATACCGGGCCACGGGCGTCCAGACGTACTCCTGCACGGGCAACGCGTGGAAGGGTCTAGAGCCCACCGCGACGCTTGTCGACAAGAACGACGAGCCGATCATCATCCACTCCCGCGGCCCCGTCTGGATCTCCACGGTGGACGGCAGCGCGGTCGAGGCGGCTCCGGTCGACGGAGCCAAGAACGACGTCAAGGGCGCTGTCCCCGAGCTCCTGCTGAAGACCAAGACCGCACGCGGCGACGGCCTGTTCGGCAAGGTCACCTACGTCCAGCGCCTCGCGACCGAGGGTGGCCTCGCCCCGTCCGGCGGCTGCACGGCCGGCGCGCAGACGTCCGTTCCGTACAAGGCCCTCTACACCTTCTTCGCGCCCGCCAACTGAGACGGTACTGAACCGGCCCGGAAACCCGGCCGTACGCACTGAGGTGATGAAACGTGCTGGCATCGTCCTGGTCTCATCAACTCTTCTGGGCATCCTCGTGGGAGGTGCCGGCTCCACCGCCGCGCCAACCCCGGAAGCCATGAACGGGTCTGACGCGAGGGTCGCACCCGCGGTTCAGGTCCCGTCCGGCAACAAGATCGTCGCCAAGCTGTACGCCAAGGGCGTGCAGACCTACACCTGCACGGCCGGAGCGTGGAAGGGCCTGGAACCCGCCGCAACGCTGGCGGACCGGCTCGGCAGGGCGGTCGGACTGCACTCGCGCGGTCCGGTCTGGGTCTCCACCGTCGACGGCAGCGCGGTCGAGGCCGCCCCGGTCGACGGCGCTCGCAACGACGTTCCCGGAGCCGTTCCGGAACTCCTGCTCAAGGCCAAGTCGACCAGGGGCGAAGGAACGTTCGCCGGGGTCAGCTACGTGCAGCGCCTCAACACCAAGGGCGGCGTCGCACCCGCCGGCAGCTGCACCGAGGGCGCCCAGACCTCCGTCCGCTACGAAGCCCTCTACACCTTCTCCGTCCCCGCCCTCTGAACGAGCGCGACCACCGCTGCCGTGATCATCGTGATGCCGACGACCCAGAGGCCGGTCTTCTGGGTCCCGGTGACGTCACGCAGCCAGCCGGTCACGTAAGGCGCCACGAAACCGCTCACGTTGCCCAGTGAGTTGATCATCGCGATCCCGCCCGCCGCGGCCGCACCGCCGAGAAAACTCGTGGGCAGCGCCCAGAACGTGGGCAGGGCGGAACAGACACCGATGGCGCACACCGAGACGGCGACCATCGCCGCGACGGGACTGTCGAGGTAGAGCGCCACCGGAATCGCCGCACCACCCAGCAACATCGGCGCGGCGACGTGCCACTTCCGTTCTCCGGTGCGGTCGCCGTGCCTGGCCCACAGGACCATGGCGACCGCGCCGAGGACGTACGGGATCGCGTTGATCAGCCCGCGCTCGACGATCCCGGCTCCGGGCGCCAGCCCCTTGATGATCGTCGGCAGGAAGAACCCCAGCGTGTAGAGCCCGTAGACGATCCCGAAGTACACGAAGCTCAGCGCCAGGATCCGGGGATGCGTCAGGGCCTTCTTCAACGGCCAGTGCTCTTCGGCAGGCTCCTCCGGCGCGTCCTCGGGCTTGTCCGGCAGCCAGAACCACGTCACGAACGCCAGCGCGATCGCCGGCAGCCCCTCGATCAGGAACATCGTGCGCCAGTCCGTCCACTGGATCAGCAACGCGCTGAACGTGGACCCGATCGCCGTCGAGATCGGCACCGCCACCATGAACAGCGCGACGATCCGCGCCCGGTCCTTCTGCGGGTAGAAGTACGTCAGGTACAGGATGATCCCGGGGAAGAACCCGGCCTCGGCCACGCCGAGCAGGAACCGCAGCACGACCAGCACGGTCCCGTTGGGCACGAACGCCATGGCCGTGGCGACGATCCCCCAGCTGACCATGATCCGCGCGATCCACTTGCGCGCCCCGAACCTGTGCAGGGCCAGGTTGCTCGGCACCTCGAGCAGCAGGTACCCGATGAAGAACACGCCGGACGCGAACCCGAACACCGTCGCCGAGAGCTGGAGCTCCTCCGACATGCCGTTCGGCCCGGCGAACCCGATGTTGACCCGGTCCAGGTAGTTGATGAAGTAGAGCAGGCACAGGTACGGCAGGATCAACTTCCTGGGCACTATGGTCCCCCCATGAGTGATCGTCCGGTCGCCCTCGTCACCGGGGCATCCAGCGGAATCGGCTCGGCCATCGCCAGAAGTCTGGCCTCGACCCACGACCTGCTGCTAGGCGGCCGCGACGAGACGTCGCTGTCCCTGCTGGCCGCCGAGCTCCCCGGCGCGCAGGCCTGGCCGTTCGACCTGACGAACGTCGCCAGCGCCGACCTGACCGCCGTCTCACGCCTCGACGTGATCGTCCACAGCGCCGGCATCGCCCTGCTCGGCCCGCTGGCCGAGGCCTCCCAGGACGACTGGCGCAGGACGTTCGACGTGAACGTCTTCGCGGTGGCCGAACTGACCAACCTCGTCCTGCCGCAGCTGCGCGCGGCCTCCGGCCACGTGGTGCTGATCAACTCGGGCGCCGGCCTGAACGCCAACCCCGGCTGGGGCGTCTACGCGGCCTCGAAGTTCGCCCTGCGCGCCTACGCCGACGCCCTGCGCGGCGACGAGCCGTCGTTGCGGGTGACCACGGTCTACCCCGGCCGCACCGCGACGCCGATGCAGGAGGAAGTGCGGCGCCAGGAGGGCGGCGAGTACGACCCGTCGAAGTACATCGACCCGGCCTCGGTGGGGCGGGCGGTGGCGTCGGCCGTGCTGGCGACGCCCGACGCCCACATCACCGAGATCAACGTGAGGTCCCGGCCCCACTAGTTGTCCACAGGCTTGTCAACAACCTGTGGCTAGACGTTGACGCTGCGCAGTCGCCGTGCCACCGCGGCGACTCCGGCCTGCACCTCGTGCCGATCCACCCGAGTGGACTCCCCACCTGCGACGACGTGGTCGCCGGCCACCCACACGTCGGTGACCCGGCGCGACCCGGACCCCCACACGAGGTTCGCCAGCAGCTGCTCGTCCGGCGCGTCCAGGCCGGTGGCGAACGCGGGGTCGTCGGCGGCGACGTGCACGACGTCACCCCAGCGCCCGGCCTCCAGCGCACCGATGTCATCCCGCCCCAGCGCGGAGGCGCCGCCCCGAGTGGCCATCAGCAACGCCTGCGCGGCCCCGAGCACGGTCGCGTCCATCTTGGAGACGCGGGCGAGCAGGCCGGCCAGCCGCGCTTCCTCCAGCAGGTCCAGGTCGTCGTTGGACGCGGGGCCGTCGGTGCCGAGGCCGACCGCCACGCCCGCGGCCAGCATCTCGGGCACCCGCGCGATCCCCGAAGCGAGCTTCGTGTTGGAGCCGGGGCAATGTGCGACGCCGACGCCGTACGCCGCGTACAGGGCGATGTCGTCGTCGGACAGGTGCACGGAGTGCGCGGACAGCACCCGTCCGCCCAGCACGTCCGAAGCCTTCATCAGGGCCGGCACGGACCCGAACTCGGCGCGGGCGGCCTCGTCCTCGAACGCCGACTCCGCCACGTGCACCATGAACAGCGCGCCGCGGGCCCGTGCCTCGACCGCGATCGCCGTCAGCTGCGGAGCAGACAGCGTGTACGCGGAGTGCGGCCCGTAGGCCAGCTCGACCCGCTCACCAGGCCCGAACCGCAGGCCGTCGGCGTCGATCCACGCGGAGATCTCGTCGGTCTGCGACTTCCAGTCCATGCCCGGCACGTCGAGGATCGCCCCGCCGAACACCACCCGTGACCCGGCGGCCAGGACGGCGTCCGTCAGCTCGCGGCCGTGGAAGTACATCTCGGCGGAGGTGGTCACGCCGTGCCGCAGCATCTCGACGGCGCCGAGCAGCATGCCGGTGCCGACGTCGGCGGGGGTCATCCGGGCCTCGTTCGGCCACATGTGCTCCTGCAGCCACCTCAGCAGCGGCAGGTCGGAGCCCAGGCCGCGCAGCACCGTCATGGGGCTGTGCGCGTGGGTGTTCACGAGGCCGGGCATCAGGATCCCCGACAGCGAGCGGACCTCACCGTCGAAGGCGGGAGCATCGGAGTGGGCACCCACGTAGGTGATCCGGCCGTCGACGACGTCCACGACCGCGTCGCGCAACACGGCGCAGGACGGGTCGCAGGGCAGAACCACCGGGGCGTGCAGACGCAATGACATGGGACGAATCCTGCCACTGTGACGCCGATCACATGGGTGCATACATCTGGACGCGATGGGCATCCTCGCTGTGTCGGGCGCGGGCCGACCCCCAGGGTCCGCCCCGGCCTAAAACTTCTCCCCAACCGAGGGGCCCGTCACGCGTTGTGCGACGGGCCCTTTGTGCATCCAGAGCAACCACGGGCAGGACAGGGGCGTCTCAAGATCATGTCGAAGAAGCCGTGCACGTCCAGTGGACAGTTCCGCCGCGCGCAGAAGCCCGCCACCCCCAAGCCGCCGACCCGGCGCTGAGTTGGCATGATCACACTCCACGACCGGGCGTGATCATGCGGAGGCAGCCAGTGGCCGACATCGACCCTCAGAACGACGACCAGCAAAGCGATGTCGAGATGACTCAGGAGTTCGAAGTCATCCGCGACGACATGTGAGCCAGCGCCGCGACCGGCAACCCTCACCTCGTCTTCCGGCGCCCAGCAGGGCGCCTCACGGCACCGGACCCACGCCCGCAGCCAACCAGGATGAGGACGTGGGGCCGGCACCGCGATGCACCCGTCTGGACACCGAAATACGGGGCAAAGGCTGCCGGTCGCGGCGCTAGCTGATGGGCAGATCGGCGCGGACCGTCCACCCAGTCGGTTCGCGTCGGCCTGCGGAGAAGGTGCCGCCCAGCAGTTCCGCGCGCTCGCGCATGCCGACGAGCCCGTAGCCTCCCGAGCCGCCCACGGGCACACCCGACGCCACGCCGTCGTCGACCACGTCCAGGTGCAGCACACCGTCACTTGAGGACAGTGAGAGGTCCACAGAGGACACGGCTGCCGCGTGCTTCTGGATGTTCGTCAGAGATTCCTGCACCAGCCGCAGCACCGACCGCGCCAGCTCCTGCGGCACGGCGTCCTGCAGGTCGAACGAGAGCCGCACCGGGAGTCCGGACTCCGCCGCCAGCGACCGCACGTCGTCCACCAGGGACGAGGACGCGGCCGGTGTGGACGACTCGCCGTCCCGCAACGTCCCGACCAGCCGTCGCATCGCGGTCAGCGCCTCGTGGCCGGACGCCTCGATGGTCGGCAGCACCTGCTCGGCGGCGGCGCGGTTGATCTGGCCGGCCTGCGCGTGCACGACGATCGCGGTCACGTAGTGCGCCACCACGTCGTGCAGTTCGCGGGCGAGCGCCAGCCGTTCGGAGTTCTGGGCCGCCGCAACGGAAGCAGCCAGCTGAGACGTGCGTTCGTTGTCGCGGGCCCGGAAGTACAGGCCGGTGCCCACCGCGATCACGAACATGAGGACCGCGCCGAACAGGTAGCTCCCCGGGTCGGGTTCGTAGGTCCGGTAGTCCCGTGGCGCCACGACCGGATAGCTGATGACCTCCGCGGCCACCATCGCCGCGAGGACGATCGCGGTGCCCGACACCGCGTACCAGCGCGGCGCCTCGCGCACGACGATCGCGATGGTCGCCATCGCCGCGCCCGTCACCGAGATCGACGCACCGCTGATGAAGAAGTGCGGCTGCATGGACAGGTCGAGGAACCGCAGGTAGACGGCGGTGAAGACGATCGCCGCGGCGAGGGCCAGGGTCGCGTCGAAGGGACGCCGGGGCGCCAGCACGGCGATCGCGCAGATCACCGCGACACCGGGGGCCTGCCACCAGGGGTTCGTGTAGTCGGCGGTGAACAGCTCCAAGCCCGCGATGAAGGCGAGTGAGAGCGCCAGCGGCCACTGGCGTTTGGCGAGCAACCGCCAGTTCAGTTCCTTGCTCTCCACCCGACACACGGTAAAGCCGGAAGGCTGATCCCGCGTCCGACCGGGGTCTACCGCGGGGTCAGCCATAAGGCTGACTGGGCGACCTGCGGAAATACCCTCACGGCGGATGCCGGATCACGCCGCGGTCACGGACTCTGGAGGAGCAGGAGTCGGGGAAGTGGAGGACGCCATGTTGTCAGTTGTGTTCACTTGGGCCGCCGCGGTGGTCGGCCTGTTGGTCCTCGCGCTCATGGCACTCTCGGGCGTGATGATCGACTCGAAGCACTAGGTCCCGGGCCGGCGTGTGATGGGGAAGTCAGACGCTGGTCAGGGAATGGTGCTGGCGGAGGAGTTCCGCCAGCCTGCTCGTCGGTTGAGGACGGGTCTCGTCCAACGCGGCCGTGAAGCGCGCCGGAGAACCGTTCCGTGCGCGTGCCGCGGCTGCGGTGTCGAGCCGGAACGCGGGCCGCGCGGCCGAAGGCCGTTGGCGGGAACGCAGCCAGGCGAGGCGGTGCAACGCTTCCGCGTGGTGGTCGGTGATGGTGACGGCCGCCTTGTCGAACGAGTGCAGCACTGCAGCGTTCAGGTGAACGGTCGCGAAGTCCCGCCACAGCGTGCGTTCGGACGAAGTGTCCAAACCCAACGCATCGGCAACCTCACGCGCCACACCGTAAGCACCTTCCTCGGCCAGTGACCGCGTGCCGATCTCGGCGCCGACGAACCACGAGTTGAACGGCGCGGCGGGGTAGTGCACGCCACCGATCGACAGCCGCATGTTCGAGATGACCGGAACCGCGTGCCAGCGCAGGCCCATCTCGCCGAACCACGGCAGAGTCGGGTGCTCCAAGGGAACTTCGTGCACGATCTCGGACGGCAGCGTGAACAGCCGCGGCCCCTCGTGCTGCGTCTCCACAACCAACGGCAGCAGGTCGAAGCGTGAACGCCGCACCGGCGGACGCCAGCCCATGCCCTGCATGGTCTCGGTGAACTGGGTGTACCGGCGGTCCCCCATGCCGTCGGCGTACCCGGCGTACCGGATCAGCTGCTCGTTCCAGATCACCGGTCCGGGCGAGCCGGGTGCGTCCGGCGCGAAAACCGTTACCAGTGGCCGGATCTCGCCACCGTTGGTCGCGAGGCGCAGGTGTTCGACGCATTCGCCGGCGACGGCGGCGGCGTTGCGGTAGCCGCGCAGATCGCGGACTTTCAGGCGGCGCCAAGGCACACCTGAGGTGCACCAGCCGCTGTCTCGCAACGCGATCCGCGCGCCGTACGCGAGCTCGTTGGTCGTGTGGCGGTAGGTTCCGGTCTCGGCGATCTCGGCGCGCACCTGGGCGATGCGGGCGGACAGCGAGCCTGCGTCGGAGTGCGCCGCGTGGAACATGCGGACGAACTCCTCCGCGACGGGGAGGACGTCGGGGGTCACGGAGCGAGACGCTAAGCCCGGAACAGCCTCACGCGTCACTGCCACTCGGGGCATTTCGGGTGATCAACACCAGCCACTCCAACGAGTGAAGATTAGACCCAGGGTGCTCACCCGATCGGCTTGAGACCTCGATCAGGTGAGGTCGTTCCGCCGGAACATCAGGTCGTGCGAGACACGGTCTTCGTTCACCGCGCGCTGCTCGAACTTCGTGACGGGCCGCCAGTCCGGCCGCGGCGCCCAGCCGTCGTGCACGTTGGTCAGCAGCCGCTCGCCGGAACAGACCTCCAGCATCTGCTCGGCGTAGTGCTCCCAGTCCGTCGCGAGGTGCAGCACGCCACCGGGCTCCAGCCGGGACGCCAGCAGCGCCACGAACTCCGGCTGCACGAGCCGGCGCTTGTGGTGCTTCTTCTTCGGCCACGGGTCCGGGAAGAAGATCCGCACGCCGTGCAGCGACGCGGGCGCGATGTGGTCGGTCAGCAGGTCGACGGCGTCACCGCGCAGCACGCGCAGGTTGTCGAGTCCGCCGAGGTGCTCGGCGCGCAGCAGCAGCTGGGCGAGTCCTGGCTTGTAGACCTCGACGGCGACGTAGTTGAGCTCGGGCGCGGCGGCCACGAGCTGGGAGGTGGTCTCGCCCATGCCGGAGCCGATCTCCAGCAGCACGGGCGCGGAACGGCCGAACCAAGAGTCGAAGTCCAGGGGCCCCTCGGGCAACGACTTGACGTCGTTGCCCATCTTCTCCCAGTACGTGTCCCAGGCACGTTCCTGTCCCACGGTCATGCGCTCGCCGCGCTGGACGAAGCTGACGATGGAACGGGGGAACTCAGGCCTGGTCACGACGGGACATTCTAGGCAATGAGTTCGATGTCCTCGATCTGAGCACGCAGGTCAGCCACGGTGAAGTCGATCGCCTGGGGCCGGCCCGCCCCGCGATGGGCCGGAACGAGGTGCACGAACCCGCGATGCGAGTCGGTGAACTGCACGGTTGTCGGGGTGGCAGGCCCGTAGACACCGCTCTCGGACGGCACGTACTCCCAGTACCCGACCTCGCCGAGGTCGACCCAGGGCACGAATACCCAGCCGGGGCGTGCGCAGAGCAGTTCGCTCACCGCGTCCTCGACGGCATGACCTTCGGCACGGGAACGCAGCCGCCCCCGGTCTAGCGCACGCAGCCACCACGGCGCGGGAGCGTCCTCGACGTCCCGCACGGAGCGGTACATCGTGAGGACTTCGCTCTCCGGGGCGCGATTCACCCACGAATGGCGGGCGTCTGCAGGGGTGAGGGCGATTTCGGCAGGGTTGGGAGCTTCGAGCGCACTGGACCACTCGAGGCCGAGCATTGCTTCCACACGGACCACTGGCCACCTCCGCAGCGGGGATAACCCCATTCAACGGGAACTCAAACGCCGGTGATGTCCAGAATGCCGCTTTTCACGGCTTGTTAACAGCACCCTTACGCAACGTGTGACGCCAGGCACGTTGCGCCTTCAGGTGGAAACACGATGTAGCTGACGTGCACCTGCTCTCCGCGCTCGCCGTCGCGCTGCCGTTGCTGCTCGCCGGGCAGACGATCGAGGAACAGGAGTGGCACCTCGACGCGCTGGACGTCTACTCGGCGCAGGCCCAGGCCCGCGGGGACGGCGTGATCGTCGCGGTGATCGACTCCGGTGTCGACGCCAAGCACCCGGACCTCGCCGGACAGGTCCTGCCCGGAACGGGCTTCGGCCGCTCCAAGGGCACCGACGGCACGACCGACGCCGACGGCCACGGCACCGGGATGGCCGGGATCATCGCCGCGACCGGCAAGAACGGCGGGGCGCTCGGCATCGCGCCCGGCGCCAAGATCCTGCCGATCGCCAGTGCCGACGAGAAGGAGCAGTTCGGGCTCGAGGCCGTCGCCGAGAGCATCAGGTGGGCCGCCGACCACGGCGCCAAGGTCGTCAACATGTCGCTGGGCTTCTCCAGTTCGATGACGCCGACGCTGGTCAAGGCCGTGAACTACGCGATCGAGAAGGACGTCGTCCTCGTCGCCGCCACCGGCAACGACGGCAAGGAGGTCTCCGCGCCCGCCAACATCAACGGCGTGATCGCGGTCGCGGGCACGAACGAGGACGGCAAGCCCTGGGCGTCGTCCAACGTTGGTGCGGACACGGTGCTCGCGGCTCCGGCGGAGGGCATCGTGACGATCGCGCCGCAGAGCGTCTACGCCAGTGGCTATGCGGAGATGGACGGCACGAGCGCGGCGTCGGCGATCGTGTCCGGCGTCGCCGCGCTGGTGCGCGCGAAGCACCCGGACATGGCGGCGAAGGACGTCGTCAACGCGCTGGTCAAGACCGCGACCGACCTGGCGGACCCCGGCAGGGACGCGGCGACCGGGTTCGGCATGGTCAACCCGATGGGCGCGCTCACCGCGCAACTCCCGCGGGTGGAACGCAATCCGCTGCTGCCGCCGGTGCCCTCGACCGCGCAACCGACCCCGACGCTCGCGGCCCAGCGCCCCCAGCAGCCGGTCGACGTGGAGGACCGGCTGCCGTTCGTCGCCGCCGTCGCGGGCGGCACCGCCGTGATGACCGGACTGCTGATCGCGTTGCCCGCCATCCGGTCACGGCGTCCCGAGCCCGTCAGTGCGCGTGATACTCCACCGACTCCTTGGTGAGCTGCATGAAGGCCTCCTCCAGCGAACCGCGCTGAGGGCTGAGCTCGTGCAGCACGATCTGGTTCTCCGCCGCGAGCTCACCGATCTGCTGGGCCGCGATCCCGTGCACCACCAGGCTTCCGCTCGCCGAGTCGTCGGTCACCGTCGCGTGCGCCGCGAGGATCTCGCGCAGCTTCGCGGCGTGGGGTGACCGCACCCGGACGGTGTCCTGGGTGGCGTCGGCGATGAACTGCTCGGTCGAGGTCTGCGCGATCAGCTGACCCTTGCCGATGACGATCAGGTCCTGGGCGGTCTGCGCCATCTCGGACAGCAGGTGGCTCGACACGAACACCGTGCGGCCCTCGTTCGCGAGCCGGTGCATGAACTGCCGGATCCAGAGGATGCCCTCGGGGTCGAGGCCGTTGACCGGCTCGTCGAACAGCAGCACCTCGGGGTCGCCGAGCAACGCGCCCGCGATGCCGAGCCGCTGCGACATGCCGAGCGAGAAGCCGCCGGCGTTCTTGTGCGCGACCTCGGTGAGGCCGACGATCTCCAGCACTTCCCGCACCCGGCTGACCGGGATCTTGTTCGAGACGGCGAGCCACTTGAGGTGCGCCCGCGCGGAACGGTTGGGGTGCACCCACTTCGCGTCGAGCAGCGCGCCGACCTTGCGCAACGGCTGCTTGAGCTGGGCGTAGTGCTTCCCGTCGATCGTGACGTCGCCGCCGGTGGGGGTGTCGAGGCCGAGGATCATCCTCATGGTCGTGGACTTGCCGGCGCCGTTCGGGCCGAGGAAGCCCGTGACGCGGCCGGGCCGGACGGTGAACGACAGGTCGTCGACGGCCTTCGTCCTGCCGTAGTGCTTCTGCAACCGCACTGCTTCGATCATGGCCTCTCCCGGTTCGCTCGACAGAACTGACAGGGACCTGGGTCATCCCCCGACGGATGACCCAGGTCCCTCTCCCCCTTCATTCGGAACTGGTCACGCGTCCCGCCGCTTCGCGACGATCAGTGCGACCACCAGCAGCGCCACCGCGATGCCGGCGAAGTAGGCCAGCGATCCCCACTGGCTCAGCTTGAAGTCGATGCCCATGCCGGCCTGTTCCGCCCCCGCGGCTTCAGGTCCGCTCAGCATCAGGAAGTGGTTGGCGTTCTGGAACGGCAGCCACGCCTGGATCTTCACGCCGGCCTTCGGGATGATCCCGATCAGGCCTTCGAGCAGCATGTTCCAGACGAGCAGGATCGCCACGGCGCCGGCGGTCTGGCGGACGAGGATGCCCACCGCGATCGCGAGGATCGCGCCGATGCCGTAGAGCAGGCCGACGCCCGCGACGTGCCGCCACTCGGCGCCGGAGTTGATCGCGAGGTCCGAAGCGGGCGACAGCAGCTTGGCCATGCCGACCGAGCCGAAGGCGATGATCTCGCCGAGGATGGCGGCGATGAACGCCACCACGACGGTCTTGGCGACCAGCGCGGACGTCCGGTTCGGCACCGCGAGGAACGTGGCGCGGATCGTGCTGAAGCGGTACTCGGTCGTGACCGCGAGAGCCGCCATCACCAGCACGACGGACAGCGCGAGCTGACTGCTGCCGAACTGCGTGACGCCGAGGGACAGCTGGCCGTTGTCGGTGGACGCCGCGATGATCGCGGTGAGGCCGACACCCAGGACCAGGGCGAGTGCGCTGCACCAGTAGGGCGAGCGGGTCGAGAAGAGCTTGATTCTCTCAACTGCCAACAGGGTCATCAGACTCACTTCCCGATCTCTGCGTGGTACTCGACAGCATCGCCGGTCAGCTGCATGAACGCCTCTTCGAGCGAACCGCGCTGGGGGCTCAGCTCGTGCAGGACGACACCGTTGGCGGCAGCGATGTCACCGATCTGGTCACTGGTTGCACCCGATACGGACAACGCGCCGTCCGCACCGTCACGAACGGTGAAGCCCTTGTCGACGAGCAGCGGGCCGAGCTTGGAGAGCTGAGGACTGCGCACGAGGACGGTGTTACCCGTCGAGCCGTCGATGAACTCCTGCGTGCTGGTCTGCGTGATCAGCTTCCCCCGGCCGATCACGATGAGCTCGCTGGCCGTCAGGGCCATCTCCGACAGCAGGTGGCTCGACACCAGGACCGTGCGGCCCTCGGCGGCGAGGTTCTGCATGAACGTGCGGATCCAGAGGATGCCCTCCGGGTCGAGGCCGTTGACCGGCTCGTCGAACAGCAGCACCTTCGGGTCGCCGAGCAGTGCCGCGGCGATCCCCAGCCGCTGCGACATGCCGAGCGAGAACCCGCCTGCGTTCTTGCCGGCGACCTGCGTGAGACCGACGGCCTCCAGCACCTCGTCGACGCGGTTCTTCGGCAGGTCGTTGGACTTGGCGAGCCAGCGCAGGTGAGCGCGGGCGGAGCGGTTCGGGTGAACCCACTTGGCGTCGAGCAGCGCACCGACCGTCTGCAGTGGACGGTGCAGCTCGGTGTAGGGCTTGCCGTCGATCAGCACGCGGCCTGCCGTCGGACGGTCGAGCCCCAGGATCATGCGCATGGTGGTCGACTTGCCGGCGCCGTTCGGACCGAGGAATCCGGTCACCCGTCCAGGTTGGACGGTGAACGACAGGTCGTCGACCGCGACCGTCCTGCCGTATCTCTTGGTGAGGCCGATTGCCTCGATCATCGTCTGTCCCCTCTCGGTGATGGGACTACTTTGACGCTCCGAGGGGTCCTGCCACATCGGCCTGCGGTCTGCGGTCGCGTCAACTTCCGTCGACGGGTGCCGCTACCTCCGTCGTAGTTGAATGAGCCACATGGGATACACGGAAGCCCCGGACGGCTGGTGGCGCGAGTTCGTCCTGGCCAAACCCGCCCGCACCGGCAAGCTCGCGGTCACCCGCAAGGACGGCTCACCGCACGTCGCCCCGGTCTGGGTGGACCTCGACGGCCCCGACGTCGTCTTCCTGACCGCCCGCGACACGGTGAAGGGCAAGTCGATCCTGCGCGACGGCCGCGTGGCCCTGTGCTTCGACGACGAGACACCGCCGTTCAACTTCGTGACGATCACCGGCCAGGCCGTGATCGACGAGGACCCCGAGCAGCTCAAGTACTGGGCGGGCCGCACCGCGGCGCGCTACATGGGCGCCGACCGCGCCGACGAGTACGCCGAGCGCAACGGCGTGCCCGGCGAGATGGTCGTGCGGGTGAAGGTCGACAAGGTCGTCGCCGTGCAGAACGTGTCGGACTGAATCAGGTTGCCGTCCTGGCACCGGCTCGGCGACGCTGAACCGGTGCCAGGGCTGTGCGGCCGCGAGACCCACCCCGCCACGTACCGGCTGAGCGTGTTCGTCCCGAACCCCTAGCCGGGGAAGAAACGGTTGAGCACCTGGGCGGTGCCGTCCTCCAGCACGGTCGGCGCCACCTCGTCCGCCACCGCCTGCACGTGCGCCGGCGCCTGGCCCATCGCGACGCCGAGCCCCGCCCACTTCAGCATCTCGACGTCGTTGGACCCGTCGCCGATCGCGAGCGCGTCCGAGGCGTCGATGCCCAGCCGCGCGACGAGTTCGTCGAGCGCCGAGCCCTTCGAGACGTCCGGAGGCACCGCGGTCAGCCACGCCTCGGTGTGGTCGACGGACCACTCGATGCCGGGCAGCTCCAGCTCGCGCACGGCGAACGCCAGCTCGGCCGGCGTGTGGTCCCGCCAGCGCATGACCAGCCGCGAGGTGGGCACCGCCGCCATCTCCTCGAACGTCACCTGGGTCGTCACGCCCCACAGGTCACCCGGCAGGAACTCGCCCAGCGACAGGTTGCCGACGCCGGTCTGCTCGACCGCGAACACGGCACCGGGCAGCAGCGCCTGCAACGTCTTGACGGTCGGTCCCGGCTCGAACGTCACGCGTTTGGTCACCTCGTCCAGCGCCGGGTCCCACCACACCGCGCCGTTCGAGCACAGGGCGTAGGAGGCGGGCAGTTGCGGGGCCACCGCACCGATGCCGACGAGGCTGCGGCCGGTGCAGAGCACGACGACGGCACCGTGTTCGGTGGCGCGGGTGATGGCCGCTTTCACGGCGGGCGAGATGTCGTTCGAGCCGACAGCGGTCAGCGTTCCGTCGATGTCCAAGGCCACCAGACGCGGTCTCCAGTTCACGTGAAGCCACCCTATGCGAAGGTTAGTGAATTGTGGTTCACTAATGACGTGGCACGACCTCGCACCATCACCGACGAACGGATCCTGAACGCCGTCGCGGCCGTCATCGACCGTCGCGGACCGGAGTTCACCGTCGCGGACGTGGCGGCGGAGGCCGGGGTGTCGGTCGGGGCGGTGGCGAAGCGGTTCGGGTCCAAGAGCGGGCTGCTGCAGGCGCTCACCAGGGCGGGCACCGAGGAGGTCGTCCGCAGGATGCGCGAGGCGGGCACGGTCCGCGAGGCGTTGCTGACCTGGTTCGACCGGCTCGCCGACCCGGTGGTCGCCACGAACAACCTGGCGCAGCTCGGGGTCGACCTGATCGACCCGGAGCTGCGCGCGTTGCTGGCCCGGCACTACGCCGTGCTGGAACAGGAACTGGAAGTCCTCTGCGCGGCCGAGGCGTTGCCGCCCAACGCGGCCCGCGTCCTCGCCGCGCTGGTCTACGGGATCTCGATGGACTGGTCGGTGCGACCGCGTGGCGATCTGCTGGCGCGCACGTCCGAGGACATCGATCTGGTGCTGGAAGGGATGCGTTGATGGCTACCTGGGCGGAGTTCGCGGCCGAACAGCCCGACATGGCCGCGTTCGTGCAGGGCAGGTTCGCCGCGGACCGGCACGCGTTGATCGCGACGCTGCGCAAGGACGGCTCACCGCGGATCAGCGGTGTGGAACCGGACTTCGCCCGCGGCGAGTTGTGGGCGGGCATGATGCCGGACTCGCTGAAGTCGAAGGACCTGCGGCGCGACCCGAGGTTCGCGCTGCACTGCACCACCACGGTGGCCTCGATGACGGAAGCGGGTGACGCGAAGATCAGCGGCACCGCCGAGTTCTGGACGGACAAGGACGCCTATCTGAAAGACCTGTTCGACCGCACGGAATGGCAGCCGAAGCCGGAGGAGATCGACCTGTTCCGGTTCGACGTCACCGAGGTCGTGCAGCTCATCGTCGAGGGCGACGGAATGATCGTCCTCTCCTGGCACGAGGGAAGGGGAACTCGCCGTGTCGACAAGAAATGATCCCGATCTGAGCGGGAAGGTCGCGGTCGTCACCGGCGCCACGCGCGGTGCGGGACGGGCGATCGCCGTGGAGCTGGGGGCGGCGGGGGCCACGGTGTTCGTCGCCGGCCGGACCACGCGGACGCAGCAGTCCGAGGTCGGGCGGTCGGAGACGATCGAGGAGACCGCCGAGCTGGTGGACGCCGCCGGTGGCAAGGGGATCGCGGTCCGCTGCGACCTCACCGACCCGTCCGATGTGGACGCTCTCGCCGCGAGGATCGACAAGCTCGACATCTTCATCGACAACGCGTGGGGCGGCGAGAACCTCGTCGAGTGGGGCAAGTTCTGGGAACACGACCTCGACAAGCAGCTGCGGATGTGGCGCAACGGCGTCGAGACGCACCTCGTCGCGTTGCACAAGCTCATGCCGATCCTGATCAGGTCCGACGACGGGCTCGTGGTCGAGGTGACCGACGGCGAGGACGGCGAGGCGTACTTCGTGAACCTCTCCTACGACGCGGTGAAGAGCTCGGTGCGCCGGTTCGGTGAGGTGCTGGCGAAGGACCTGAAGGACCACCCGAACGTGACGGCCGTCGCGGCCACGCCGGGGTTCCTGCGCTCCGAGCAGATGCTGGAAGGGTTCGGCGTCACCGAGGCGAACTGGCGCGACGCGATCGAGAAGGTGCCGGACTACGCGTTGTCCGAGACGCCGCACTACCTCGGCCGCGGTCTCGCGCACCTCGCGGCGGACAAGGACCGCAAGCGGTTCGCCGGGCAGTGCCTCTCGTCGTGGAAGCTCAAGCGCGAGTACGGGTTCACCGACCTCGACGGCTCGCAGCCCGACTGGGGCCGCTGGTGGGACGAGGTCGTGAAGCCGCGGATGGAGGGCCAGACCGTGGACGCCGACCCGGAGAAGTACCGGTAGGGCACGCCCTACGCGTCGCCGGGGCGGACGAGACCGGTCTCGTAGGCCAGCACCACTGCCTGCACCCGGTCTCGCAGTTCCAGCTTCGCGAGGATCCTGCCGACGTGCGTCTTCACCGTCGCCTCGGACAGGAACAGCTTGCGGGCGAGCTCGGTGTTCGACAGGCCCTTCGCGATCAGCACGAGCACCTCGCGCTCGCGTTCGGTCAGCACGTCGAGCACCGAGGCGTCCCGGAGCTCACCGCCGCCGTCGCCGAGGAACCGGCCGAGCAGCCGCTTGGTCACCGACGGCGAGACCACCGCGTCGCCGGAGGCCACCGCGCGCAGGGCCGACACCAGGTCGGACGGCGGGGTGTCCTTCAGCAGGAACCCGCTGGCGCCGTTGCGCAACGCCGACAGCGCGTACTCGTCCATGTCGAAGGTGGTCATGACCAGCACCTTCGCGGTGTCGGCCTCGGCGATGCGCTTGGTCGCCTCCACGCCGTCCATCACGGGCATGCGGACGTCCATCAGGACGACGTCGGGCCGCAGCTTCTCCGCCATCTGCACGGCGTCGAGGCCGTCGGCCGCCTCGCCGACCACGTCGATGTCCTCTTGCGCGCCCAGCACCATGCGGAAACCCATCCGCATCAGTTCCTGGTCGTCCACCAGCAGCACCCGAATCACTTGATCACCCTATGCGGCTAGCGGGAATGTCGCGCGCACGCGCCAGCCCCCACCGGGGTTGGGACCCGCCTCGAACTCCCCGCCCAGCACCGCTGCCCTTTCCCTCATGCCGATCAGTCCGTTGCCGCCGGAGACCTTGACCACGTCGTGGGGCGTGCCGAACCCGTTGTCGGTCACTTCCAGCCGCAGTTCCTCGGGCGAGCGCGCCAGGCGGACCAAGGCGGTGGTGCCTGCTCCGGCGTGCTTGATGGTGTTCGTCAGTGCTTCCTGCACGATCCGGTACACGCTCAGGCCGACGCCCGCAGGCAGGTCGTCCACGTCACCGTTGATCTCCAGGCGCACCGGCACGCCGGCGGCCCTGGTGTTCTCGGCGAGTTCGACCACGCCACGCGCGTCGGGCTGCGGGGCCCACTGCGTCTCGGACTCCTCGCTGCGCAGAACGCCGAGCAGGCGGCGCATCTCGGTCAGCGCGAGGCGGCCCGTGTCGGCGATCGTGCGGACCGCCTTCTCGGCCACCTCCGGCTGGGACCTGATCGTGTACGCGGCGCCGTCGGCGTGGACGATCATCACGCTCACCGCGTGGGCGACGACGTCGTGCAGTTCGCGGGCGATCCGGGAACGCTCCTCGCCCACGGCGATCTTGGCCTGCTGGTCGCGTTCGGTCTCGAGCAGCGCCAGGCGTTGCTCCATCTCGTGCTGGTAGGCACGGCGCGCGCCGATGAACTCGCCCATCGCCCAGCTGAACCCGAAGATCACGAAGACCAGGAACACGAGGAACACGGCCTGGAGCTCGCCGACCTGGAAGATCGCCCAGAGCAGCGTGCCGGCGACCAGCCAGCCCAGGTAGATCAACGCCGTCTTGCGGTTCGTGTTCGCGACGAGCGTGTACAGCGCGATGGCCAGCGCGAAGTCGGACATGCGGACCGGGATGCCGTCGATGCCGCCGTGCGAGAAGAGCTGCAGGAACCCGCCCGCGAGGATCAGGTAGCTGGTGCCGAGCGGGTGGTGCCGGCGAAACGGCAGCGGTCCGAGCATCAGCAACGTCACCGCCAGATAGGCGGAGAACGACACTCCCTGGTCGACCACTGTGACCGCGATGCCCATGTCGAAGAGCAGCAGGATTCCGGCGATCAGGGAGTCCCCGAACGCCGGATGAGCCTTCATCCACAGACTGAACCGCCGCACTGGACAAGGTTAGGTGCGGGCCGAACTTCCGCGCGTCGCGCCACGGGCTGACGCTGCGTACGACTTCAGTGTGAGTTATTGTGTCGAGGGGTTGATACAAAGTTCGGGGGTTCGCCATGTACGACGTCCTGTGGGCCGCCGGCGTCGGTCTGTTCCTGCTGGTCGCTCTGTGGCCGACGCGGTCGACGGGCAAGCGCCTGCTGAAGAGCTGGAAGGTGTCCGATCCGACGCCGGCGCAGATCGACGACGCCATCCGCTACCTGAAGCGGCGGCGGTTGCTCTGCCCGTGGCTCTTCGTCGGGATGTCGTTCGTGCCGTTCGCCAGCGGTCGTGGTCTCGGGTCCTTCGCGGCGGTCGTGCTCGGGGGAACGTTGCTCGCCGAGCTGATCGCGTTGTCGCTGCCCCGCGAGGGCCGGCAGCGGGTGGCCACGCTCGCGCCGCGCGGCCTGTTCGACATCGGGTCGCAGTACGTGCTGATCGCGTACGCCGCGATCGTGCTGTTCGGGCTGGCCTGGCTGCTCGTGCGGCTTCAGATCGCGCAACTGCCCGTGTTCGTCGTGTCCGTCGCCGCGGTCGCGGTGGTCATGTGGGCGGCGGTGGCCCGTCCGGCGGACGGTGACGAGGAGGTCGACCGGGCGCTGCGCACCCGCAGCGTGCACGTGTCGGCGGGGATCGGGGCGGCGATGGTCGGCGCGCTCGTCGGCGGCCCGTTCCTGTTCGCCGGCGTCGTCGCCTGGGTCCTGATGGCCAACACGAACGTCGTGTCCAAGAAGATTGCCTGGTGACCGCACCCCGCATCGTCGTCGACGTCGAGAACGGTGTCCCGCCGTGGCGCCAGGTCCGGGACCAGCTCATCCGGTTGATCAACGGTGGTGTGCTGCCGGTCGGGTCCCGGCTGCCGACGATCCGGCAGCTCGCCGTGGACCTCGGCCTGGCCGCCGGCACGGTCGCGCGGGCCTACCGGGAGCTGGAGACCAGCGGGGTGCTCACGACAGGACGAAGGCAGGGCACCGTCGTGGCTGCCCTGCCTTCGCATTCACCGGACCCGCTCTCCGCCGCCGCGGCGGAGTTCGTCGCCATCGCTCGGTCACTCGGCGCCAGTGAGGGGGAGGCACTGAACGCCGTGCGAGCCCATTACTTGGGTGAGTAAGGCGACTCGATCTTGGGTGCGGATCGCGGTTCGTTGATGTGGGCCTGACGTTCCTCTTGCCGTTCCTCGTAGATTCGGTGTTCCTCGGCCATCTGGTCAGCGAGTTGCTGCTGCATCTGGCGGTCCCGAATCCTGGACAGGATCGCCATCGTCGCGCCGTGGGCCAGTGCCAGTAGCAGCAGCACGATGCCCAGCTTCACGACCACGTTCTTCACCGGGTCACCGGTCTCGACGTTGATGATCGACACCAGTGCCAACAGGCCGAGCACGACGAGGTGGAACAGCACGGCCGTCAGCTTCATCATGCTGCCGGCCTGCTCTTCGTCGTACGCGGCGCGCTTGAGGTATCCCTTGCCACCGCGGTAGATCAGCTGGCCGTCGATCGCGACCAGGACGATCCCCAGCACTAGGAACGTCACGTAGCTGTCACCCATGCGCTGTGGCTACCCGCGCACGGACGCACACAAACCGTGGCACGATCAGTGCCTGTGACGGCGTTGCAGGGACAACAACTGGCCGGACCGCTGTGCGCGGCGGTGGCCAACCTGTGCGTTGCCCTGCAACCGCAGGTCTCTCCGCAGACCGCCGCGGGATTCCAGGAAGTGCTGCGCCGTCTGCACGCGCCGTTGCAGGTCGCGGTCGCCGGCCGTATCAAGTCCGGCAAGTCGACGTTGGTGAACGCCCTGATCGGCCGCCGGGTCGCGCCCACCGACATCGGCGAGTGCACCCGCCTCGTCACGCGCTACCAGTACGGCACGGTCGACCGCATCGAAGTCGTGCTGCGGGACGGCAGGCGGCAGGTGCTGCCGTTCGACGCGAACGGCATGATCCCCGCCTCTCTTGGCGTGGAGGGCATTTCGCACATCGAGGCGTACCTGACGAACGCCGTGCTGCGCGACATCACCGTCATCGACACACCAGGGCTCGGTTCGCTGGACTCGGCGTCGGTCGCGCGCACCGAGGAACTGCTGGATCCCGTGTCGCGCAACGCGGTCGCCGGTGCCGAGGCCGTTCTCTACGTCGTGACGCAGGGCGTGCGCGCGGATGACCACTCGACGCTGGCCGCGTTCACCGCCGCGACCGCCTCCCGTGAAGCAGGCCCGGTCAACGCCATCGCCGCGTTGAACAAGGTCGACGCCGTCGCGCCGGAGACCGTCGAGGGCTCGGAAGGCGATGTCTGGAAGGCCGCGCAGATCCTCGCGGCGAAGCAGGCCGAACTGCTCAGGCCGCGGGTCGCCGACGTGCTGCCGGTGATCAGCCTGCTCGCCGAGTCCGCGGAGACCGGGGAGTTCACGTCGGCCGACGCGGAGGCGCTGCGGGCGTTGGCGGCCCTCGACGCGGACACCCGCACGATGATGCTGATGTCCGGAGACCTATTCACGTCGTGGGAGTGCGACGTCGCGGCCGGTGTGCGCTCCCGGTTGCTGGAGAAGCTCGACCTCTACGGCATCGGCCAGGCGCTCCAGGCGCTGGACGCCGAGCCCGCGCTGCCCGCCGGGGCGTTGCGGCGGGTGCTGTTCGACGCGTCCGGGTTCGCCGCGGTCCGGGGCCGGCTGGACGCGGTCTTCCGGGCGCGGGCCGACGGCATCAAGGCCGCGGCCGCGCTGGCCTCCGTCGCGTCGCTCGCCTCGGGCGACTCCGGCGAACGGCAGCGCGTGCACGACGCGATCGAGGTGCTGCTGGCCCGTCCCGAGGCGCACCAGCTGCGGCTGCTGGAGGCGCTGACGCTGGTCTCGTCCGGCGCGGTCGCGCTGGCCCCGGACCTGACCGAGGAGGTGTTGCGCGTCGGGAGCACCCGGGACGTGGCCGCTCAGCTGGGCATGCCGGGCAGACCGGGCGCGGAACTGGTCGCGTTCGCGCTGGAACGGGCCGGGTGGTGGCGCTCATTCGCCTCCTTCGGCGCGACTCCGGCGCAGGCTCGGGTGGCGCACGTCGTCCACCGGGCGTATTTCCTCATTTGGCAGCAACTACGTGCTGGGGGGCACCGATGAGCGTGAACGGAACCGAACCCGCCGATCTGGCGTCGGATGACGGTGTGGAGACCATTGCGGACGAGCTGCTCGACCAGGCGCTGGCCGAGCGCCGCGCGCTGGTCCAGCTGTGCCTGTACGCGCTGGACCGCGCCAGCGCGGGCGTGGTCGCACGCATCGAGGAAGGGCTGTCGTCCATAGGCGTCGTGGCGCTGCGGGTGGACGGTGAGCGGTTCGACCCGTCGCAGCACGAGGCCGGTGGCGCCGTGCCGACCGACGACCTGTCGTTGCAGGGCCTGGTCGCCGAGACCGAGGTGCCCGGCTTCTGCGACCGAGGCCGTCTCCTGCGGGCTCCGATCGTGACGGTCTACACGTCCCGATGAGCAACCTTTCGCAGACAGTCCGGCAGACCCGCGAACGCCTCACCTCTCTCGTGCGCGAGCTCGACCCGTCGATGGCCGACTGGGTCGCCCGTCGCGGGGCGCCCGAGGTGTCGTCGGTCGTCATCGTCGGTGAGACGAACCGCGGCAAGTCGTCGCTGGTCAACGCCCTGCTGTCGGCTCCGGGTCTCTCCCCGGTCGACGCGGACGTGGCCACCTCCACCTACCTCGTCTTCCAGCACGGCCCGTCCTGGGCGGCCCGTGCCTGCTATCCCGGCCTGCTCGCGCCCGTCGGCTTCCCGCTGCCCGCGCTGATCAACTGGGTCTCCGCCGCCCACGACCTGCCGGAGGGCGAGCTGCCCCCGCGTTACGTCGAGGTCGACGCCCCGATCCCGCTGCTGGAACGGATGTCCATTGTGGACACCCCCGGCGTCGGCGGCCTGGAGTCGGTGCACGGTGAACTGGCGCTGGAGGCCGTCACGTCGGCCACCGCCCTGATCTTCGTCGTGGACGCCTCGTCGCCCTTCACCCGCGGTGAGCTGGACTTCCTCAAGCGCGTCGGCGATCGGGTCGAAACCGTCGTCTTCGCGCTGACCAAGACCGACCAGTACCGCGGCTGGCGCCAGGTCCTCGACGCGAACAAGGCGTTGCTGGCCCAGCACGCCCCGCGTTTCGCCGACGCCCCCTTCTACCCGGTGTCGTCGCGCATGTTCGGCATGGCCGCCCAGGCCCCGAACCCGGACGCGGCCTCGATGCTCCGCGAACGCTCCGGCATCTCCGCGCTGCAGACCGCCCTGCAGGAACTCGTCACGGGCCGCGCCGGCATGCTCGCCGAGGCCAACGCCCTGCGCGCACTGTCGACCGTGCTGGCAGAGCTGGAAATCCGCCTCGAACACGAGAAGCGCGCTCTGTCCGTGGGCGAGGACGAGGCTGCGGTCCTTCGCGCCCGCCGCGAAGAACTGCAGACCGAACGCCGTTCCTCGACCCGCGGCTGGCAGGTCCGGTTGCGCGGCGAGGTCCAGCGAGCCCGCATCGAGAACTCCCACGAGATCTCCCGCCAGATGCGCGACCTGCAGACCTGGTACCGCCAGGCCATCGACGCGGCCGACCGCACCGCCCTGGCCACGTTGCCGCAGCAGGTGGACACCGCGCTGCAGGTCGTCTCCGGCCGCATCTCCACAGCGCTGTCCGTGCGTCTCTCGCAGGTCACCGACGCCGTGCTCGCCACGCTGTTCAGCGCCGAGGAACTGACCATGATCCGCGGCCAGTTCGCCCGCGGCGAGCAACCGCCGGTCGTGTTGCGCCCCAAGGAAAAGCGCCCGCCGACGGCCGAGGACAAGCTCCTCGTGTTCATGGGCGTCTCCGGCGGCCTGGGCGCGGGCAAGCTCGCCGTCATGCCGCTCGCGGGCCTCGGCATCGCCGCGCTGAACCCGATCGTCCTGCCCGTCACCATCGCCCTGGGCCTCGGCGCGGGCTGGTGGATGGCCCGCACCCGCACCCACACTGCCGAGAAGCAGCACGTCAAGCAATGGCTCTCCGACGCCATCGCCGACGCGCGCTCCACAGTGGACCAGCTCGCCGCCGAGCAGCTGATCGAGGCCGAGCAGGCCCTGTCGCTCGCGTTGGACGAGGCACTGGCCAAGCGCATCGAAGCCATCGAGGCCGAACTGCGCGAGGTCGACCGCGCGTTGCGGATGGAGGCAGGCGAACGCGGCCGCGAGCTGCAGGCCGTGACCCGGCAGCTCGCGGAGGTGGAGCAGGGACGCTCGAAGGCCGAGGAGCTACTGGGCCGGATCAGGTCCGTTCGGGACCGAGCCTAGGAACGCGAGCCACGCTCCCGGCGAGACAGCGAACGACGACCCCTCGGGATCCTTCGAGTCGCGAACGGACACCATGACGTCGGTGAGCGACAACTCCACGCACGCGCCTTCGCCTGAGCTATAGCTGCTTTTGATCCACGCGGTCAACTACGAGCTCCTCGCGAGAAATTCTGCCAACGCTGTCCGGGTGTCCCTCGGACTCCACGCGATGTCGGCAATTCGTTCGAAGAGCTTCCGCATCCGTTCCGTGTGGGACGGCTGATCGTAATAGATCGGCGGACCGTAAAGGCTGGTGGCGTAGGTAATGGGTGCGGATGCGTCGTACTCGAGGGAGACGAGTCCACCGCCGAGCCCTGGATTGTCGCATGTGTCCAGGCCGATGATGCGGATGTTGAGCGCCGGGTGCTGCTCCTGGAGCTGGAGCAGGTGCAGGACCTGCTCCCGCATCACCGACGCATCGCCGACGACGTGGAGCAGGGTGTCCTCCGTGAAGACGATGTCGATGGCTTCCGCTTTTCCCATCGACAGCACGTGGTGCTGGAGGTTCAGCCGGAAGGCGATGCGCTCCGCGGTCTCCTCGTCCGGGCGCAGGGAGCTGCCGGCGCGGTGCACACCGGTGACGTAACTCGGTGCCTGCACCACGCCCGGAATGATGCCGCACTCGTACCAGCTGATCCGCTTCGCCGCCGCGAGCAGGTCCATGAAGCGGACGTAGGAGTCGGGCAACGTGTCCAGGTAACCGAGCCGGGGCTGTCTGCGCCTGCTGGCCCTGCCGAGCGCGAGCACCGTGATGCGTTCGTCGTCGGTCACCCGGTAGAAGTCGAGCAGCCGGGTCAGCTCCTCCGTGCCCAGAGCTCCCTTGCCGTTCTCCACCTGGCTGAGCCTGCCCGCGCTGCGGCCGATCAGGTCGGCGGCTTCCTGCTGGGACTTCCCGGCGGCCAGCCGCAGGCGCTGGAGGGTGAGCCCCAGCTGGAGGCGCTCCACGGTCTGCCGGGCTTGACCCACTTGGTTGCCGTCCAATCATTCGCTTAGGCGAGCGACTTTAGCCTCAAGTAGCTCTAAAGTTAAGTCTAATGTCGGCGGTCTGGGGCGAAGATGAGGTTGACCATGGGCGTCAAGCGCGAGTGGCTCCTTCGCTGCAGCGACAGCTACGCGGACCGTGCGGTGTGCGAGATCAGCGTGAGCGCGGGTGCCGTGGAGATCGCCGGCCCCGACGGCCAGGCCTTCACGTTCGCCGGCCAGGAGATCGAGGAGTTCCGCGCGGCCCTCGACGCCGCGATCAGCCAGAGCGAGATCGACCGGCGCGAGGTTGGCGACGGAACCAAACCGGCATAACGTGGGTCATACCGGAACATGAGCAAGTAGGAGGTGTGTCCCGGTGTACATCGACGAGAACGGTGCGGCCGACGCCGAGCTGAAGGTCACCGTCGAGGATGAGGAGTACACCGCCGACGTCACCTTCGACCTCGACCACGACGGCGTGAACGACTCCGCCGTCGTCGAGACGGATGACGGCGGACATCTCGCGTTCACCGACACGAACGGCGACGGTGACGCCGATCTGATGAGCACGTTCGACAAGGACGGCAATCTCCTGAGCCAGGCGCGGTTCGAGGAGAATTCCGGCGAGTGGGTTGCCGTCGACCCGAACGACCCCCGTCAGGAAAAGACGAATTCTTCGCCCACGCAGGCGATTGTCGTGGACACCGACGACGGTGAACGAAACGTCGGGCAGGCCACCGAGGACACCGACGGAGACGGCAAGGCCGACACCGCCGTCGTCCGGGACGACGCCGGCGACACGTGGTTGTTCACGGACAAGAACGGCGACGGCAAGGCCGACCTGGCGACCGAGATCACACGATCGGGCGAGGTCACGATGTCGGAACACCGTGGTGACGACTGGGTCGAGGTCGAGCACGGGCACATCGAGTCCGACGGCCGGTACGTGACCGACTCGAAGAGCGGCATTTTGGACGACTCGGACGACTGGCTCGAGGAAGAACGGTTCGACGGAGTCGTCCGAATCGATTCCACAACCGGTCAGTGGATCAGTCCGAACTGACCCCGTAACTGAAGCGCAGGTCACAGGCCCCGGTGTGGTGAGAACCGCACCGGGGCCTCTTGTGTTTTTCCCACCTCAAGCCGGCCTTAACGCCGTCCGGGTGCTGAATCGATTACAGAATCGGTTTTGTGAGGGAACCGACAGGCTGGGGGTGCTTTACCTGCCATTCACCGGGCTAACCTCGGTCCATCCCACTTCACACACGCCCGGCCCCACCGGGCGTGTGGAGCTATTCCCGAGGACGACGAAGTCCTGCACCGGACCACCACGTGCTCGGGTTGCCGAGGCGTTCAGTCAGGAGACGAGACGAGATGACGGCAGTGACCATTCCCGGTCTCGAACAGGCACCTACCAACCACGCGCGTCTGCTCGCATGGGTTCAGGAAGTCGCTGAGCTGACCTGCCCCGACGAGGTTGTTTGGGCTGACGGGTCTCAGGGCGAATGGGACCGTCTCACGAAGAAGCTCGTCGACGCCGGCACGTTCGTGCCGCTCAAGAAGAAGCAGAACTCGTTCTGGGCGGCCTCGGACCCGACCGACGTCGCGCGCGTCGAAGAGCGGACCTACATCTGCTCCGTGCGCGAAGAGGACTCGGGCCCGACGAACAACTGGATGGACCCTTCAGAGATGAAGGCCATCATGACCGAGCTCTACCGGGGCTGCATGCGTGGCCGCACGATGTACGTCATCCCGTTCTGCATGGGCCCGCTGGACGCGGAGAAGCCGATGCTCGGTGTCGAGATCACCGACTCGGAGTACGTCGTCGTCTCCATGCACATCATGACCCGCATGGGCAGCAAGGCCCTCGCGCTGTTCGGTGAGGACGCTCCGTTCGTCCCCGCGCTGCACTCCCTCGGCGCTCCGCTGGAGCCCGGCCAGGAAGACGTGCAGTGGCCGTGCAACGAGACCAAGTACATCTCGCACTTCCCGGAGACCCGCGAGATCTGGAGCTTCGGCTCCGGCTACGGCGGCAACGCCCTGCTCGGCAAGAAGTGCTACTCGCTGCGCATCGCCTCGGCCATGGCGCGCGACGAGGGCTGGCTCGCCGAGCACATGCTGATCCTCAAGCTCACCTCGCCGGAGAACAAGGCCTACTACATCGCCGCCGCGTTCCCGTCGGCCTGTGGCAAGACGAACCTCGCCATGCTGGAGCCGACCATCCCCGGCTGGAAGGTCGAGACGCTCGGCGACGACATCGCCTGGATGCGTTTCGGCAAGGACGGCCGCCTGTACGCGGTGAACCCGGAGAACGGCTTCTTCGGCGTCGCGCCCGGCACCGACTACCACACCAACCCGAACGCGATGCGCACCATCGCGAAGGGCAACTCGCTGTTCACGAACGTCGCGCTGACCGACGACGGCGACATCTGGTGGGAGGGCATGGGCGAGCCCCCGGCCCACCTCACCTCGTGGAAGCACCAGGACTGGACGCCCGACAGCGAGGAGCTGTCGTCGCACCCGAACTCGCGCTACTGCACGCCGATCGAGCAGTGCGACATCAAGGCGCCGGAGTGGGAGGACCCGAACGGCGTCCCGATCTCGGCGATCTTCTTCGGTGGCCGCCGCGCCACGACGATCCCGCTGGTCACCGAGTCGCGCGACTGGCAGCACGGCACCTACATGGGTGCCACGCTCTCGTCCGAGACCACGGCCGCCGCGGTCGGCAAGACCGGCGTCGTGCGCCGCGACCCGATGGCGATGCTGCCGTTCATCGGCTACAACGCCGGCGACTACTTCCAGCACTGGGTCGACCTCGGCAAGCGCGCCGACGCCGACAAGCTGCCGAAGATCTTCTACGTCAACTGGTTCCGCCGCGGTGAGGACAAGCGCTTCCTGTGGCCCGGGTTCGGCGAGAACTCGCGCGTGCTGAAGTGGGCCATCGAGCGCCTCGAGGGCAAGGCCGCCGCGCAGGAGACGCCGATCGGCTACGTGCCGACCGCCGACGACCTCGACCTCGAGGGCCTGGACGCGTCGCGTGAGGACATCGAGGCCGCGCTCGAGTTCAACGCCGACGAGTGGCGTGCCGAGATCCCGCTGGTCGAGGAGTGGTTCGCGAAGATCGGCGAGAAGGTCCCGACCACGCTCCGCGACGAGCTGGAGAACCTGAAGCAGCGCCTGGGCTAGCAGGCCGAGGTGTTTCGAAGCCCCAGCGGTCAACGGCGACCGCTGGGGCTTCTCTTTGGGGTATCACTGGTGGTGTGACGCAGGACGACTTCCTCGGTGGGCTGAACTTCGACGGTTCGAAGCGCGATGTGGAGGTCGGTCCGTCGACTGGCATCGTGCGTTACTACCCGGTGCCGACCGCCCCGCCTGTTCACCCGTCGCGGTGGCGTTACGTGCTCGTCTTCGGTCTCGGTTTAGCCATCGGCGCGGTCGCCGGCGTGGTCCTGTGCAGCAATTTTCTCTGAATCACCGCAGCTCATCGTCCACAAGAGACGAAGTTGTCCACAGGTGTGGACGGCTTTGTGCACATGTTGTGGATAGCTGTGGACAAGCCTGGGGAGTTCTCCACAGGCTCTAGGAAACGGTCTTGCTCCAGGAATGAACCCGGCACCTTCCGGGAACGTCTTAAGTACGTGATGGCGGTCACAAAGATCGTCACTTGAGGCGGAGAGGGAGGTGTGCCGTGGGGATCGCAGGAATCGCGATGCTGGTGCTGTCCCTGGCTGCCGTGCTGATGGTCGTGATCGCCGGATCAGTTCGGGAGCGGGTTGTCGCGGATGCCGAGGAGGGTGCCGTTGAAGGTCTTGGTGGCCTCCGCGTAGCAGACGGCGTTCGTCCAACCCTCTGACCACGCCTGGGAGCCGGGGTTCCGCCACGCGGGGAACACGTCCGAGCGCTTGGTCGAACCGAGGTAGTCGTGCACGGCCTTGGTGCACTTCTCGTTCGCGATCGAGTTCATCTGCTCCTTGGACGGAGCGGGGTCGGTCGACTTGCCCAGCGACACGACACCGGCGGGCACTGCCTCGGCCATGTGCGCGGTGGTGCAGGCGACGACCTTGACCTCCTGGTCCTTCGACGGCGAACCCTGGGTGCAGGTCTGGAAGGTGCCGAAGCCGTTGGCCTTCAGCACGTCCTTCACAGAACCCTTGCGCGCCAGCGGCTTCTCGTCCGGGCTGATCTCCACGACGGTGCACAGCCGCCAGCGCTGGCCGTCCTTCCAGCCCTGCTCGTTCGGCCAGAACGCCCAGACGCGCAGGCGCGTCGAGTCCGCGTCGCCGCTGCCCAGGTACTCGGTGAGCGTCTGGCGGCACGGCGGGAGCGCCGCCTTGCGCAGCGCCTGCGTGTCCGGGTAGGTCGTCGGCAGGCCGGTGAGCTCACCGACGCTCATGACTTCGGCCTCGTGCGATTCGGTGCACTGCAGCACCTTCAGCTCGTAGGCGTTCATGCACTGCCCGGCCTTGGGCAGGGCCGGTGCGGAGGCGGAGGCCGTCGAAGGCAGGGGTCCGGGGACCGCCTGCCCTCCCACCTGGATCGCACACGCGGACAGGGTCAGCGTGCTCAGGACAATTGCCACCGCCAGCCGCACACGAGTCACACCACAGAGACTAGGGCCTTCACCTGATCGGCGATGTCCCGACGCTGCTTTTCGAACGCCGGATCGGTCAGCGCGGCCGGGTCGACCGGCTGCCCGAGCACCGGCGTGTGCAGGTGTCCACCGAGGACGTTCGTTGCGCCGTAACCGATTCGCAGCCGGTTGGCCCGGTACATGCTCTCGTTGGACAGGTAGTCACCGCCGCCACCGGACGCCGCGACCCTGCCGGGAGCGGGGTTGTCCGTGCGGCACGACTGCTGGGAGCCGACGACGATCCACTCGCAGAAGCTCAGGTTGTAGTTCACCGCGAACGGGCCGGTGCCCGCGTCGATCATCTTCTGGAACGGCAGGCTCGTCTCGATGAACTCGTCGACGGGCTGCGGCCAGCCGCGGCGTTCGGGACGCTGCCGAACGAACCGACGTTGTTGTTGTCCCCGAACCCACCGCGCCAGCGCGCCGCCCACCGCTCGACGTCGAACCGGCCGGGCCTGCCCTGGCTGATCGTCACGAACGCGTCGGGCTTCTGCTGCAACGCCGAACCGTAGAACTGCTCGACGATCCCCTCGTCGAACGCGCCCCACAGCACCGGCAGCACCGCCGCCTGCAGGACGACCTTGCCGTCCGGCGTCGAGATCTCCCGGCCGTCGAGCTGCAACGCCGCCGCGCCGGCCGGGTTGGCGCGCCGCACGTTCACGCCGGTGAGCTGGAACGGGTCGAAGCCGGTGACGGCGATCTTGCGCACGCCCGGCCTGCTGGGGAACGCCGAGTCGCTCAGGCCCCGTGAGGCCCAGTCGAACCGCTGGATGAGCTTCGCGCGGTCGTTCGGCTGCATGGCGAACTTCGGCTTCCACTGGCGCAGCGCGGAACTGAGCTGCAGCCGGGCCCAGTAGAGCGGGCGGTCGTCGTAGGCGTCGTGTGTCACGGGTGTTGTGCTCTGCGCGCGGGCGACCGCGGCCTTCCACAGCGCGTTGCCTTCGCGTTCCACGAACTGCTGCGCCTGCTTCGGCACGACCTGGCGGCACAGCTTGGTGGTGAAGTCCGTGACGCGGCCGTCGAACCCGGCCAGCTTCACCAGTGAGGGGCCGACGGCGGGGCCGCCGATGACGAGCGTGTCGTCGAGCCGCTGTTCTTCGACGGTGAGCGGCACGGAGGTGTCGTAGCAGTTGACGTCCTGCGCGTGGGCGACGGCAGGACTCAGGGTGAGGGCGATCGCGGTCAGCCCGACCAGTCCGGCGATGGTTTTCACGTACTCGATCCTCAACGCAAAGGGCCACCCGTCGTAACCGACGGGTGGCCCATAGTGTCGACGACTGCGTCTCAGTGGGCAGCGATGGGCTTGACCCTCGGGCTGTCCTCGTCGACGTGGTAGTCGGACGGATCGGTCTGGTCCGTGCCGTTGAACCACTTGGCCTTCTTGGCGATCAGCGTGACGATCACCGCGACCAGGAGGTTGACGAACACCGCGACGATGCCGACGTAGATCTGCGTCGTCGAGGCGCCGAACGGGTGCCACCCGAAGATCGAGATGTTGCCCAGCGGCAGCGCCGAACCGGCGAAGTGCGCCTTGCCGATGGCCGGGTTGCCGATCGTGTAGAGCAGCCACATGCCGTAGCCCATGCCCGCGAACCAACCGGCGATCAGGGCGTGCACGTGGAACCAGCGCGTGTACAGCGCGATCGCGACCGCCGGGAGCGTCTGCAGGATCATGACGCCGCCGATGAGCTGCAGGTCGATCGAGAACTGCGGGTCGACGAAGACGATGAACGCGACGGCGCCGAACTTCACGACCAGCGACGCGAGCTTGGCCTGCTTGGCCTCCTCCGCCGGGGTGGCGTTCTTCTTGACGTACTCCTTGTAGACGTTGCGGGTCCACAGGTTCGCCGCCGCGATCGACATGATCGCCGCGGGCACGAGCGCGCCGATGCCGATGGCCGCGAACGCGATGCCCGCGAACCACGACGGGAAGTTCGCGCCGAAGAGCTCGGGCACGATCGTGTTGGTGTCGGGACGGCCGGTCGCCTGGTTGACGAGCGGCTTGGTGCCCGCGCTGATCGCGACGAATCCCAGCAGCGCCAGCAGACCCAGCAGCAGCGAGTACGCCGGCAGCGCGACCATGTTGCGCTTGATGACGTTGCGGCCGCGGCTCGCGAGGATGCCGGTCAGCGAGTGCGGGTAGAGGAACAGCGCGAGCGCGCTGCCCAGTGCCAGCGTGGCGTACTGCAGCTGGTTGGTGCCGGTGAGCAGGATGCCGTCGGTCTTGCTGGGCGTGGCGTCGAACTTGGCCTGCGCGTCGTTGAAGATCTCGCCCCAGCCGCCGAACTTCGCGGGCAGGTAGACGATCGCCACCAGGATCACCAGGTAGATCAGGATGTCCTTGACGAACGCGATCAGCGCCGGCGCCCGCAGACCCGACTGGTAGGTGTAGAGCGCGAGGATCAGGAACGCGATGAACAGCGGCAGGTGTCCGAGGATGCCGGAGCCGTTGAGACCCATGCTGCGCAGCACGGCTTCGAGGCCGACGAGCTGCAGCGCGATGTACGGCATGGTCGCGACGATGCCCGTGATGGCGATGATCAGCGCCAGCCAGTGCGAGCCGTAGCGGCCCTTCACGAAGTCGGCGGGCGTGACGTACCCGTGCACGCGGCTGACCGACCACATCCGCACCAGCGGCAGGAAGACCAGCGGGTACAGGATCACCGTGTACGGCAGCGCGAAGAACCCGGTCGCGCCCGCACCGAACATCAGCGCCGGCACCGCGACGAAGGTGTACGCCGTGTAGAGGTCACCGCCGACCAGGAACCACGTGATCCAGCTGCCGAACTTGCGACCGCCGAGACCCCACTCGTCGAGGTGTTCGAGGGTGTCGCCCTTCTGCCACCGCGCAGCCAGGAACCCCATCACGGTGACGAGGAGGAAGAGAGCGCTGAAAACGATCAGCTCGGTCCACTGCATCAGTTCGCTCCCTCGTCCAGGTCGTCAACGCCGAGCTTGTCGGGCTTGCCGGTGACCACGGGCTCGTCCTTGGTCTTGATGTAGACGAGTCCGACGCACAGGACGCCGAGCGGGACGAACAGGAACTGGTACCAGTAGAAGAACGGCAGCCCGAAGATCCGGGGCTCGTCCTGGTTGAACCACGGCGTGACGAGCATGAACAGCGGGAGTATCAGCAGCAGGTTCCAGTTGCTCCAGCGCAAGCCGGTCTTGTGATCCGACGGCATGGTGGCCCCTCCGTGTACGCGGTGTTGCGCGGATGTTAGGCCTGATGAACGGTGCCGTCAGCCTCGTGATCGGAATCGTTGCCTTCGACTTAACGTTCTCTTTGGACTAATGCGCCACCAGGCGGCCGACGAGGTCCTGTTCGGCGGCGTCGAAGTAGTCGTCGAGCTGCTGGACCGCCTGGTCGACCGTGCCGTTGTTCAACAGTTCTACGATCCTGCGGTTCCACGGCAGGTAGGTCTGGTGGAAGGCCTCGACCTCGTGCGCGACGCGGAAGGCGAGCATGAGCTCGGCGAAGAGCCGGTCGGACTCGTCGCTCAGCCGGGCGCTGCCCGCGAGGCCGACGATGCCGCGGTGGAACTGGATGTTCGCGCTGCCGGTCTTGGTGAAGTCGTTCTTCTCGGCGCGTGCCACCGCCTGGCGGACCGGTGCCCGCACCGCCTCCCGCTGGGCGTCGCTCACGTCGTTCCAGAGCCTCAACGCGCCGCACTCGATCACCCGGCGCGCGGCGTAGAGGTCGCGCACGTCGTCACCGGTCGGGCGGCGGACGAAGACGCCGCGGCTGTGCTCGTGCACCAGGATCCGGTCGCGCGTGAGCAGCCGGAACGCTTCCCTGAGCGTGTTGCGGCTGACGCCCAGCGCCCCGCCGATCGCCTCCTCGCTCAGGCGCAGGCCCGGCTCGAGCTCACCGAGGAGCACCCGCTCGCGCAGCATGTCGGCGACCTTCTGCGCGGTGCTCGCGCGCTCCAGATCAGCCTTGTTCTGGGCCAGCGTCGACACCCACGTCTCGGTCACCTCGGCAGTCTATTTCCAGGATCGTTCCATTGCACTATCGTAGAATCGTTCAACAATCCAACAATCCACCGATCGAGCGCGCATGGGAGGACGGCCATGGACCTGAACGCGGACCTGGGCGAGGGCTTCGGCCACTGGACCCTCGGCGACGACAAGGCATTGCTGGCCGTCGTGACCAGCGCGAACGTCGCCTGCGGCTACCACGCCGGCGACGCGGACACGATGCGCGAAACCTGCGCCCTCGCCGCAGCCGCAGGTGCGGCGGTAGGCGCCCACGTCGTCTACCGGGACCTGGCGGGCTTCGGCCGCAGGTTCATCGACGTGGCCCCGGACACGCTCACCAACGAGGTCCTGGCCCAGCTGGGAGCGTTATCGGCGTTCGCACGCGCCGCCGGCACCCGGATCTCCTACGTCAAGCCACACGGCGCCCTCTACAACACCCTGGTCCGACACGAAGCCCAGGCAGACGCCGTGGTCGACGCGGTCCGCCTGTTCGACCCGACGCTGGCGGTGCTGGGCCCACCGGGCGCGGTCTGGCTGAAGCGAGCCTCGGTGGCAGGCCTGCGCGTGTGGCACGAGGCCTTCGCGGACCGCGCCTACACCCCGTCCGGAACGCTGGTGCCCCGCGGCGAACCGGGAGCCGTCCTGCGCGACCCGGCCGAGATAGCGGCCCGCTGCGTACAACTGGCGACCGAGGGCTGGATCCGCAGCGTGTCCGGCCGCCCGGTGCGAATCCAGGCCGACTCGATCTGCGTGCACGGGGACACACCGGGAGCGGTCGAGATCGCCCGCGCGGTCCGTTCGGCTCTGGAGGCGGCGGGCGTCGCGGTGGCCAGGGTCGAGTCGCCACTCCGCCACACCCGCCAGGCGGTCTGACGTTCCCACAAGGCGCCGCCACACATCCGGCTCCCAGCTGGACAGGCGTGGTCGAACGGGCTGACCGGTCGGCGAACGCCCTCGTCAGCCGGACGGGTTGAGGCCCCCGGACCAACTGGTTCGACGCGGTCGCTCTGGTCACCGTCCGTCCACTCAGCACAGCGACCAGTCAGTTCGACCTGCCTGCCCGTCCAACCTGCCTGCCTGATCTGCCTGCCCTACGAGCCAACCCACCAGCTCAGTCAGCCCTGGCAGCCCGTCGACCCGGCCACCCGTTCACACGGACTGACGAACCAGCGCAGCCGCCCCCACCAGTCCGGCCTCCCCGCCCAACTCGGCCGCCCGCACCTCCAGCCCCGCGAGGTACGACAATCCGGTGTGCGTTTTCAACGTCCGCCGCACCGGCTCGAACAACAACTCCCCGGCCTGCGCCACCCCACCCCCGATGACGGCGAGCTCCAGGTCGCACACCGCGGCGGCGCCGGCGATCGCCATCCCGACGGCCTGACCGGCACGTTCGAAGGCCGCCAGCGGGATCTCCTCGCCGGACAGAGCGGCGGCGGCCAGCAGGGCGGCGTCGGCGTGGTCCGGTGCCGGCCAGCCGGCGTGGCGCGCCCAGGCCACCATGCGCGGGCCACCGGCGATGGTCTCCACGCACCCGCGGCCGCCGCACGTGCAGGGTTCGCCGTCGGGTTCCACGACGATGTGGCCGATGTGGCCCGCGTTGCCGGTGCGGCCGCCGAACGGCCGTCCGTCCAGCACCAGGCCGCCACCGACACCCGTGGACACGACGAGGCCGATCATGAACGTGCTGCCCTGGCCCGCGCCGCGCCAGTGTTCGCCCAGCGCCATGCACACGCCGTCGCCCGCGAGTTCCACCGGGACGCCGGGGAACAGCGACGCCACCGACGCCCGCAGCGGGAACTCCTGCCACGACGGCACGTTGATCGGCGAGACGGTGCCGGCGGCGGTGTCCACCGGGCCCGCCGAACCGATGCCCACGCCCGCGACAGCCGCGTCCCCCACCACCTCGGAGATCACCGAAACCACTGCGTCCCATGGGTTTTCGGACGGCGTCGGGACGCGCGAGGAGCGCACCACCGAGCCGAAGGGGTCCACCAGGGCGGCGGCGATCTTGGTGCCGCCGAAGTCCAGTGCCAGCACCAGATCAGTCACGGTGTCGCAGCTTAACCAGCCACTTCGAGACGGATGGGCGCAGTGGTGCGGACCAGGTCGCCCGCGGCCACGCGCACGACGGCCGGCCACGTGCCCGGCGTGGCCCAGGCGGGCGCTGCGAGCGTGAAGTCGAGCGGCAGCCGGCCCTGCCCCGGCACCACCCCGCCCACGCAGAACGGCCCGACGAACTCCCACGAGGAGCGCGGCGACAGCAACCGGGCCTGAACCGGCAGGTCACCGTGTGCGCCGGAGGCGAGCACGACCCGCACCGACGCCGATTGCCCCGGTCTGACCGACACCACGTCCGGCGACGAAGCCACCCACAGCACCTCGACGGGGTCGTCGCCGTCCCACTCGGGCACGGTCAGCAGCGCCACGTCGTAGACGTCGAAGGGGAGTCCCTCCAGCGTGGCGCGCACCGGGTGGCAGCCGGGTGTGCGCGGCGGCACCAGGCGCACCTCGGCCGACACGTAACCGCCGGCCGGCAGCGACACCGGCAGCGAGTCCCACGACGCCGACCAGCCGTCGGGCAGCGAGAGCCGGACGAGGCCGGAGAACGCCGGGCCGTCCGACACGGCCACCACGCGCAGCCGGGTCGGGCCGAGCACCTCCAGGTGCACGTTCGCGGGCAGGCCGCCCAGCGGCGCGGGCTCGTGCAGCCAGTAGCGCGCGAACACCGGGGTCACGGCAGGTGAGACGGGCCCCAGCGGCGGCCCGGCCAACGCCAGCCGCGGCGGCACGGACGGCAAGGTGCCGCTGGAAGGTCGGCGGGTGCCGAGCACGGCGTACAAAGAGGAAGGCCCCAGGTGCCCGACCTCGTTCCACAACGTGAACGTCGTGGAGCCGACCATCTTCTCGCCGACCTCGCTGTGCCACACGCTCACCGGCCCGACCAGCCGAGGCGCTTCCAGAACAGGGCCGTCGACGGCGACAAGTGAGGCGATCGGGTCGTACGACAGGACGTAGTGAGTGGACGCGATCTCGGTGCCGTAGCCGCGCTTCCAGCCGTGATCGATGTCGTCCTCGACCAACGAGTAGGTGCGCCATCCGCGTGCGGGCACGTCACGCGCCAAGAACGTCACGGTCACGCCGTCCACCAACGTCGGCAGCACAACGCCGTCGAACTCCACGTGCACGTTGCGCTCGAACGGCAGGTGCACGGACACGATGTCGGTGCACGCCGAGGACGACGGGTTCCACACGACCACCGACGAGTCCACAGTGGACGTCAAGGCCGCGAGCGACCGCGAGATGACGTCGGACTGCAGGTCGAAGGCCTCACGCGGGTGCGCCACCGCAGCGCGTGAGAGTGCGGCGGAGGGATACGTGGCACCGGTCAGCCGAGCCGCGTGCGAAGCGAACACGGCGGCAGGCGAGTCGTCCACAGGCGCGGGCGGCACGGGCGCAGACCCGCGCACGTAGTAGTCGCGCGGCAACGAGCAGATGATCCGCGGCCACGTGTAGCGCGCGCTCCAGTCGTGATGGATCGCGATCACCCACGGGTTCGGAGCCTCCCGATCGGAACCGACCGGCAGCATCACGTGCGGCGCGGCGGCTCCGGATCGCGCTTCCAGGAACGAGGAGTAGACCGACCGCTCGGCCTCGGCAAGCGACGAGACCATCAGCGACGGCCCGGGCGGCAGCGAGGACAACAGCGGCGGCACACCGACCACACCGGGCGCGGACCCGACGACCTCGACCCGGCCCTCGGAGATCAGCCGCAGCAGCAACGAGCGGTGCTGCGGGAACGTGTCCCAGTACGGCTGCAGCAACTCGACCGACGTCACCGCGAACCGGTAGGCGGGATCGGTGAGCGCCAGGTCCAGGTGGGCGCGCACAGCCGTGAACGGCGCGTCGCCCGCGACGTGTCCGACCAGGTGCACCGTCCACCCCGGCGAGCCGACGACCAGCGAGAACGTGCACGACTCCTCGCCGGCGGCCGACCGCACGACGGCCTGGGCGGGCACCACCGCACCGGGCGGGTGCTCGGACACGTCGACGGCGAGCTCGTAGCCGAACGGCCCCGGCGCCAGCGAACCGCCGTGCCGCGGCGAGTGCAGGCCCGGCCCGTACACGTGTGCGTGCACCGGTCCGGCCAGCGTGGGCGAGGTCAGTCGCACCACCTGCAGCAGTGCGGTCCGAGGTCCGACGAACAGCTCGGTGGACTCGGCGGCGATCACCGGACGATCGCACCACTGTTCACCAGGCGGCGAAATACCCCGATGGTGGCGTTCTACCTCTTCAGCATCCGGGTCAGACCGGCGGCCACGGTCGTCGCCAGGAGCCAGCCCGTCACGATCAGCCCGGACGCGATCCACTGCGACGCGCCCGGCGTCTGCCAGCGGTTCTTGTTGCCGAAGTCGACGATCGGCACCACCAGGTCGATCGTGTAGAGCCAGGCGTTCCACGGCAGGTGGTCGTCGTCGTTGATCTCGATCAGCGGTCCCTTGACCTGGAACCAGATGCTGCCGACGACCCACGCCGCGATCAGCCAGCCCAGCGCACGCGCCGGCCGGTAGCCGTAGCCGACCATCGACCGTTGCAGGAAGCTCCACACCAGCACCAGCGGGCCGAAGAACCGCATGCCCTCGGCGACCGCGCGGTACCGCAGGCGTTGCTTCTCGATCAGCACCGTCGAGGCGTGCTCCTCGTTGCCGGCCGCGGTCAGCATCTCGGCGAACTGGTCGTACGGCCGAGGGCGGTAGCTGCGCCGCATCGCCTGCCGCAGCCAGCGCAGCCGCTGCTGCACCTGGTCGTCGTCGCGCAGGTCGATCGGATAGGCGAGCGAGTCGTAGCGGAAGTCGTCGAGATCGATGAATCCCGTGGTGTTCCAGAAGTTCTCGTTGTCGTCCAACGACGTGCAACGCGCCTGCCGCAGCGTCACGAGACCTTTGGGCGGCGACACGACGTTGAGCATCAGCTCCTGCACCTGCATGCCCATGGCGTTCAACGCGTGGCTGTCGAGCTTGTAGCCGAGCACCGCGCCGTTGAAGTTCGCCATCCGGCCGATCATCGCGCGACGGCACCGCACGCCGCCATGCGCGACGAACTCCTTGTCACCGCGCGCGCAGATGAGGTCGCGGCCGATCGTGGCGCCACCGATGTCGAGCGACGGCTTCTCGCGCGGCTGGTGCCGGTACTTGCCGGGCTTGATCAACCGGCTGCCGCGCAGGTCCAGGTTCGCGCCGACGGTGATGCCGCGCAGCTCCAGCCCGCCGGCGATGTCCGACTCGCGCACCACGAAGTTGCTGCCGATCTGGGAACGGTTGGCCAGCACGGCGTCCGCGGCCGGGTTGTCCACAATGGCCCGTTCGATGGTGATGCTGCCGCGCACGTGGGTGTCGACCATGCGCAGCTGGCCCTTGATCCGCACGCCACGGCCGACGACGTCACCGCCGATCTCCGCGCCGTCGACGTGCAACGCGCGGCCCGAGCCGGTGGGGTCGGTGCCGACCGACGGTGGCGACACGGCGTCCAGCACTGCTTCTGCCAGCGAGAACGTGCCGCCGATCTTCGCGTTGACGGCGCGGATCGTGCCCATGCTGGTGAAGCCGCGGTCGAGCTGCAGGTCGCCCGACACGTCCACGCGGTCGAGGAAGAGCGTCGCGGACGGGTCGGCGTGCGGGTCGCTGGAGGCCGCGAAGTCCGGCCCGCGGGAGAGCGTCGCGCCACTCAACGACAGCGTCGAACTGATCCGCGCGTTGGCCAGGAACACGACGCCGTGCGAGGTGAACGCGCCGAGGAAGTTGCCGCCGACCTGCATGCCGTTGCCGTTCAACGTGAAGCCGTCGGCGTTCTCCAGCACCGCGCTGCCTAGGTTGACGTTGCCGCCGATGCGCGCGCCCGCGAGCCGCACCTCGCCCTCGGTGACGATGCCGAACCCGAGCAGCGCGCCCGCGACCGTCAGCCGGTCACCGTGCACGCACAGCCCGCCCGGCACGCTGAACCTGGTGTCCCGCAACAGGACCGAGCCCGCGATCTCGGCGTCGGTGAAGTCGGTCAGGCCCGAGACGCGGCAGTCGAGCAGCGACACGTCGTTGCCGCTGCTCAGGTTGCGCGCTTCGAGACCGGGTAAGTCGCAGTCGGTGAACGAGATGCCCGCCAGGTTCGCCTGCCGCAGGTCCGGCGCCGCCTCGAACTGGCAGCGTTCGAACTCCAGCACGTACGGCACCTCGACCGCGCGCAGGTCGAGCACGTCGGTGACCACCCGGTCCACAACGCGGATGACGGGTGGGGTGCTCGGCTTCCGCCGAGGCAACCTCCACCCGCCGCCACCAGAGTTGTCGTTCTCCCCCAACAGCCCCCGCAGCACGTCCGCCGCGGCGACTTTCCCCCTCGCCACCAGACCAGGCTAGCCCGTGCAGGACACGGACTAGACCGGGTCGCTCGGGCCGTGGTGCGTCGGGTCGAGCACGCGGGCCAGGAACTCCTGGGTGCGCGGCTCCTGCGGGTTGCCGATCACCTCGGCCGCCGGGCCCTCCTCGACGATGTAGCCGCCGTCCATGAAGATCACCTTGTCGGCGACCTCGCGGGCGAACTGCATCTCGTGCGTCACGACCAGCATCGTCATGCCCTCGTCGGCGAGCTGGCGCATCACGCCCAGCACGTCACCGACGAGCTCGGGGTCGAGCGCCGAGGTGGGCTCGTCGAACAGCATCACGTCGGGGTCCATCGACAGCGCGCGGGCGATCGCCACGCGCTGCTGCTGACCACCGGAGAGCTGCGCGGGCATCGCGTTGGCCTTCTCCTTCAGGCCGACCCGGTCCAGGTTGCGCAGGGCGATCTCCTGCGCCTCCTTCTCGCCGCGCTTGAGCACCTTGCGCTGCGCGACGGTGAGGTTCGCGAGGACGTTCAGGTGCGAGAACAGGTTGAACGACTGGAAGACCATGCCGATCTTCGTGCGCGCCTGGTCGATGTCGACGTCGTGGTCGGTCAGCTCGACACCGTTGACGACGATCTTGCCGTCGTTCGGCTCCTCCAGCAGGTTCACGCAGCGCAGCAGCGTCGACTTGCCGGAACCCGACGGGCCGATGATGCAGACCACGTCACCGCGGTTGACCGTGACGTCGATGCCCTTGAGGACGTCCAACGAGCCGAACGACTTCTTCAGCCCGGTGATCTCAACGGAAATCTCGCTCACAGGACGGACACCTTCTTCCCGCCGGAGCGGCGCTCCAGGTACCTCGACAGGTACCCCAGAGGCAACGTGATGATCAGGTAGCACAGACCGACGACGAGGATCGGGGTGAGCGACGGGCTGCGGCTCAGCGTCTCCCGCCCGAACTTCGTCAGCTCGTACTGGTCACGGGCCAGGCCGATGATGTAGATCAGCGAGGAGTCCTTGGTCAGCAGGATCAGCTCGTTGGTCAGCGGCGGCAGGATGATCCGGAAGGCCTGCGGGATCACGATGGTGATCATCGCGCGGCCCTGCGACATGCCCAGCGAGCGCGCGGCCTCGACCTGCCCCTTCGGCACGGCCTGGATGCCGGCGCGGATCGTCTCGGCCATGTAGGCGGCACCGACGATGCCGAGCGCCAGCATGACCGTGGAGTAGATGTCGAACTGGATCTGGAACGCCAGCGGCACACCGAACGCGAGGCCGATGAACACCAGCAGTGCCGGGATGCCGCGGAAGAACTCGATGTAGATCGTCGCGATCCACCGGTACGGCGCGATCGACGAGAGCTTCATCAACGCGAGGACGAGCCCGAGCGCGAGGCCGAAGGCGAAGCCGAGTGCGGTGTAGATGAGAGTGTTCTTCAACGCGATGGTGATGACGTTGGGGAACATGTCCCCCATCGTCTTGAAGTTGAAGAACGCCGTGCGGATCTGCTCCCAGTCGGCGAGGAACGCGATCACCAGGGCGATGACGACGAGCAGCGTGTACTGCGAGTACCGGAAGTATTCGGCCCGCTTGCGCTTGGACAGCGCCATGTACGACTCCTAGCGGATGTGGTCGGACGCCAACGGGGCGGCGCCTGCGCCGCCCCGTTGGCTAGAGAGCTACTTCTTCTCCGGCTTCTTGCCGAACCACTTCTCGTAGATCTTGTCGTACTCGCCGCTCTCCTTGGCCTTCTTCAAGACCTCGTTGACCTTGGCGGCCAGCGCGGTGTTGCCCTTCTTGATGCCGATGCCGTACTGCTCGTTCGTGTCGAACTCGGCGGAGACGGCGGTGTCCGGGAACTCCTTGACGTAGTCGAGGAGCACGCCGTTGTCGTTGATCGCGGCGTCGACGGCGCCGGTGCGCACGGCGGTCTCCATCAGCGGGAGGTCCTCGAACTGGATGACCTCGTAGCCGTTGGCGGCCTTGTTGTCGTTGGCGTAGATCTCACCGGTGGTGTCCTGCTGGACACCGATCTTCTTGCCCTTGAGGTCCGCCAGCGACTTGATCGGCGAGTCCTTCTTGACCAGCAGCGCCTGCGAGGCCTCGAAGTACGGGTCGGAGAAGTCGATCGCCTGCTTGCGCTCTTCCTTGATCGTCATGCCGGCGGCCGCGAGGTCGCACTGGTTGGCGTTGAAGCTCGCGCCCGACGTGATCGTCTCGAACTGGGTGTCGAAGATCTCCTGCTGGACACCCAGGTCCTTGGCGATCAGGTCGACCAGATCGACGTCGAAGCCGACGGTCTTGTCGCCATCGGTGTACTGGAACGGCTTGTAGGACAGGTGGGTGCAGGTGACGAGCTTGCCTTCTTTGACAAGCTTGATCCCACCATCGGTGGTGCCACCGCCGCTGTTGGTGCTCGTCGCGCATCCGGCGAGCGCGGTCAGCGCAAGGGCCGCTGCGGGCAGTAGGGCGAGCACGTGCCTGGGTCGACGAGCCACTGCGTCACTCCTCGTAACTGTCGCGGACGAGTGAACGGGATCCTGCCACTCGGGTGACGCGCTGGACAGCACGTGGGTGTTACAGGCCACTGCCTTGCAATGATTTTGCGTCAAATCGGGCTTTCAGACACAGAATCTTGTGCGATTTGGCCCAGATCACACAACATCTTCACGTATTGCGCACGAATGATAACCATCCGTGAGCGTGCCCTTGATCAGGATTTGATCACGACGGCGCTGGTCAGCGTGTTCTTTCGGCCAGCAGACCCGCCACCAGGGCGGTCCAGCCGGTCTGGTGCGTGGCTCCGAGGCCCTCACCCGTGTCGCCGTCGAAGTACTCGCTGAAGGTGACGTGCCTGCGCCAAAGAGGTGACTCGGAGGCCTCGATGCGCTTGCCGTCCGACGGCCGGCGCCCGTCGTGGTCGGGCAGGAAGAGCCCGACGAGCCGGTCGCTCAGCTCGTCCGCGACGGTGCCCGCGGTGACCCAGCGTCCGGAGTGCGTCGGCATCTCGACCTGGAACATGCCGTCGTGGAACGCGCAGACCGTGCGCAGCGCCTCCACCAGCAGCGCGTTGGTGGGCAGCCAGACCGGGCCGCGCCAGTTCGAGTTGCCGCCGAACATCGGCGTGTGCGACTCGCCCGGCTCGTAGCCCATGCGGTGGTCCTGGCCCGCGACCTTGACCTCCAGGCCCTCGCGGTGGGCCGCGGACAGGCTGCGGATCCCGTGCGGAGACAGGAACTCCTGCTCGTCGAGCATCCGGTGCAGCACGCGCTTGAGCTTCTGCTCGTCGAGCAACGACACGAACGCGCCGCGCTCGTAGTGGAACGTGATGAACTGCCGCAGCTCGGGCCGCCGCTTGAGCAGGTGCTCCAACCGGCTCGTGAACCCCTGCAGCTCTTCGAGCACCCACGGTTCGAGGACAGCGCTGGCCAGCAACGGGATGAGGCCGACCATCGACCGCACGCGCACCGGCTCGGACTCGACGCCGCCGTCGGGGCGGCGCCGCGAGACCCGGTCGTAGCAGAAGCCGTCCTCGTCGTGCCAGATTCCGCCGCCGTGCGACCCGAAGTGCGTGAACGCCTCCGCGATCGACAGGAAGTGCTCGACGAACTTCGTCGCGACGTCCTCGTAGGACTCGTCGTCGCGCGCCAGCTCCAGCGCGATCTGCATGAGGTGCAGGCTGTACGCGGCCATCCACGACGTGGCGTCGGACTGCTCCAGCCGCCACTCGCCCAGCATGGGCTCGGACCGGTTGACCGGCCCGATGTTGTCCATGCCGAGGAACCCGCCCTCGAACAGGTAGCTGCCGTCGGCGTCCTTGCGGTTGACCCACCAGGAGAAGTTGAGCAGCAGCTTGTGGAAGATCTTGGCGAGGAACCCGCGGTCCCTGCTGCCGTCCGCGCGGTAGACCTGCAACGCCGCCCACGCGTGCACCGGCGGGTTGACGTCGCCGAACTCCCACTCGTAGGCGGGGATCTGGCCGTTCGGGTGCATCATCCACTCACGGCAGAACAGCAGCAGCTGCTCCTTCGCGAACGCCGGGTCGACCAGCGTGAACGGGATGGTGTGGAACGCGAGGTCCCACGCCGCGAACCACGGGTACTCCCACTCGTCGGGCATCGAGATCACGTCGGCGACGTCGAGGTGCCGCCAGTGCACGTTGCGCGCCTCGCGCGTGCGTCGGGAACTGGGCGCCTCGGGCTTCGTCGGGTCGCCGTCGAGCCAGTCGCGGGTGCGGAACCGGTAGTGCTGCTTCGTCCACATGAGGCCGGCCAGCGCGCGCCGCAGCACATGCTTCTCCTCGGGCCTGGTCTGCGGCGCGATGGCGTCGTGGAACTCGTCGGCCTCGGCCCCGCGCTGCTGCATCGTCTCTTCGAAGCTCGGCCCGAACGGGTCCAGGTGCCCGTCGCCGCCGATGAGCCGCAGCCGGATCGTCACCGTCTCGCCCGGCTCCACGGGGTCGAACGAGTACCAGGCCGCGAACTTGGTGCCCGCCACCCCGGCGTCGTCCGGCCCCACGACCTGGCAGGTGCTCGTGCTGCCGCGCACCACGTAGTCGCAGATGCCGTCCTTGGTCCACGGCGACGGGTTGCGCTCAGCGCCGAACAGCGACACCTCGTTGGTCTCGTTGTCCGTCATGAGCATCGACGGCGAGTCGTCCAGATGCAGCGTGTACCGGCCGAGGTTGCCGTGGTCAGCCGTGACCTTGCGTCCGGCCGTGGTGCTCGCAACGAGCTGACACGGCCGTTGGTCGCGGCCCCACGCCCACGTGTTGCGGAACCACAGCTGCGGCAGGAGGTGCAACGGCGCGTCCTCGGGCCCGTGGTTCGTCGCGCTGATCTCGATGCAGATGTCGTCCGTCTCGGCCTTCGCGTACGTGACCTGGACGTCGAAGAACCTGTTCTGGTCGAGCACCCCGGTGTCGCTCAGTTCGGGCTCGCGGTTCTCCCGGCCGGCGTTGCGCGCCATCTCGCGCAGCTGGTCGTAGGGGAACTCGCGCTGCGGATACCGGTAGACGACCTGCATCCAGGAGTGGGTGGGCGTCCCGTCGGTCACCCACCAGTGCTCCTTGACGTCCTCACCGTGGTTGCCCTCGTCGTTGGTGAGGCCGAAGTACCGCTCCTTGAGGATCGGGTCCTTGCCGTTCCACAGGGCGACGGCGAAGTTCATGAACCCGTGCACGTCGCAGATGCCGGCGATGCCGTCCTCGCCCCACCGGTAGGCGCGCGAACGGGCGTGGTCGAACGGGAACGACGCCCACGCGTCACCCTCGGGCGAGTAGTCCTCACGGACTGTGCCCCACTGGCGACCCGAGAGGTACGGCCCCCACAGCCGCCACGGCGAAGTCGGTGTGTCCGACTCCGCGAGACGCGCCCGTTCCGCATGTTCGCCCATCACCCCAGTGTGGGACACCGGAGACCACACCCGGTCGGGCCCGGGTGTGGTCTGAGTCCTACCTCACTAAAAGCGGGGTCAGGACTGCTTCGCGTGCGAGTCGAGGACGAGCGCCACGGCCTCGGTGATCCGGGCGGCGTGCGCCAGGTGCAGCCACTCGTCGGGCACGTGGCAGTTGGAGTCCGGCCCGATCGCCCCGGTCACCACGAACTGCGCGTCCGGGTAGGCCTCGTGCAGCAGCCCCATGAACGGGATCGAGCCGCCCAGCGACACGGTCCGCCAGGGTGCGCCGAACACGTCCTTGCCGGCCTCGTCCAGCACCTGCGAGAGCCAGGGAGCGAGCTCAGGCGCGTTCCAGCCGTCCGCGAACTCGACCCGCGAGAGCTCCACGGTCGCGCCGTAGGGCACGTCGGTGGTGAGCTTCTGCTTGACGGCCTCCAGTGCCGTGGCGGCGTCGGCCGTCGGCGGCAGGCGGAACGAGAGCACCAGCGTCGTGAACGGGCGCAGCACGTTGCCCGCGTCGTCCGGCAGGGGCAGGCCCTCGGCGCCGGTCACGGACAGGGTCGGCCGCCAGCCCGAGTTGAGCGCCAGCTCGACCTCGTCGTCGGACATCGGCCGCAGGTCACCGACGCGCGGCACGGCACCCCACAGGGCGCCCGGCGCGGCCTCGACGGCCTCGCGGACCTCGGCCAGCCGTCCCGCCGGGATCTCGACGTGCATCTCCGGCACGAGGACCTCGCCGGTCTCCGAGTTCTCCAGCCGGTCCAGCAGCACCCGCGCGATCCGGAACGACGACGGCACGATGCCGGACGCCATGCCGGAGTGCAGGCCGCCGTCGAGCACCCGCACGGTGGCCGTGACCTGCACCAGGCCGCGCAGCGACGTCGTCAGCCACATGCGGTCGTAGTCGGAGCCGCCCGAGTCCAGGCAGACGACGAGCGACACGCGGCCCAGGCGATCGGACAGGTGCTCCAAGTACGCCGGCAGGTCGGGCGAACCCGACTCCTCGCCGGTCTCCAGCAGCACTACGCAACGGGCGTGGGAACCACCGGCGGCACGCACGGCCTCGATAGCGGCGACCGCGGCGTATCCGGAGTAACCGTCATCGGCCGCACCACGGCCGTAGAGACGTCCGTCACGCAGGACAGGGGTCCACGGGCCGAGGCCTTCGCCCCAACCGCCCACCGGCGGTTGCTTGTCGAGGTGTCCGTAGAGCAACACCGTGTCGTCGGACGAGTTACCGGACGCGGGCACGTCGACCAGCAGAAGCGGCGTACGTCCCGCCAGTTGGACGACTTCCAGCACCGCTCCGGGAAGGGCGCGTGACTCGATCCAGAGGCGCACGTGCTCGATCGCGGCGGCCAGTTCGCCGTGCTCTTCCCAGGCGGGATCGAACGCGGGCGAGATCGCCGGCACGGCGACGAGCTGAGACAGGCTCGGGACGATGTCGTCGTCCCAGAGCGTCCTGACGGTGCTGGTCACAAGTGATCGGTCCACCTCTCGATCCTGTCACGACTCCGCCTCCGCTCGCGTCCGTAACCTCTACCCGGAGGCCCGCAGCTAAGTTAACGATCGGTAACCGGGACATCGACGTCCGGTAGTCGGACGGCCTAGTCGGAGGACAAAAGGTCGAACCTCCGACTGTTGTCGCTGATCAGAACGTTGACTCGTGTGTTACGAAGTGGGACGGGTCTCACCAACTCGGGTGAGGCCGTGTCAGGATGTGGTCGTAAGCCACCGTCACCGTCGACGGCTGCCTCCGGCCCCACAGGGTTGGCGGCGACCGCCGACGTCGCCGCACGAGGTCGTCACGAGCGATCAGGCGGTCGGAGTAGACAGAGGAGAAGGCGCATGTCGTCCCCTGAGCAATGGACGCACCCTGAGCCGGATGCAGCGCCGGCCGCCACTGCCGCGAAACCGACAGCGGAGCAGGTGATCGCAGGCTTGCGAGCAACAGACGAGGGCGGCGCCGACCTGGTGCAGCTCCTCACTCCGGAGGGTGAGCGGGTCCAGCACCCCGACTTCGACATCGACATCACGCCGGAGGAGCTGCGCGGTCTGTACCGCGACATGGTCCTGATCCGCCGGGTCGACCGCGAGGCGAACGCCCTGCAGCGCAAGGGCCAGCTCGGCATCTGGGTGCCGCTGCTCGGTCAGGAGGCCGCGCAGATCGGCGCCGGCCGCGCGATGCGCCAGACGGACATGGCGTTCCCGAGCTACCGCGAGCACGGCATCGCGTGGACGCGCGGGATCAACCCGACGGAGCTGCTCGGCATCTTCCGCGGCACCGACCAGGGCACCTGGGACCCGGTCGAGAAGCGCTTCCACCCGTACACGATCGTCATCGGCAACCAGGTCCTCAACGCGGCCGGCTACGCGATGGGCCAGAAGTTCGACGGCAAGGTCGGCGACGACGAGGGAGAAGCCACCATGTGCTTCTTCGGCGACGGCGCGACCAGCCAGGGTGACGTGCACGAGGGCTTCGTGTGGGCCGCGGTCTACGACGCGCCGCTCGTCTTCTTCTGCCAGAACAACCAGTGGGCCATCTCCGAGCCCACGGAGCGCCAGTCGCGCCTGCCGCTGTACCAGCGCGCCCGCGGATACGGCTTCCCCGGCATCCGCGTCGACGGCAACGACGTCCTCGCGACGCTCGCCGTGACGAAGTGGGCGCTGGACGAGTGCCGCCACGGCAACGGCCCGATCCTGATCGAGGCGTTCACCTACCGGATGGACGCGCACACCACCTCCGACGACCCGACGCGCTACCGGCTGTCGGACGAGCTGGAGATGTGGAAGCTCAAGGACCCGATCGAGCGCGTGAAGGTCTACCTGGTCCGCCAGCAGTGGGCCGACCACGAGTTCTTCGAGAGCGTCGAGGCTGACGCCGACGAGCTGGGCGAGGAGCTGCGGGAGTTCTGCACGAACATGCCCGATCCGCCCGCTGAACGGATCTTCAGCAACGTGTACGCGGAGGGCAGCCCCGTCCTCGACGCGCAGCGCGACGAATTCCTCGACTACGTCTCGGGTTTTGCTGGAGGTGAGCACTGATGGCTGCTCCGACCATGGACCGTTCCTCGGCTGCTGCTCCGGCGTCCCCGGTGCAGACGCTCACGATCTCCAAGGCGCTCAACATGGGCTTGCGGGCGGCCATGGAGGCCAACCCCAAGGTCATCATGATGGGCGAGGACATCGGCAAGCTCGGTGGCGTCTTCCGCATCACGGACGGCCTGCAGAAGGACTTCGGTGAGCAGCGCGTGCTCGACACGCCGCTCGCGGAGTCCGGCATCATCGGCACCGCCGTGGGTCTCGCGATCCGCGGCTACCGCCCGGTGTGCGAGATCCAGTTCGACGGCTTCATCTTCCCGGGCTTCGACCAGATCGTGTCGCAGGTCGCGAAGCTGCACTACCGCACCCAGGGCAAGCTCAAGCTGCCCATCGTGATCCGCGTGCCGTTCGGTGGCGGCATCGGTGCGGTCGAGCACCACTCGGAGTCCCCGGAGTCGTACTTCGCGCACACCGCCGGCCTCAAGGTCGTCTCGTGCTCGAACCCGGCCGACGCGTACTGGATGATCCAGCAGGCGATCGACAGCGACGACCCGGTGCTGTTCTTCGAGCCCAAGCGCCGTTACTACGAGAAGGGCGAGGTCGACACCACGGCCCAGCCCGGCAAGCTGTTCGAGTCGCGCGTTCTGCGGCCCGGCACGGACGCGACGCTGGTGGCCTACGGCCCGATGGTCCGCACCTCTCTCGACGCCGCGAACGCGGCCGCTGAGGACGGCACGTCGCTGGAGGTCATCGACCTGCGCACGCTGTCGCCGCTGGACCTCGCGCCGGTCTACGACTCGGTGCGCCGCACCGGCCGGTTGATCGTCGTGTCCGAGGCGCCTTCCGAGTCCTCGATCGCCAGCGAGATTGCAGCCAAGGTCCAGCAGGAGTGCTTCTACTCGCTGCAGGCACCGGTGCTGCGGGTGACCGGTTTCGACACCCCGTACCCGCCGTCGAAGCTCGAGGAGGAGTTCCTCCCCGACCTCGACCGGGTGCTGCACGCCGTCGACCGCTCGCTCGCCTGGTAAGGGGACAACCGGAAATGCCGCAGTACAAGCAATTCCCCCTGCCCGACACGGCAGAGGGGCTGACCGAGGCCGAGATCCTCACCTGGCACGTGAAGCCGGGTGACACCGTCAAGGTCAACCAGATCATCGTCGAGATCGAGACGGCCAAGGCCGCCGTCGAGCTGCCCTGCCCGTGGGCGGGCGTCGTGACCGAGCTCCTCGCGGAGCCCGGTCAGACCGTCGAGGTCGGCGTCCCGATCATCACGATCGACACCGACCCCGGTGGCGCGGCCGCACCTGCCGCCGCTCCCGTCGCGGCGGAGGCGAACGGCGCCTCGTCCGGCAAGATCGGCGAGGAGATGCCGGGCGGTCGCATCGCGACGCTCGTCGGCTACGGCCCGAAGTCCGGCACCGCGAAGCGCCGTGCCCGCAAGGACTCACCCGCCCCGGCTCCGGCCGCGGCTGTCGTGGCCCCGCCCGCTCCCGTCGCCGCACCGGCACCTGCGCCCGCTCCGGTCGTGGTCGCTGCTCCGGTCCAGACGCCGGGTGGGTACGTGCCGCTGGCCAAGCCGCCGGTGCGCAAGCTGGCCAAGGACCTCGGCGTCGACCTGCACGCGCTCACGGGCTCCGGCCCCGGCGGCGTCATCACGCGTGAGGACGTCGAGACCGCCGTCTCCGCACCGGCTGCCGCTCCTGTGCAGTCCGTTGTGGACAACGGCTCGCGCGAACGCCGGGTGCCCATCAAGGGTGTCCGCAAGGCGACCGCGCAGGCGATGGTGGACAGCGCGTTCACCGCACCGCACGTCACCGAGTTCCTGACGGTCGACGTGACGCCGATGATGGAACTGCGCGCGCGCCTCAAGAACGCGCCGGAGTTCCGCGGCGTGAAGCTGACGCCGCTCGCGTTCTGCGCGAAGGCCGTCATCCTCGCGGCCCGCCGCACGCCGGACGTCAACGCGACGTGGGACGCGGCGGCGAACGAGATCGTCTACAAGGACTACGTCCACCTGGGCATCGCGGCCGCCACGCCGCGCGGCCTGGTCGTGCCGAAGGTCCGCGACGCCGACCGCATGTCGTTGAAGGAACTCGCGGTCGCACTGGACGAGCTCGCCACGGTCGCCCGCGACGGCAAGACGTCGCCGGCCGACATGATGAACGGCACCATCACGATCACCAACGTCGGCGTCTTCGGCGTCGACACCGGCACGCCGATCCTCAACCCCGGCGAGTCCGCGATCCTGGCGCTGGGCGCGATTCGCGACATGCCGTGGGTGGTCGACGGCGAGATCAAGATCCGCAAGATCTGCCAGCTCGCGCTGTCGTTCGACCACCGCGTGGTCGACGGCCAGCAGGGCTCGCAGTTCCTGGCCGACGTCGGCGCGCTGCTGGCCGAGCCGGGCATCGCGATCACGTACTGACAGCACTGACACTTGGTCGTGGGTGCTCTCCGCCGCTTTGCCGGCGGAGAGCACCCACGACCGCTTTTCGGGTCTCCTACTGGACGAGGCCCGTGACGGCTTCCAGGCGCAGGCCCTGGCCCGTGGTGCCGACGACGTTCTCCTCACCGGCCGACTTGCACGCCCTGCCCGCCCAGCCGACGTTCTGCACGTGGGCCTCCAGGCACAGGCCGCGCGTGTTGTGGCTGAGCGAGACCGCCTCGATCCGGCGGTTCAGCCCGGTGGTGCCGACCGTCGCCTCCAGACCGTCGGGCAGGCACGTCTGGTTGCTCCAGCCCTGGTCCTGGACGTGAGCCCGGACGCAGGTCAGGCCGCCCGTGTTGTAGGTGATGACGCGGAGCGCCTCGAGTCTGCGGTCCTGGCCGGTCGAACCCGCGAAGGCCGGGTCGCCGTCGTTGTCGCAGTTCCACGGCTGCCAGCCGACGTCCTGGACGTGTCCGCTGAAGCAGATCACCGGAGGCGGTTCCGCCGCGACAGCCGGTGTGGCCAGGGCACCGAGCAGAGCGGCGGCGAGCCCGAAGCCACCGAGGACGAGTTTCAGCGCACGCGAAGTGGTGCCCACTTTGTTCCCCCAGAACAAATCGAGGTCGGTGCACAACGCCCCCAAGGCGATGCCGACGTGCCCGAAAGTAGCAGCCGAACCCCCGATGGGGTTCTCAGTTGACTCTCCAGTAACTGGAGACTGCACAGTTGTCCCCGTGACGCGCTACCAGATCGGCGAGCTCGCCAGGATGACCGGACTCACCGTCCGCACCATCAGGTTCTACTCCGACTCGGGCCTCATCCCGCCCACGGACAGGACCGCCGGCGGCTACCGCACCTACGACACCGACGCGCTGGCGAGGCTGAAGCTCGTCCGCACGCTCAGAGACCTGGGCGTCGACCTGCCGACAGCCGGCCGCGTGCTGGCCCGCGAGGTGTCGGTGACCGACGTGGCGCGTGCACACGCAGACGCGATCGACGCGCAGATGAAGACGTTGCGGTTGCGCCGCGCCGTCCTGCGCGCCGTCGCCAAAGGAGGGGAGATGGAACTGATGAACGAGTTGGCACGCATGTCGGACGAGGAGCGCCAGCGGATCCTCGACGACTTCTTCGAGGAGGTGTTCGGGCCCTACGAGCTGGATCCGCAGTTCGAGCAGCACATGCGATCCGTGCGGATCGAACTGCCGGACGACCCGTCGACCGAGCAGCTGGAGGCGTGGGTCGAGCTCGCGAAGCTCGTGCAGGACCCGGACTTCCGCGCCGCGGTCAAGCGGATGTCCCAGCAGCACGAGGAGCAGCGTCGCGCAGGCGCCGACCTGAGCCCGCCCCGGGGTGACCAGATGGCGGCGTTCAACTTCGCGATCGCCCAGGCGCGCGAGGCCCTCGACGCGGGCATCGCGCCGCAGTCCGCCGAGGCTCGCGAGGTCGTGGACCGCGTGAACGCCAACTGGGCGGAGGCGCTGGGCCTGCCGAACGACGACACCCTCGTCGAACGGCTGCGCGAGCTCTCCGACTTCGCGGACCCCCGGGCCGAGCGGTACTGGGTCCTGATCGCGAAGATCAACGGCTGGCCCGCCATGCCGGACCACTCGCGCGAGCGGGCCTGGCTGCGCGAAGCCGGCCAGCCGTTCGGCTAGACCTCCGAGATCCCGCGGGAACCAGCTGGGCGCCCAGCTCGTTCCTGTGGCAACGAAGGGGGAATCACCATGTCTGCTCTGTTCGAAATTCTCGGGGGCGTGCTCGGCGAGGCGTTCGGCCCGTCCGGCGACGACAACACGCGTGGCGACGGCGACGTCTTCCTCGACGGCGAGTGGCAGGAGGGCGAGCTGTTCTTCGGCCCCACCAAGATCATCTGGGCCGAGCGGATCGTCTTCAGCGACGCGGAGGGCCGCGTCGAGCAGATCGTCGACCAGGACCCGCCGCACCCGGACTTCGTGGTGCTGCACTTCCGCCGTCCGCACGACACGGTGGTGCTGGCCGTGCACCGCCGCGAGCTCAAGCGCGTGGGCGCGGTCCTGACCCTGCCGCTCTGATCGGATCAGGCGTTGACCGGGACCGGGGGAACTTCCTTGGTCGGCGGGTTGACCGGTGCCGGCTTCTTCGAACGGCGCGCGATGATGCGGCGGCCCAGTTCGATCGCCGGGTGCTCGACCCAGCGGTAGACGACGTCCGCGAGCAGCAACGACACCAGCGTCACCACGACGGCGGTGAGCGTGCCGTAGACCGCGAAGCGCGGCAGCAACCCCGCCACCATGAAGCCCGCGATGCCCTGGAACAGGTACAGCGAGTACGAGCGGTCGCCGACGAAACGCGCGGGCGCGGTCGACAGCACCCACGTCACCGGATTGCGGTTCATCAGCGACGCGATCAGCGTCGCTGTCAGCACCGCGTAACCCAGCAGCAGCACCACGGCGTTGCTCGTGGCGTGCCAGAGGGTCTCCATGTTCACGTGCAGCACCGCGAACCCGATCATCGCCACCGGCGCGATCAGCGGGTGCGTCAGCGGCTGCACGAGCGCGTAGAGGCGCTTGCTGTGCATGACGATCGCCAGCAACGCGCCGATCAGCAGCACCACGTAGTGCACCGTCGAGGTGTACAGCGCGGTCATCGAGTAGCTGGTGTACCAGCCGGCGGTCAGCGGGATGCAGGCGATCAGCACGGCCATCGCGCCCAGCGCGATGTAGACGCGGCGACGGGCCGCGGCAACCCCGGCGACGACCATCAGGGCAGGCCACACGAGGTAGAACTTCTGCTCGATGCCGAGCGTCCACGAGCCCGAGAAGTAGTCGTTCGGCGCGCCCGCCATGCCCGCCGGCAGGAACTCGTTCATGAACGGCAGGTAGTACTTCAGCGTCTCCGGGTACCGGATCGTGAAGAAGTCACCGCGCAGGTAGAAGAACGCCATGATGAACGCGAAGATCACGAAGTACGGCGGCATGATCCGGAAAACGCGCCGGATGTAGAAGTTCTTGAGCGAGATCCGGCCCTTGAGGTCCTGTTCGCGCAGCAGCAGCGTGGTGATCAGGAAGCCGGACAGCACGAAGAACAGGTAGACGCCGACCCAGCCGGAGAGCCACTTCCACTCGGCGCCGCCGAAGTGGAAGAACACCACGATGACGGCCGCGAACGCCCGGAGCCCGTCGAGCGCGGGAAACCGCCGCATCTCCATGAACTCGGCATGGGTCAACGTGCGCACGACGTTCCTCCAAGATGGGGTTCGCCCAGACCACCGGGGCGCCCGGCACGTTACCAAACGCGGGTGATCGCGGGCCGGGGCGCACGTCCCGGCCCGCGCCCGGCCCTACCGGATCTGCATGCCCGAGATCGCCCGCGACACGACGAGCCGCTGGATCTCCGACGTCCCCTCGAAGATGGTGAAGATCTTGGAGTCCCGGTGCATCCGCTCCACCGGGTGCTCCCGCGTGTACCCGGCCCCACCGAGGATGTGGATCGCCCGCTCGGTGGCCCACACCGACACCTCGGACGCCTTGAGCTTCGACATCGACCCCTCACCCGCGGTGAACGGCACGTTGTTGCGGCCCATCCAGGCCGCGCGCCACACCAGCAGCCGCGCGGCGTCGATCTCCATCCGCATGTTCGCGAGGTCGAAGGCGATCGACTGGTTCTCGATGATCTTGCGCCCGAACGCCTCGCGGTCCTTCGCGTAGTCGAGCGAGTACTCGTAGGCGGCGCGGGCGACGCCGACGGCCATCGCGCCGACGGTCGGGCGCGTGGTCTCGAACGTCGCCATCGCGGCCTGGCCGCCGGACTTCTGGCCTTCGCGGGCGCGGGCGAGACGTGCTTCGACTCGCTCGCGGCCGCCGAGCACGCAGCGGCCGGGCACTCGCACGTCGTCGAAGAACACGTCGGCCGTGTGGGAGGCGCGCATGCCGTGCTTCTTGATCTTGCCGGGGGACGACAGGCCCGGCGTGCCGGGCGGGATGATGAAACCGGCCTGACCGCGTGAGCCCAGTGCCGGGTCCAGCACGGCGGTCACGACGTGGACGTTCGCGATGCCGCCGTTGGTGGCCCAGGCCTTCTGGCCGTTGATCACCCACTCGTCGGTGGCCTCGTCGTAGCGCGCCCTCGTGCGATAGCCGGCCACGTCGGAGCCCGCCTGGGGTTCGGAGGCGCAGAACGCGGCCAGCTTCGGGTCGCTCTCGTCGCCGAAGCACTCCGGCACCCACTCGGCCAGCTGCTCCGGCTCACCGGAGGCGAAGATGCCCGCCACGGCGAGGCCGGTGCCCATCAGGGCCAGCGCGATTCCGGCGTCGCCCCAGAAGAGTTCCTCGGTCGCGATCGGCAGGGAGAGGCCGATCGGGTCGGCGAACCAGGTCGCGAGGGCCTCGAAGCCGTAGAGGCCGATCTTCGCCGCCTCCTGGATCACCGGCCACGGCGTCTCCTCGCGCTCGTCCCACTCGGAGGCCGCCGGCCTGATCACGTCACGAGCGAAGCCGTGCACCCAGTCGCGCAGGTCGGTCTGGTCTTCGTTCAGTTCGAGCGAGAAGCCACCCACAGGAACTCTCCTAAGCCTTCGGGATGTTGAACAGGCTCATGAACCCGGCGGCGAACCCCAGGTCGCCCTTCACCTTCAGCTTGCCCGTCATGAACAGCACGGGCGCGGAGGCGTTGCCGGTCGCGAGCTTCAGGAAGTCGGCGGGCGTCAGCGTCACGATGGCACGGGCCTCGCGCGTCACGCCCTTGTTGATGGTGCACTCGGCGTTCTCGATGATGGCCTCGTAGACGTCTTCCAGCACGTGGAAGTGCACGACGGCCTTGGTCGCACCGGCCCGGTCCGCGCGGAAGTGGACCTCCATGCGGCGGAACACCTCGTCCAGCACGCGCGTGCGCAGGGCGGGGTCGGCGACGACGGCCTCGATCTGGTCCTTCGAGGCGCGCGAGATGATGCGGGCGAAGTTGGACGGGTCCATCTTCGCCAGGTCGAGGTCGGCGCCGCCGTCGGCCAGCGCGCCCAGGGCGTTCAGCATCGCCGCGAAGTCGTCCTTGCCGAGCTTCTTCGGATCGATGCCGCGGGCGATGACGTCGATGTTCACCCCGGCCAGCGCCGGGTCGTCCGGCGAGATCTGCTGCAACGTGCTGATCAGCTCGGCCGGGCTGAGCTTCGCGATCGCCTCGGTGGTGAGGTCGAGCGTCATGGACACACCTCCTGGTACCTACTGGCGAGTAAGACTACTGGTGAGTAGATAGAGCGGCAAGCCGATCCGATAATCTTGCCGCTCCGAACCGAGGGGTAGTGATGCGCACAGAAGGTCGAGCCAAGCGCTTGCCACGCGCCGTGCGTGAGCGGCAGATCATGGATGCCGCTGTCGAGGTGTTCTCGCGGCTCGGCTTCCACACCGCCTCCATGGACGAGATCTCCGAGGTCGCGGGCATTTCGAAGCCGATGCTCTACGCCTACCTCGGCTCGAAGGAGGAGCTGTTCGCGACGTGCATCCGGCGCGAGGCCACCCGCATGATGGAGGCCATCGCGACGGGCGTCGAGCCGGATCAGGAACCGGACGTGCAGCTGTGGAGTGGCCTGCGGGCGTTCTTCGGGTTCGTCGGCGAGAACCGGGCGAGCTGGATGGTGCTGCACAGGCAGGCGTCCAGCCAGGGCGGGCCGTTCGCGGTCGAGCTCATGGACATGCGCGCCCGCGCGGTGTCACTGGTCGCGGCACTGCTCACCCAGTCCACGAAGGCGCCCGCGACCAAGCTGGAGGCCGAGTCGCTGGCCGCCGCGCTGGTCGGGGCCGGCGAGTCGCTCGCGGACTGGTGGCTCGACCACCCGGAGGAACCCGCCGGCGTCGTCGCGGCCCGCCTCATGAACCTCGTCTGGATGGGCTTCGGCGACCTGGTCGACGGCAACGTCTGGCATCCACCGTCACGTCGTTGAACCGATCAGGTGGGGCCCCTTGCCCCACACGGCGAAGTCCCAGCCCGTGCTGTTCTCGGTCGCCGAGAACTCGACGCGGCCGGGGATGAGCAGCGGCTTCTTGAACCGGACGGCCACCGTCACGGCCTCGGGGAGCCGCCCCTCGAGCGCCGCGAGGCAGCGCGCCTTCGTCCACATCCCGTGGGCGATCGCGCGCTTGAAGCCGAACAGCCTGGCGCTCAACGGGTGCAGGTGGATCGGGTTGCGGTCGCCCGACGCCGCGCCGTAGCGCCGTCCGATGTCCGCGGGCACCCGCCACACGGCCGACCCGACCGGCCGCTCCAGGTCCTCGCCCGTGCCGGAAGCACCGCCGGTGCGCCGCAGGTAGGTCGAAACGCCTTCCCAGACACCGGAAACCGACGTCACGACGTCGACCTGGGTGCCCTGCGGATGAGGCCGCAGATCGCGCGCGGACACCGTGATCTCCAGCGGCTCGTCCAACGTCAGCGGACGCGACTGGGTGATCCGGTTCGCGACGTGCACGAGCCCTGGCAACGGGAACGGGAAGCCGGCGCCGGACATCAGCATCATCTGCAGCGGAAAGCCGAGCACGTGCGGGTAGGTCAACGGCAACGCGTCGCGCAACCCGAACCCGCACACCGCGTTGTACGCCGCCAGGTGCTTCAGCGACACGTCGACCGTGGCCGAGACCGGTTGGGCGGCAAGCGTTTCCCCGCGCCGGAACGACGTCAGGGCGGCACGGAGAAAAATCATTCTGGGCGACATCAGGCCCCCAGGAGCATCTGGCCGCACACCCGCACGACGTTCCCGTTCACGCCACCGGATCCGGGCGACGCGAACCACGCCACGGTCTCCGCGACGTCGGAGGGCAACCCTCCCTGCGACAGGCTGTTCATCCGCCGCCCGACCTCCCGCGTCGCGAACGGCACCGCCGCGGTCATCTTCGTCTCGATGAAACCGGGTGCGACGGCGTTGATCGTGGCTCCGCGAGCGGCCAGCACGGGCGCGAGCGTCTGCACCATCCCGATCACACCGGCCTTCGAGGTGGCGTAGTTGGTCTGGCCGACGTTGCCCGCGATGCCGGCGATCGACGACACCCCGATGATCCGGCCGCCGGTGCGCAGCACGCCGCCGTCCAGCAGCGCGTCGTTCACCCGCTCCTGGCAGGCGAGGTTGACCTCCAGCACCGAGTCCCACTGCGAGGAGTCCATGCGCGCCAACGTCTTGTCGCGCGTGATGCCCGCGTTGTGCACGACGACGTCGACGCCGCCGTGGCGTTCCAGCAGGTACGAGGTGAGACGAGCGGGATCGCCGGTGATGTCGAGCTGCAACGCCGACCCGCCGGCGGAGTTCGCGACCTTCGACAGCTCGTCGCCGGCAGCCGGGACGTCGAGGCACACCACGTGCGCGCCATCACGGGCGAGAGCGGCCACGATCGCCGCGCCGATGCCCCGCGACGCACCCGTGACCAGCGCGACCTTGCCGTCCAGCGTGCCGGTCGGCGAGTTCCCGGACACGTGGACGACCTGCCCGGACACGTACGCGGACCGCCCGGACAGCAGGAACCGCAGCGTCGACTCGACTCCGTCCTCGGCGCCGTCCGCCACGTAGACGAGGTTGGCCGTGCCACCGCGGCGCAGTTCCTTGCCGACCGATCGCACGAACCCTTCGAGGGCCCGTTGCGCCACGGAGTTCGGAGACCGCCCGATCACGACGACCCGTCCGCACGGCCCCAGCTGGGTGATCGCCGGGTGGAAGAAGTCGTGCAGCTGCCGCAGGTCCGCGACGGCCGAGATCTCGGACGCGTCGAACACCAGCGCGCCATAGGGAGCGGAGCCTGTTTCCAGTTGCTTCAGAAAGGGCAGCCGGGAGGCGCCGCCGACCAGCACCGGTGTGGCCAGTGCGGCGTCGCGGCGAAGTGGATACGGGTTCGGCAGGCCGAGCCTGCGCACGAGCTGGCGCCCCAGCCCCGACGTTGCGAACTTCTGGTACCTGTCCACGTCACATAACCTACTCGCTAGTAAGTCTACCCGCTAGTAGGTAGTATGGCGGGCATGCGAGTAGCGATCATCGGCGGCAACCGCATTCCGTTCGCCCGCTCGAACGGCCCGTACGCCACCGCGTCGAACCAGGACATGTTCACGGCGGTGCTGGACGGCCTGGTCAGCCGCTTCGGCCTGCAGGGCGAGCGGCTCGGTGAGGTGGTCGCGGGGGCGGTGCTCAAGCACTCGCGCGACTTCAACCTCGTCCGCGAGTCGGTGCTGGGCAGCAGGCTCAGCCCGGAAACCCCCGCGTACGACCTCCAGCAGGCGTGCGGCACCGGTCTGCAGGCGATCATCGCCGTGGCCAACAAGATCGCGCTCGGCCAGATCGAGGCGGGCATCGCGGGCGGCGTCGACACCACCAGCGACGCCCCGATCGGCGTGAACGAGAACTTCCGCAAGCTCCTGCTGGAGTTCAACCGCACCCGCAAGATCAGCCTGCTCACGCGGTTGCGTCCCAGCCACGTCGTGCCGCACCTGCCGCGCAACGGCGAACCGCGCACCGGCATGTCGATGGGTGAGCACGCGGCCATCACCGCCGCGCGGTACGAGATCACGCGCGAGGATCAGGACGAACTGACCGCGCGCAGCCACCAGAACCTCGCCCGCGCCTACGACGAGGGCTTCTTCGACGACCTCGTCACCCCGTACCTCGGCCTGACCCGCGACCAGAACCTCCGCCCGGACAGTTCCGCGGAGAAGCTCGCGAAGCTCAAGCCCGTCTTCGGCGACACGATGACCGCCGGCAACTCGACCCCGCTCTCCGACGGCGCCTCCGCGGTCCTGCTCGCCACCGAGGAGTGGGCCCGCGCACGCAAGCTCCCGGTGCTCGCCTACCTGACGTTCGCCGAGACCGCCGCCGTCGACTACGTGCACGGCGACGAGGGCCTGCTCATGGCACCGGTGCACGCCGCACCGCGCATGCTCGACAAGGCGGGCCTCACGCTGCAGGACTTCGACTTCTACGAGGTGCACGAGGCGTTCGCGTCACAGGTGCTCGCCACGCTCAAGGCCTGGGAGAAGGAACTCGGCGAGATCGACAGGTCCACGCTGAACGTCAACGGCTCGTCTCTCGCGGCAGGCCACCCCTTCGCCGCCACCGGCGCCCGGATCGTGGCGACCCTGGCGAAGTTGTTGCACCAGCGGGGAAGTGGACGCGGTTTCGTGTCCATTTGTGCAGCCGGAGGTCAAGGGATCACGGCGATTCTGGAACGGTGACGCACTTAGTCTTGCCGAACTCGACAGTCCCTCCTGCACACTCACGGTGTCGCAGCGTTGCGACACTGGGGGTGGGGGAATGCATGACCTGCAGGTTGATCCCGAGAAAGATCCGGTGCTGGCGCGCGCACTCGTCGGCACGCTCCGCGACGAGTGGCGGCCGGCCGCCGACGCGATGCGGTCGGCGCACGAGTGGGAGCGCCGCGCCTACATCACGCTGACGCTGGCATCGGCGGCCAGGCGTCGCGTCGAGTGGCTCAAGAACTGGCTGAAGGCGCGTCCGGGCGACGCCGATGCCACCGCCGTGCACCACGCGATGGAGTCGCTGAACGGGCAGTAGCGGCGTCACCCACCAACAGGACCAGTGCTGTCTGCCTCAGTCGAGCAGCGACCAGGCGGCCGTGCACGACGCCGACACGGTGATCTGCTGCGCCTTCAGGTTCAGCTGGTCGACCATCCCGGCGGGCCCGGCCATCTCGAACGACGCGGCGCCGCTCATCATGCGCGGCTGGTAGTGCGAGCCACCCTCGGTGTCGCCGATGCGCAGCAACGGCCCGAGCCGCCGCCCCAACGCCGTGGCATACCCCTCGGCGCGTCGCAGTGCGTCTGCCACGGCTTCCTTCTGCGCCTCACGGATCGCCTCGGTGTCGTCGACGAGCGTCCACGACGGCCCGTTGATCCAGGACGGCTCCGCCTGCACGAGTTCGGCCAGCAGCGCGTCGAGGCGGTCCAGGTTCTTCACCCAGATCACGTACTGCTGGGACGCGCGGCTGCCGACGCGCTGGTTGTTGTCCCAGTTGTCGTGCGCGGACAGCTGGCGCGACCGCACCTCGAACTCCTCGAGCAGCGGCTCGATGGCGGAGATGCGCTGGTTGAGCGTGCTCACCGCCTCGGAGCGTTCGGCGCCGAGAGCCTCGAACGTCACGTCCACCTGGGCGCGGTCGGCAGTGCGCTCGACCTCGCCCGTTCCCTTCGTCACGACTTCAGCCACGTGTGCCAGCCAACCGCCACAGGGGTTCATCCGCAACTATTAGGCTGTATTGCTCAATCACTAGATAATCGAATACAGCGGCATCCGGCCGCACTTCGAGGGTGGTCTGCGCGTCTCTACGGCGCGCACTAGAAACGCGGATACGGTGCGAGCCATGGACCCGGTGCGCAACCCGTTCGCTCCCGGTGCAGGCCAGCGGCCTCCTGAGCTCGCCGGCCGGGACAAAGAGGTCGGCGCGTTCGAGGTGGTGCTCGAACGCGTGGCCCGCGGCCGTCCCGAACGCAGCCTCGTGCTGACGGGGCTGCGAGGCGTCGGCAAGACCGTGCTGCTCGGCGAGTTGCGGTCGATGGCCGTCAAGCGGGGCTGGGGCGCGGGCAAGGTCGAGGCCAGGCCCGACGCCGATCTCCGGAGGCCGCTGTCGGCCGCGCTGCACCGGGCGATCCGCGATCTCGCGGTCCGGCACCGCGCGCCGGACCGGGTCGAGGCGATCCTCGGCATCCTCAAGGCGTTCGCGCTCAGGGCCGCACCGGACGGCGCCAAGCTGCGTGACCGCTGGCAGCCCGGCATCGACGTGCCCGCGGCGTCCGGCCGGGCGGACTCCGGCGACATCGAGATCGACCTGGTCGAGCTGTTCACCGACGTCGCCGGGCTCGCGCAGGACGTCGGCACGGGCGTCGCGCTGCTCATCGACGAGATGCAGGACCTCAAGCCGGACGACATCAGCGCGTTGTGCGCGGCGTGCCACGAGCTGTCGCAGATCGGTGCGCCACTGGTGGTCGTCGGCGCCGGCCTGCCGCACCTGCCGGCGGTGCTGAGCGCGAGCAAGTCGTACTCCGAACGCCTCTTCCGCTACGTCCGCATCGACCGGCTCAGCCGCGAGGACGCCGACCGGGCCGTGCTCGCTCCCGTCGAACGCGAGGACGCGGGGATCACCGACGAGGCGCTCGACGCGTTGTTCGACGCGTCCGGGGGCTACCCGTACTTCATCCAGGCCTACGGCAAGGCCGCGTGGGACGCCGCTCCAGCCGATCCGATCACCGCGACGGACGTGTCCGTGGCCGCTCCGGAGGCCGACGCGGAGCTGGCGGTGGGCTTCTTCGGCTCCCGATACGAGCGTGCGACGCCCGCTGAACGCGAGTATCTCCGGTCGATGGCCGAGTTGACCGACGGAAAGGATGCGGGCGTCAACACCGCCCAGGTGGCCGACCACCTGAAGCGCAAGCCCTCGTCGTTGTCGCCCGCGCGGGACTCGCTCATCAAGAAAGGCCTGGTCTACAGCGCGGAACGGGGTCAGATCGCCTTCACCGTGCCCCACTTCGGACGGTTCCTGCTCGGCCGTGAGGAGTGACCTGACGCACCCCGCCGTTGTCCGGCTGTTCACCTGGTCTGCCGATGATTCATCGGCATGTGCGCCACCTCACCGGATAATCACGTGCTTTCGCGCGCGCGTAGGTGCATACTTGGGTTACCAACCAAACAGACCTCACAGAGGGAAGTGCAGACCCAGATGAACTTCGCAGCGAAGCTCCGCGCCCGTCGTGCCGAGGCGCGTAACCGGAAGGCCGTGGCTCGCGCGATCGACATGGCGACCACCCCGTCCATGCGTCACGAGCTGATGGCAATCGCCCAGGCTCAGGTCACCACTCTCCGCTGACTCTCGACCCGGCACTCGCGCGGCGCCCCGTCGCGAGTGCCTCCCTACGGGAACCCCTGGAGCACCTCCCGCGCTCCAGGGGTTTCATTCATTCTGTTAAACGTGATCCACGCCACACTACGATGGCGTTGTAACAGCGCACGTCGGTCCGCCGATGTCACTGTTGACCTCGCGGTGCTGTCGGACCCCCGACCTGGCAGCACCGCGAGGTTTCTTGTTTGCTGGGGACATGAAGATCGCCGTGCTCGGCACCGGCCTCATGGGTGCCCCCATCGCAGCCAACCTCGCCGCAGCCGGACACACCGTCCGAGTGTGGAACCGCACGCGAGCCAAGGCCGAACCGCTCGCCGCGAAGGGCGCGACCGTCACCGACAGCCCCGCCGAGGCCGTCGAGGGTGCCGAGGTCGTGCTGACGGTCCTGAACGACGGCGCCACGGTCACCGCGGCCATGCAGGACGCCGCGCCCTCCCTGTCGCACGACGCCGTGTGGATCCAGTCGTCCACGGTCGGCGTCGCGTACACCGAGGACCACATCGCCCTGGCGCGCTCGCTCGGCCTGGAGTTCGTCGACGCGCCCGTGCTCGGCAGCACGAAGCCAGCAGCCGAGGGCAATCTCGTCGTGCTCGCCTCCGGCGCCGACGAACTGCGCGAGCGCGTGCAGCCCGTGTTCGACGTGATCGGCGCCCGCACGATGTGGGTCGGCGAGGCCGGTGCGTCGTCGAAGCTGAAACTGGTCGCGAACAGCTGGGTGCTCGCGCTGACCGCCGCCGCCGGCGAGGCCGTGTCGCTCGCCGAGGCGTCCGGGATCGACCCGAAGCTGTTCCTGGAAGCCGTCTCCGGTGGCGCGATGGACTGCGCGTACCTGCAGATGAAGGGCAACGCGATCATCGAGCGGTCCTTCCCGCCCGCGTTCACCGTGCAGAACGCGCTGAAGGACGCGCTGCTGGTGAACGAGGCCGCGGTGCGGGCCAACGTGCACCTCGACGTCGCGCAGGCGTCGAGCGCGCGGCTGAACCGCGCCGTCACCAAGGGGCACGGAGACGAGGACATGGCCGCGTCGTACTACGCGAGCTTCCGATAAGCCCGACGATCGGCCGGTCCGGCGGGGCGTGCGGGCTCAATAGCTTGGCCTGGTGAACAGACTCGCACGCTCCCTGCTGGCGTTCGGCCTGGCATCGGCGCAGGTCGTGGCCACCGCCGCAGTCGTGTCCGCCGCCCCCGACATCAAGGACCGCATCGCCGCCATCCCCGGCGTGCGGATCATCAGCGAAGGGACGTCCGGCGCCGCCCGGACGTTCGTCCTCGGCATCCAGCAGCCCGCGGACCACCGCAGACCGCGCGGCCTGAAGTTCGAGCAACGCTTTTCGTTGCTGCACAAGGCGGAATCGAAGCCGATGGTGCTGCACACCAGCGGCTACAACCTGTCCGGCACGATCAGCCCGTCCGAGCCCGCCCGGCTCGTCGACGGCAACCAGATCAGTGTCGAGCAGCGGTTCTTCACGCCGTCGCGGCCCGCCCCCGCCGACTGGGACGACCTCAACATCTGGCAGGCGGCCAGCGACCACCACCGGATCGTCGGCGCGTTCAAGAAGATCTACGGCGCGAAGTGGCTGTCGACGGGTGCCAGCAAGGGCGGCATGACGTCGATCTACCACCGCCGGTTCTTCCCGCGCGACGTCGACGCGACCATCGCGTACGTGGCGCCGAACGACGTGGTGAACGACCGCGACGTCTACGGCGAGTTCATCCGCGAGGTCGGCGACGACCCGGCGTGCAACCGCCGCCTGGAAGGCGTGCAGCGGCAGATCCTGCAGCACCGCGACGAGTTCGTCTCGCGGCTGGAGGCCAAGGGCTACACGTACAAGCAGTTCGGCAGCGCGCACAAGGCGCTGGAGATTCTCGTGCTCGACACGCCGTTCACGTTCTGGCAGTACGGCACGCAGGCGCAGTGCGCGCTGGTGCCCGGTGCGGGTGCCTCGGTGGACGACCTCTGGAAGTTCATCGACGCGACCGTGGGCTGGGACTTCTACACCGACGCCGGCGTCGCGCCCTACACGGCGTACTACTACCAGGCGGGTACGCAGCTCGGCTGGCCGGAAGCGGACGAGTCGGCCGTGCGCGACCTGCTGCGCCACCCCGGTTCCTCCGTGCCGCGCTCGATGGTCTCGCCGGACATCCGGTTCCCGCGGTTCGACCGCTCGGCGATGCGCGACGTGGACTCGTGGGTGCGCCACCAGGGTTCGCGGCTGCTGTTCGTGAACGGGCAGAACGACCCGTGGAGCGCGGAACCGTTCCGCCTCGGCCGGGGCACGCGCGACTCGCTGTCGCTCACGGTGCCCGGCGGCAACCACGGTGCGAACATCGCGAAGCTGCCCGAGAAGGAACGCGCTGCCGCCACGGCCGCCGTCCTGCGCTGGGCCGGCGTCACGTCCGCTCCTGTTGCGGCACTTGCCGTGGACGAGGGCCCGGACTCGCTGGACGCGCTGCGGGCTCGCCGGGGCTGAGGCACGCTGGAGGCGTGAAGCCGTTGCTCGTGGTCGACGCAGCCAACGTCGTCGGGTCGGTCCCCGACGGGTGGTGGCGCGACCGGGCGGGCGCGGCCGAACGCCTCCGCGACGCCCTGCGCGGCCGTGACGAGGAAGTCGTCCTGGTCGTGGAAGGCAAGGCGCGCAACGTGTCCTCTGTCGACGGCGTCCGCGTGGTCTCCGCCCCCGGCGATGGCGACGACACGATCGTCGAGGTCGTGCGCGCCGAGGGCACCGGTCGTGCGGTGACGGTGGTGACCGCCGACCGCGAGTTGCGGCAGCGGGTGATGGCTCTGGGTGCCGAGGTGGCAGGTCCCACCTCGGTGCCCCGCCGTTAGTGCCTGTATCGAAGTCTGATCCGCGATAGCCGGGCCCGAGGCGGCCCCTGGCGGCACGGCCGGAGGGCCCACATACAACACCGGTATGCGGGCCCTCCGGCCGCACCACCAGGAACCACCTCAAGCGCAGCTCTCATCGAACCAGACTTCGATACAGGCACTAGAGCTTGAAGAGACCTTCGAGGATCTGCGCGACGCCGTCCTCGGTGTTCGGCGGGGCGTGGTTGCTGCAGGCCTGCTTCACGAGCGGGTGCGCGTTGCCCATCGCGTACGCCGTGCCGGCCCACCCGAGCACCGACAGGTCGTTCGGCATGTCACCGAACGCGACGACCTCGTGCTTGCCGATTCCCCTGGTGTTGCACAGGGATTCGAGCGTGGCGGCCTTCGAGACGCCCGGCGGGCTGATCTCCAGCAACCCGAGCCCGCCCGAGTGCGTGACCGAGACGTGCTGCCCGACCGCCTCCCTGGCGATCTCCATCATGTGGTCGACCTCGGCGTCCGGTGCCCACGCGAGCATCTGCACGACCTGGTGCGCCTCCTCGAAGACGTGGTCGAGCAGCTCCAGTGTCCTGTGTGGATTCTTCGGCCCGAAGCCCTGGAAACCGGGCTCCGACAACACTTCCAGCCCGGTCTCGACCGCGATGCCGACGTTCGGGATCACCTCGGCCAACGCCTCGGACACCTTCCGCACGACGTCGAGCGGCACCGTCTGCGCGTGCGTCACCTCGCGGTTCGTCAGGTCGTAGATCATCGCGCCGTTGGAGCAGATCGCGGTGCCGGTCAGCTCCAGGTCCTGCACGAACCGCGGCGGGCGGGCCGTGACGACCACGACATCCGCGTCGACGTCGTGGAGCGCGGCGCGGGTGCGATCGCTCAGCACGCCGCCCGGTTGCAGCAGCGTGCCGTCGAGGTCGGTCGCGATCAGCCTGATCATCGGCTGATTATCGGTGAGGCACTACCGGCTGCGGGCGAGAAGCCCGGAAGCCGTCACCTCGACGGCGCGGCGCACGACGTCGGCGAAGTCGACGCACATCACGGCCAGGGCCGGATCGGCGGCGTAGGCGTCGAGGACCGCCTGCGGGGGGCGGCTGGCCGGCCACGCGGCGACCGCGACCAGCATGACCGTCCGCATCAGGGCGGCGGCGTCCTCGTCGCCCAGTTCGGGGAGGTGCGTTCCGGCGAACCGGACGAGCGTCTCGAGGTACCCGTGGACGGCGCGCTTGTGCTGGAGCGCGGTCTCGGCGGAGATGTTGCGCTCCAGCACGGTGGACTGGGCACTGATCAGGTCGCACAGCGCGGGGCGGCGCACCAGCGAGGTGGCCAGGAGGTCTGCCAGCCGGTCTCCGCGTTCCCGGGCGGTGCCACCGACGGGGAACGCCGTGGACTCCAGTTCCGCGATCCAGTCCGCGACCTCCGCCTCCAGCAGCGCCAGCAGCACCGCCTCCCGCGACTCGAAGTAGCGCAGGACGTTGGCCTTGGCCAGGCAGACCCGGCGGCTGAGCGCGGTGAGGGTCAGTTCGGCGACCGGCATCTCGGTGAGCATCGCGGCCGCGGCGGCGAGGATCTGCCGCCGCCGTTCGCTGCGCTGCTCGTCGGTGCGCGCCCGCTGGAAACTCATGTCACGCATGTTACAGACCAGCGGTACTTTACTAAGATACCGTCGGTCCGTTACGTTGGGAGCATAAGAGACCGTCAGTCCTTAATGAGGGGTAGCGATGTACCAGGTTCCTGACCAGCACGGAAAGCGCATCGTCGTCACCGGCGCGAACAGCGGCACCGGCAAGGAGGCGGCCAAGCGGCTGGCTGGAGCCGGGGCCCATGTCGTCCTCGCGGTGCGCACCGAGACCAAAGGCCGCCAGGCCGAGGCGGAGATCCTCGCCGCGCATCCCGGAGCCAGCGTGGAGGTCCGGCGGCTCGACCTGGCCGACCAGGCATCGGTGCGGACGTTCGCCGAGGAGCTGATCGCCGGGGGCGAGCCGTTGGACGTCCTGGTCAACAACGCCGGCGTGATGAACGTGCCCGCGCGGACCGAGACCGTCGACGGCTTCGAGCTCCAGCTCGCCAGCAACTTCCTCGGCCCGTTCGCCCTGACCGTCCGCCTGCTGCCGTTGCTGCTGGCGGCGCCCGCGCCGAGGGTCGTGACGATGAGCAGCGGTGCCGCGTACCGCGGGCGAATCGACTTCGACGACCTGCAGTCCCGCCGCCGGTACAGCCCCACGCTGGCCTACGCGCACTCCAAGCTGGCCGACCTGCTGATGATGGTGCGTCTGGCGGACCTCGCGGCCGAGAACGACTGGCCGCTGCTCTCGGTCGGCGCGCACCCCGGCTACACCCGCACCAACCTGATGACCTCGGGCCCGCACCTGAACGGCGGCAAGCCCGGTCTCCTCGAGTCGGTGGGGTACCGGGTCGTGCCCTCGCAGGGCGTCGAGCAGGGCACCGAACCGCTTCTGCACGCGGCGGCCGACCCCTCGGTGGTCGCCGGTGGCTACTTCGGACCGCGCTGGGCGCTCGTCGGCCCGACCAGGCCCGCCTCGATGCCGCGGGCTGCCAGGGACAAGGCGCTGGCAGCCCGGCTGTGGGCCGAGGCCGAACGCCTCACCGGCACGTCGGTGGAGGTCGTGGGCCGCTGAACGGCGATCCTCGGGCAAGATCGGTTCCATGACCCATCGAGTTGACGACATGCCGTTGCCGGTCTGGCTCCCGGAGTCCGGCTCCGGCCCCGGCATCGTGCTGATCCAGGAGATCTTCGGCCTGGACGGGTACCTGCGCGGCATCGCGGAGAAGCTCGCCGCGCTCGGCTACGTCGTGGCCGTGCCCGAGCTCTTCCACCGCTTCCAGCCGGGCTGGGTCGGCGAGCACGACGAGGCGGGCATCGCGAAGTCGATGGAGGTCGTCGGCAACCTCGACTTCCCGCTCGCCGTGCAGGACGTCGTCAAGTCCGTGCAGTACCTGCGCGGCCTGCCCGAGGTGACCGGCGGCGTCGGCGTGCTCGGCTTCTGCCTCGGCGGCACCCTCGCCTACGCCGCGGCCACCGCCTCCGCCCCGGACACCGCCGTCTCGTTCTACGGCTCTGGCGTGCCGGACCAGATCGGCACGCTCGACCAGGTGTCGTGCCCGATCCAGTTCGTCTTCGGCACCGAGGACGCGTTCATCACCGGCTACCAGAAGGTCGTGGACGCGGTGGCGGCGCACGAGGGCGCCGAGATCCACCTGGAGGCCGCGGGTCACGCGTTCCTCAACCACCTCGGCCCCTGGTACGACGAGGCCGCCGCGGACCGCGCTTGGGACGTCGCCACGCAGTTCCTCGCGCGCACGCTGCCTGCCTAGGAAATGCACGGCACCGCGAGCTGCTGCGAGAAGAACCTCTCCAGCGGCTTGCGGTGCAACCGGCGCTCGACCGCGATCAGCTCGTTGCGCCGGTAGTGCCTCACCTGCGTGCTCGTGACGACGAACCCGTGCCGTTCGGTGGTGGGCATCTCGTCGTAGAGCAGCGCGTGCTGTCCCTGTGTCACAACGACATCCGCCAGTCCGTCCGGGATCTTGCTCGCCCGCGTCGCGATCGTGGCCGCCAGCGCGTCCGGCCGGTTGCGCAACCGCCGATGCGGCCACGGCACCCCGTGGTGCTCGGCCTCCAGCGACCGGTGCAACGCCCTGGCCGCGTGCCGGATCGCCTTGATCGAGTCGCCGCCGAGCACGTGCACGCCGGGTCCGTCCAGCGCGGTGTCCCTGCGGAACCCGGTGCACACGACGACCTTGTCGTACCGCAGCTCGCCGCTGCCGTCGATCGTCGCGATGAACTCGTTGCCGTCCTTGACGATCCGCTGCACGGACCGCCCGACGGTGTGCGTGACCCGTGCCGTGGAAGCGATGTTGTCGGCCGTCTCGAACGCACTGGGCCCGCGCCCGACGATCAGCACGCGCTTGCCCGCGTACTCGGTCGGATCGGTGCTCGCGCTCGCGTACGTCTCGGCGTGCTCGAAGCCGGGAACGCCCGCCACGTGAGGCTTCTTGCCGGTCGCGATGATGACGTGCCGCGCCTGGTACTGACCCAGATCGCGGACCGGCGTGCGGTAGCGGACGTTCAACGGGCGCGCGAAGTCCTCCAGATAACGCACGAGATCGTCCGCGCTCGGAAAGGACCGCTTGCTGTAGCGCGCGAACGGCACACCCTCGAACAGCGAGTTGTCGTCCGTCGAGAGCACGCGGTGCCGCGGAAACGTCCGGAAGAAGCTCGCCGGCCCGGGTTCCTCCTCGACGATCAGGTAGTCGCGGCCCGCACGGTGCAGGAAGCGCCCCATCTGCAAGCCCGCCGGACCCGCACCGATCACCAGGTACTCCACCATCACGCACCTCCCGGCGTCCTCTACGCCGAACACGGCGAAAAGGTTCAGACGGGCGGTCTGCGTTCCATGATGAGGGCTACCGGTGGGTTCCGGTCAACTAGCGTCCACCTCGTGGATTCCGGCCTGCTCTGGTCAGTCAAGAGGCACATCGGCCTGGTCGTGCTGATCGGCCTAGCGGTCTTTGCGTCGTCCGCCGTACTTCTGTGGTCCGCCTTGGGTTTTCCGTCGACCGCATCGTCCAGGCTCGACATCATCAAGGTCGCCCTGACCGTGGTGGCTGGCGTCGGCGGCGTCGTGGCACTCGTGGTCGCCTACCGCAAGCAACGCATCAGCGAGTCCGCCGAGACCCGCGAACTGACGAAGCTGCGCAACGAACGCTTCGGCGCCGCCTGCAACCAGATCGGCAACGAGTCCCCGGCAGTCCGCCTCGCCGGCATCTACGCCCTCGCCGCCCTGGCAGACGAATGGACCGCACAACGCCAGGTGTGCATCGACGTGCTCTGCGCCTACCTGCGCATCCCGTACGAGCCGGAGCTGGAGTCGGAGTGGTACCTCGACGCCGAGTCCGAGGTGCGCCTGGCGATCACCAGCGTGATCTCCCGCCACCTGCGCGACGGTGCGCCGGTCAGCTGGCAGGGCCACGACTTCGACTTGGTCCGCGCGGTACTGCGCTCAGCCGACTTCTCCGGCGTCCAGATGTCGTCCGGCAAGTTCCTCCTGAGCCTGGCGCGGTTCCCCGCCGGCTGGATCTCGTTCGACGGGATGGTGGTGAGCGGCGGCGAGGTGTGGTTCGGCGGCGCCTCGTTCGACGGCGCACGGGTGACGTTCGACGGCGCCGAGTTCCGCGCCGGCCGCATGCGGTTCGAGGGCGCCGAGTTCAACGGCGGCGAGGTGTCGTTCCGCGGTACCCGGTTCACCGGAGGCGAGGTGGACCTGTCCGAAGCGGTCATCTCCGTGGCGCCGGTGTTCGACGACGGCGAGAAGCCCGGCTTGAAGCTGCCGTAATTGTCGGTGCCGGATGTCAAGATCACCGCCATGGGAACCTGGGACATCGGACACTTCGACAACGACACCGCCGCGGACTTCTCCGGCACGCTGGACAAAGCGCTCGAGAGCGAGCGCGAGGACATCGTCCGCACCGCGCTGACCCGCACGATCGGGACCGAGGGGTACCTCGACAGCGACGACGCGTGCACGGCCGTGGCCTCGGCCGCGCTGATCGCCGCGCAGTGTCCGGGCGGCAAGCCGATCTCGGCCTACGGCCCTCACGAGCCGCTGCCGGTGTTCTCGGCTGATCTGCGACCTCTCGCCGTTCAGGCGCTGGACCGCGTGCTGGCACCGGAGTCGGAGCTCACCGAGCTGTGGGACGACGCCGGCCACGGCCCGCTGTTCCGGAAGGGAGTCACCGACCTCAAGGCCGTCCTTCTCACGTGATGGACGCCGGAACAGGACGAGCGTCCACAGGGTTCTGAACGGTCTGTTGGCAGAAGGTCAACTTCTCCACGTGCCGAACGAGTCGGCGTTTCGGAACGCCTCGGTGAACTTCGCACAGCGATGACCGTCGTTGGCCAAGAGGTCGAGCAGGTCGTCGACAGAGCGGGGTGCCTTCCGGTACCGGGACACCTGTCGGCGAAGCGCTGCGATCACCAGCTCGGGCGCAAGGTCCAGCTGGTCGAGCGGGAACTCGTCCTGGTGCAGGACTTCGATGACGAAACGGCTGACTGCCGTGTCGGGGAAGTCCCTGAGGTTCTCCGTGACCAGCAGCTCGGCGCCACCCCACACGGCTGCCGCGAGGACGTGTCGATCCTTGGGATCGTTCTCCATCGCGCCGATCAGGTGCTGGTAACCGGTTACCTCGGCATCCGGGAAGTGTCGTCGCATCTGATCGAGCCGGTGAGCCACCTGGTGCTCGGACGCGCCTCGCTTGCGCAGGTTCCGGTCAAGCTCGATCAGCACGTCTACCGACCACAGTGGCCGGTAGACGCCGCATTCGCTGATCGTCAGCAGTGTGTCGCACAGGTATGGCTTGAGCAGAACGCACGTGTCCATGAAGACGGGGAGCACTGATCACCTGGAGTCGTCGTGCGTCGGCATCCGCTCGAACGGCGTGTCCAGCGGAAGGTCGTAGAGGCCACTGTCCTCACCGGCCCGGACCATCTCGTCGAGGCCTGCGGCGCGCGCTCTGCGGGAACGGTCCTGGTAGGCGAGGAGGTCGGCCAAGCGAACTCGGCGATGCCTGTTGGGCTGTTCGTAAGGGATCTCTCCCGCTTCGAGCAACCGCACCAGGGTCGGCCGGGAGACACCCAGCAGATGGGCGGCTTCGCTCGTGGTGAGAACGGTGTGTTGCGGGGCGACAGTGATCGCCAAGCCCCGCGACATCGCGAACACGACTTCCCGCAGCACGTCGAAGACCTCTGCGGGAAGTTGGAGATGTGTGCCGTCCGGTGCCACCAGTGCGGCCGGCTCGTTCCCCGAACGTGCCAGCGCGGCGATCCACGGCGTCAAGCTCTCCGGTCGTGCCGGGGGCAGCACCGTTCGTTCGCTCGCGCCTGCCGTCATGACTTCATGCTAGCCCAAAACGAACAAAACGAAAGCTTTCCACCAAGTGGACGCCGGAACAGGACGACCGTCCACAGTGTTGGATACGGCCGTGACGACTGTGAAGCGCCGTGCCCGTGTCCGTGCCCCTGAGCTGGTCGGACGCGGCTGGCTGAACACCGGTGACACCACGGTCAGCCTCAAGGACCTGCGCGGCAAGATCGTGCTGCTCGACTTCTGGACGTTCTGCTGCATCAACTGCCTGCACGTCCTCGACGAGCTGCGCCCGCTGGAGAAGGAGTTCGAGGACGTCCTCGTCACGATCGGCGTGCACTCGCCGAAGTTCGTGCACGAGGCCGACCCCGAGGCGCTCAAGGCCGCCGTCGAGCGGTACGGGGTGCACCACCCGGTCCTGGACGACCCGGAGCTCACCACCTGGCAGAACTACGCCGTGAAGGCGTGGCCGACGCTGACCCTGGTCGACCCCGAGGGCTACGTCGTGCACGTCGCCGCTGGTGAAGGCCATGTCGAGGCGCTCAGGACCATCATCAAAGAGCTGGTCGAGGAGCACGACGAGAAGGGCACGCTGCACCGCGGCCAAGGTCCGTACCAGGCGCCGGAGCCGGAGAACACCACGCTCCGCTTCCCAGCCAAGGCCGTCGTGACGCCGAGCGGCACGATCCTCGTCAGCGACTCGGCCCACCACAGCATCGTCGAGCTCGAAGCGGACGGGGAGACCGTCATCCGCCGCATCGGCACCGGCGAGCGCGGCCGGCAGGACGGGCTGAACCCCACCTTCTCCGAGCCTGCGGGGCTCACGCTGGTTCCCGGTACCAACGACGTCGTCGTCGCCGACACGGTCAACCACCTCCTCCGCAACCTGAACCTCGACACGGGCGAGGTCACGACGATCGCTGGCACCGGTGAGCAGTGGCGCGACGGGGAGACCGACGGGCCGGCCGACAAGATCGACCTGACGAGCCCGTGGGACGTGGCGTGGTGGAACGGTGGTGTCGCCATTGCGATGGCCGGCAACCACACGCTGAGCTTCTTCGACCCCGCCCAGAACACCGTCCACCGCCTCGCCGGCACCACTGTCGAGGGCATCAACGACGGCCCGGCCGAAGGGGCGTTCTTCGCGCAGACGTCCGGGCTCGCGGCGGACGGCGACCGGCTGTGGATGGTCGACTCCGAGACGAGCGCGCTGCGCTACCTCGAGAACGGCGAGGTCCACACCGTCGTCGGCAAGGGGCTGTTCGCGTTCGGGCACAAGGACGGTGACGCGGACGAGGCGCTGTTGCAGCACCCGCTGGGCGTCACGGTTCTCAACGACCACTCGGTCGTCATCAGCGACACCTACAACAACGCGATCAGGCGTTTCGACCCCGAGACGAACACCCTGACCACGATCGCCACGGACATCGCCGAGCCGTCCGACGCGCTCGTCGTCGACGGTGAGCTCGTCGTCGTCGCGAGCGCGGCCCACCGGCTCGAACGGTTCGCGGCGTCCGCCACGAAGATCGACGGCGCGGCCCACGAGGTGAAGCGGCCCTCCACCGACATCGCGCCGGGCGAGTTCGAGCTCGCGGTCGTCTTCACGCCGCCGACCGGGACGAAACTGGACGAGAGGTACGGCCCCTCGACCCGTCTGGAGATCACCAGCTCACCCCCGGAGCTGATCCTCGAGGGCGCGGGCGTCGGTACCGAACTGGTACGGGCGTTGCGGATCAACGATCAGGTCACGAACGGCGTTCTGCACGTCGTAGCGCAGGCCGCCAGTTGCAGTGACGATCCTGCCGACGAACACCCGGTGTGCCGTCTGACCAGGCAGGACTGGGGGGTGCCGGTTCGAGTTGTTGCCGATGCACCTACCCGTCTCCCGCTGTTGATGGGCGGCATGGACGAGGAAGGTCGTCAAGGCACGTAGACTCTGCTGGTGCCTGATGTCAAGCTCGAGATCCAGATGCTGTACGACCGTGTGATGGTCCGCATCTCGCCCGAGGACGGCGAGCGGCGTTCCAGCGGAGGCATCGTGATCCCCGCTACGGCCCAGATGGCGAAGCGGTTGGCGTGGGGTGATGTGTTCGGAGTCGGTACCAGCGTGCGCCACGTGAAGGTCGGCGACCGGGTGATGTTCAACCCGGAAGATCAGCTTGAGGTCGAGGTGCACGGCACCACGTATCTCGTGATGAGGGAACGCGATCTGCACGCGGTTGCGACCGAGCTCACCGAGCACGGTACCGGTCTGTACCTATGAGCCGCCGGTTCGCGATCGACGCCTGATAGCTGCACACATATGCCACCTCAGGAGAGACAGGGCAACGGGGAGAGCTGTGCCGTACGACGCTGACAAGACGAGAGCGATGCCTCCGGTGGGTCCCGGAGGCACGTCCTCGGAGCAGACGACCAAGATCGCTCCGGTCCAGGTGGACGCCTCGACCGAGGCGTGGCCGTCTGAGGAGCCGGACTCGAACGAGCCGACCGTCACCGCGGCTGTGACCGGTGTCGGCTTCCCGGCCGGCGAGGACGCCACGGAGTACATGAGGCCGGTGGCGCCGCCCGAGCCGCAGCCGGAGGACTCCGGCGTCTACGGGCCCGTGATGATCGAGCCGGGCGAGGACGAGGCCAAGCCGAAGAACACGAAGAAGAAGGCGTTGATCGTGGCCGCGGCCGTGGTCGGCGCCTTCGGCCTGCTCTACGGCCTCGACATCCTCGTCTCCAGCGGCAACGTGCCGCGCGGCGTGACGGTGGCGGGCGTCGACGTCGGCGGCATGAGCCACGACGAGGCCGAGAAGAAGCTGCGCGACGAGATCGGCCCGCGGCTGGACAAGCCCGTCGCGCTCAAGGCAGGCGACGTCACGTCCGAGCTCGACCCGAAGTCCGCGGGCCTGGAGCTCGACTGGAACAGCACGATCGAGCGTGCCGGCAGCCAGCCGCTCAGCCCGTTCACGCGTGTCACCTCGTTCTTCACCAGCCGCGAGGTCGGTGTCGCGACGAAGGCCGACGACGCGAAGGTCTCCGGCGCGCTGGAGGCCCTGCGCCCCAAGCTCGACCACGAGCCGATCGAGGGCACCATCAAGTTCGAGGGCGCGAACCCCGTCGCCGTCGAGCCGCACGCCGGCCAGAAGCTCAAGGCCGAGGACGCCGTGAACGCGGTCGTCGCGAACTGGGCGTCCGGCAACCCGGTCGAGGTCCCGATGGACTTCACCCCGGTCAAGACGACCAAGGAGGGCGTCGAGAAGGCGCTCAACGAGGTCGTGAAGACCGCGGTGTCCGGTCCCGTCGTCATCAAGGGCGAGGGCAAGGACGCCACGCTCACGCCGGAGCAGATCGGGACCACCCTGGCTTTCGCTCCCGGCGAGGGCGGCGCGCTGAACGTCACGCCGAACAAGGACAAGCTCGCCGAGGTGACCGGGCCGCAGCTCAAGGACACGGTCAAGCAGGGCAAGGACGCCCAGATCGTCTTCGAGGGCGGCAAGCCGACCGTGAAGCCGTCGGTGGACGGCCTCGACCTCGACTGGGACAAGAACCTCCAGCCCTACTTCGACACGCTGAAGAAGACGGACGCGCGCGAGGTCAAGTTCGAGTACAAGCACACGCCCGCGAAGGTCACCACCGAGCAGGCGAACAAGATGGGCATCAAGGAGGTCATCGGCGAGTTCCAGACCGGTGGCTTCGCTCCCGCCTCGGGCGTCAACATCCGGGTCGTGGCCGAGAAGGTCAACGGCGCGATCGTGAAGCCCAAGGAGACGTTCAGCCTCAACAAGCACACCGGCCCCCGCGGTACCGCGCAGGGCTACGTCGAGGCGGGCATCATCGAGAACGGCATCCCCGGCATGGCGGTCGGTGGCGGCATCTCGCAGTTCGCGACCACGCTCTACAACGCGTACTACTACGCGGGCATGAAGGACGCGGGTCACAAGGAGCACAGCTACTGGATCACGCGGTACCCGAAGGGCCGCGAGGCCACCGTGTTCATGGACGGCGCGGGCAACAGCCTGATCGACATCGCCTTCACGAACCCGGACGACACGGGCGTCGCCATCCAGACGATCTGGACCCCGGGGTCCATCAAAATCGTGCTCTGGGGCACCAAGAACTACGACGTCACGGGCTCCACCAGCGGTGACTTCAACCCCACCCAGCCGCAGGAGAAGAAGGTCAACAAGGCCGGTTGCTCGCCGAGCAACGGCGCTCCGGGCTTCTCGGTGACGGACACCCGCACGATCACGGACCGCCGCACGGGCCAGTCGCGCAGCGAGTCGCGCACGGTCCGCTACGACCCGCAGTTCAAGATCATCTGCGAGCCACCGCCACCCGGCGGCTGAGCGACTTTCAGGTTGACGGTGGCCACGCGCGGGTAATCACCCGTTCGTGGCCACTGTTGCGCAAGAGGCGCGAAGACACCCCGTCGTCCAGACGCTCGGACGGGCGGGAATGGTGCTGTACGGGGTCGTGCACGTCCTTGTGGCGTGGCTCGCGATCCAGGTCGCGTTCGGTGCTTCCGAACAGGCCGACTCGAAAGGCGCGCTGAGCGACGTCGCTCAGGGCGGCGCGTGGTTGCTGTGGACGCTCGCGATCGGACTCGTGTGCTTCGCGCTGTGGCAGCTGCTGCTCGCCTTCGTCGGGTACACCTACATCAGCAAGAAGCGGAAGCGCATCTTCAAGCGCATCGGCTCCGCGGCCCGCGCCGTCACGGCGACCGGTATCGCGCTGGGTGCCTTCAAATACGCGACGGGCTCTGGTGGCTCTGGTGACCAGAACCAGCAGCAGAAAGAACTCACGGCGCAGGTGCTCTCGTGGCCCGGCGGCCAGTTCATCGTCGGTGCCATCGCGATCGGCATCCTCTGGATCGCCGGTGTGATCATCTACAAGGGCATCAAGAAGTCCTTCGAGAAGGACCTCGACATGGGCAAGGCCCCGACGTGGATCGAGCCCGTCGGCCGGATCGGCTGGATCGGCAAGGGCACCGCGTACGGCGTGATCGGCGTTCTCGTCGGACTCGCCGCGATCAACGCCGACCCCCAGCAGTCCGGCGGCATGGACAAGGCCCTGAAAACGTTGGCAGCACAGCCTTATGGTGTGTTCCTGCTGTCCGCGGTGGCGATCGGCATCGGCGCGTTCGGCGTCTACTGCTTCGCCGCCGCGCGAGCGATCAAGGAGTGACGCCGGTGGCCGCGAGCCTGTGCCGATGCCGGGCCGCGGCCGCCTGCGCCTCCACCGTCATGGACGACAGGACCTGTCCGGGCGCCACGTAGAGGACGTTGGGACTGGCGGAGTCCGGCCCCCAGCCGGGGCTGCCGCGCAGCAGCAGGAGGTCGCCGGGACTCGGGTTCATCCCCTCGAACCACGAGTCCTGCTCGACTCCGGTGCGCTCCCACGCGATCACGGCTTTGGTGCCGCTCTTCGCCCCTTGGTACACCTGCGAGACCCTCGCCAGTTCCGCTTCCGGCGACACCGCGCGCAGCGCGTCCATGTGCTGCTCGTACCCGAACCACAGCTCGTCCTGGCGCACCTGCCGGTTCTTCAGGCGTCGCAGGACGATCGTCGCGAGCGCCAGGACGCCGACGACCGCGCACAGCATCAGCAGGTACAGGAACACCGTCCAATCTTTGATTCCGAACGAGGGACTGTCAACTGACAACGAAATCAAGCTGCATCGTGTGAGGTGATCGCGCTACCGTGCCGATCATGTCGAGTCCTGAGGCATCCAGGGTCGGGTCTGCGGTCTGAACCGTCAGCCCCGGTGAACCCCTCGTCCTCGGAGCTCCTCCGTGCATTTTTCGCTGTACCTGCTCGCCCTGCCCGTGTTCGCCATGGGCACGAGTTCATGCTCTCCGGGCTGCTGCCCGCCGTCGCCGCCGATTTCCACGTGTCCGTGGGCACCGCCGGCACGCTCACCTCGGCCTTCGCGGCAGGAATAGTCGTCGGCGCACCGCTGATGGCCGCGCTGGCCCGCAACTGGCCACCGAGGCTCAGCCTGCTGCTCGGCACCGCACTCGGCTGACGAACCACGTTCCTGGCCGTCGCGGTCCTCTGCGTGCCGGCCGCGGCCGGTGTCCTGAAAGGGATTCCGTCCCGGCGGCAGCACACCACCGTCGCGTTGCGACCTGAGTTGGCGGAGCTGCGCAAACCGCGACTGGTGCTGGTGATCGTGCTCGCGGTGCTGGTGAACGCGGTGACCTTCGGCCACTTCACGTTCCTGGCCCCGGTCGTCACCGGCGTCGCCGGCTGGTTCAGCCTCGACGTGCTCGGCCGTGAGCCGATCGTGTTGCTGCCGTTGGTCTTCGTGCTCGGCGTGCTGTCGTTCGCGGTGGGCAGCACGTTGATCGCGAGGGTGCTGCACCACGCGGCAGGAGCGCCGACGATGGCCGGCTCGTACGCGACCGCCGCCCTCAACATCGGTGCGACGGCCGGTCCGCTCCTCTTCGCGGCGCAATGAAAAACGGGTCCTCGCACCTCGGGCAGGAGGTGCGAGGACCCGTAGTCCGTCGAGGCGCTTAGAAGACGCTCTCGTCGATGTCCATCAGCGCGTTGTCGGTGGACTCCGCGATCTTGCGACGGGCGGTGAGCTCCGGCAGCACGGTCTTGGCGAAGAACGACGCCACCGCGATCTTGCCCTCGTAGAACGCCTTGTCCTTGGCGGACGGCGTGCCGCCGAGCTTCTCCAGCGCGACCTCGGCCTGGCGCAGCAGCAGCCAGCCGACGAGGACGTCGCCCGCGGTCATCAGCAGGCGGACCGAGTTCTGGCCGACCTTGTAGAGGTTGCGGACGTCCTCCTGCGAGGTGGTCAGGAACCCGACCAGCGCGCCGAGCATGCCCTGCAGGTCTTCGAGACCCTGCTTGAGCAGCGCCCGCTCCTCCTTCAGGCGACCGTTGCCGCCCTCGTTGTCGAGGAACTTCTGGATCTCGCCGTTGATGAACGTGAGCGCCTGGCCCTTGTCGCGGATGATCTTCCGGAAGAAGAAGTCCAGCGACTGGATGGCCGTGGTGCCCTCGTACAGCGAGTCGATCTTCGCGTCGCGGATGTACTGCTCGATCGGGTACTCCTGCAGGAAGCCCGAGCCGCCCAGCGTCTGCAGCGACTGCGCCAGCTGCTCGTACGCGCGCTCCGAGCCGACGCCCTTGACGATCGGCAGCAGCAGGTCGTTGACCTTGGCCGCGAGCTTGGCGTCGTCGCCGCCGAGCATCACCTTGTCCTGCAGCGTCGCGGTGTACAGGTACACGGCGCGCAGGCCCTCGGCGTACGCCTTCTGCAGCATGAGGCTGCGGCGGACGTCCGGGTGGTTGGTGATGGTGACGCGCGGGGCGGTCTTGTCCGTCATGCGCGTCAGGTCGGCGCTCTGCACGCGCTCCTTGGCGTAGGACAGCGCGTTCAGGTAGCCGGTCGACAGCGTCGCGATGGCCTTGGTGCCGACCATCATGCGGGCGTACTCGATGACGTCGAACATCTGCGCGATGCCGTCGTGCACCTCGCCGAGCAGCCAGCCCTTGGCGGGCACGCCGTGCTGGCCGAAGGTCAGCTCGCACGTCGTGGACGCCTTGAGGCCCATCTTGTGCTCGACGTTGGTGACGAAGGCGCCGTTGCGCTCGCCCAGCTCACCGGTCTCCGGGTCGAAGTGGAACTTCGGCACCAGGAACAGCGACAGGCCCTTGGTGCCGGGCTTCGCCTCGATGCCTTCGCCCTCGGGACGCGCGAGCACCATGTGCATGATGTTCTCGGTCAGGTCCTGGTCGGCGGACGTGATGAACCGCTTCACGCCCTCGATGTGCCAGGAACCGTCCTCCTGCTTGAAGGCCTTGGTGCGGCCGGCACCGACGTCGGAACCGGCGTCCGGCTCGGTCAGCACCATCGTGGCGCCCCAGCCGCGGTCGATCATCAGCTGCGCCCACTGCTTGTCGCGCTCGGTGCCGTTGTTGTAGACGACCGTCGCGAAGCTCGGACCCGCCAGGTACATGTAGACGGCCGGGTTCGCGCCGAGCAGCAGCTCGGAAGCGGCCCACGTGACCGACGGCGGGGTGCCGAAACCGCCCAGCTCGTTCGGCAGGAACAGGCGGTACCACTCGCCGTCCCACACCGCCTGGTACGACTTCTTCAGCGACTCGGGCAGGGTTGCCGAGTGCGTCGCCGGGTCGAACACCGGCGGGTTGCGGTCGGCGTCCACGAAGGAGTCCCCGAGGACACCCTCCGCGAGGTTCTTCACCTCGGCCAGCACGCTGCGCGCAGTGTCCTCGTCGGACTGCTCGAACGGCCCCTTGCCGAGGTGGTCCTGCACGTTGAAGACCTCGAACAGGTTGAACTCGAGATCCCGGACGTTGCTCTTGTAGTGGCCCATCTCGTCAGCTCACTCCTCAGGGTCGCGGCGGGGTCGCCTACTGACCGGTAACAACAGAGTATTACTCGACAGTAACCCCGGCAAGGCCGACCACCCACTGGTGGCGAAGTAGACAGTCCTCCGGGTGACCTGAATCGGGCATGAGGGCCGGTCAGACGCGTGCCGCACGTGCGGGGGGCCAATTTTCGGCGGCACCTGCTCGCCTGTTCACGAAGCTCGGTCAGGCTGCGCGTCCGGACTACTCGAACACGGCCGGACAGCCGATCAGCAGTCCCGACCGATAGGCGAGCGACACCGCGTGCGTTCGGTCGCGTGCGCTGAGCTTGCGCAGGATGCCTTTGACATGGGTCCGCACGGTCTCCACGGACACGATCAGCTCGTTCGCGACCTGCTGGTTCTCCAGGCCGTCCGCGATCAGCGTGAGCACCTCGTACTCGCGCCTGGTCAGCGTCGGTCGTTCCTTCGGCCGCAGGTCGGGATGCACGTAACCGCGCGAGCGGACCGTCTCGGCGATCACCCGCACGATCTGGCCGGACTCGGCACTGCGCGGCACGACGCCGCGGACCCCTGCTTCTAACGCGGACGTCACGTAGTTCGCGTGCGAATGCGCGTCGCGGACCAGTCCGATGACCAGCAGAGCCGGGTCGCGTTCAGCCAGCAGCCGGGTCAGGTGGCCGACCGGGTCGAGCACGGAGTCGATGAGCAGCACGTCGGGACGCAGTTGTTCATGTAGGCGAACGGCAGCGTGCGGATCGCCGGTCGAACCGAGCCAGCGCAGGCCGGGAGTCCGCCTGATCAGGGCGGACAGGCCTTCGCGGTAGAGCGGCACGGGGTCGATCAGCGCGACGCCGGGGGCAGGCCGGCCGGGCGGGAGCATCAGCACCTCCGTTCGTGCTTCTGGAGGAGAGACGTCGTTCCCACGGACGTGTGACGCGGTCCGGTCGGTTCACGTGGATGAACAAGGGTCACGAATGTGATTCAAGACGGCCGAAGGTCTTCCATCCCACCGCAACAGTCTCGTAAGACCTACGTCACATATCCCGTGCGGATGTGCCAGGTTCCGCCGCCATGAGGCCTGGTGCTCTCGCGGGCACACGCGTGTGCACGCAAGGAGGTCACATGGGCACCCTCGATTGGATCGTGGTTGTCGGCTATTTCTTCGTGATGGTCGGGATCGGCCTCTGGTCGCGCGGGCGGGTCCACAACATCGCCGACTTCTTCACCGCGGGCGGCAAGATGCCGTGGTGGTTGTCCGGCATCTCGCACCACATGTCGGGCTACAGCGCGGTCATGTTCGTCGCGTTCGCCTCCGAGGCGTACCGGCTCGGGCTCACGGTCTACGTGTGGTGGTCACTGACGATCGGCATCGGCGTCGGCATCGGCGCGTTCCTCTTCGCGCCGCGGTGGAACCGGCTGCGCTCGAAGCACGACGTCAAGTCGCCGCTCGAGTACCTGGCGAAGCGCTACAACGTGCCGACCCAGCAGGTCATGGCCTACGCGGGTGCGTTGCTCAAGGTCGTCGACATCGCCGCCAAGTGGGCGGCCGTCTCGATCCTGCTCCGCGGGTTCGCGGGTGTCCCGATCACCTGGGGCATCATCATCATCGGCCTGGTCACGATGATCTACTCCGTGCTCGGCGGCCTCTGGGCCGACGCGCTCACCGACTTCGGCCAGTTCATCATCCAGGCGGCCGCGGGCTTCGCGATGTTGTTCGCCGTCGCCAGCACGCTCGGCTGGGACTTCCCGGTGACGATCTGGGACAAGCTCCCGGACAGCCACAGCGACCCGCTGGCGGGCCCGTACACGTCGACGTTCCTGATGGCGCTCTTCCTCATCAAGACGCTCGAGTACAACGGCGGCATGTGGAACCTGGCGCAGCGCTACATGGCCGCGCCGTCCGGCTTCGCGGCCAAGCGGTCCGCGCTGCTCTCGTCCGTGCTGTGGCTCGTGTGGCCGCTCGTGCTGTTCCTGCCGATGTGGGCCGCGCCGCTGATCGTGCCGGGCCTCCAGGGAGCGCAGGCGGAGAACGCGTACATCGAGATGGGCAAGGAGATGCTGCCCGCGGGCATGATCGGCCTGGTCCTGGCGGGCTTCTTCTCCCACACCATGGCCATGGTGTCGTCGGACGCGAACGTCATCGCCGCGGTCATCAACCGCGACATGCTGCCGCACCTCTGGAAGAAGGTGAAGACGTTCTCGGCGGACAACCAGTTGAAGCTGGCCCGCATCACGACGTTCACCTTCATCGGCGTCAGCATGATCATCGCCATCGCGTCGGGAGGCCAGGGCTTCGTGCTCAAGGTGGTGGTCGACCTGGTCGCCGCCACGATGGGCCCGATCGCGATCCCGCTGATGCTCGGCCTGCTGCCGTGGTTCCGCAAGGTCGGCTCGACGGCGGCGATCGCCTCGGTGGTCGGCGGTCTGGGGATGTGGGCGTTCCTCTACATCGAGCAGATGAACAAGGCCGCCTGGGTCACCAAGGGCGTGCTCGTGTCGTGGCCGCTGCTGCTCTCGCTGGTGCTCTACCTGTCGATCGGCTTCCTGAAGAAGGAGCCCTCGACCGAGCGCGACGTCCTGCTCGACTCGCTCAACTCCGACGAGCCTGAGCCGGAGCGGGTGAAGGCGTAAGCCGTTCGTTCCTCATGATCCTCGCGGCGGCGCACCCGAACAGGGTCGCCGCCGCGAGCCACACGTAGGGCATCGGTGTTCCGGTGTAGGTCTGCGCCGTGCTCGCCAGCACCATCGTCGCACCCGCGACCAGCCCGGTCGTGTGCGTGACCGGGAAATCGCTCCTCAGCACCGTGACGACCGCGACGGGCACGAGCAGGAAGCCGTAGGCCAGCACGCGCGTCATGCGCTACAGGACGTATGTGTGGCGCATCGGTTGCCGTGGCGTGCGTCATCGTCACGAGACTCTTTCCGCTCTCGCATGCACAGTGGATGCATGGGTAAGTGGTCTCCCGCAGACGACGCGGAACTCGCCACGGGCTGGCGGCTTTGGCTGGAGCTGAGCGACCGCGTGTGGCCGGACCCGTCGTGGGACGGCACGCCGGCCGACGCCATCCGTCAGGTGCGGTCGCTGCTGGCCGTGTGCGAGGAGATCCGCCTTTGCTACCTCGCGGAGACCGCGCGACCGTCTGTCGCTCTGCTGCAACTCCTGCAGTCGATGTCGTTCGTCGCTTCGTTCGCGGTCGACCTGTGGCACGACGACACACACCCGTTGGACGTCGAGCGCGCCGAACTGCTGCACGGGGACTTGGCGTCGTTCGCTGAGCACGTGGCCGGTGTGCGCGCCGCACTCGCACGCGGTGGCGGCTGGGTGGAACTCGACCGCCGGCCGTGGGGCCTACCGGTCGACTAGCGCTTCTCGATGATTGTTCCGGAAATGCCGAAAGCCCTCACGCACGGAGGGCTTTCGGCATTTCTGCGGCGTTGATCCGGACTAGACGATCAGGTCGGCCTCGATGCGCTTGAGTTGGTGCCGGGCCAGCGCGAGGTTCGCGTTGTCCCTTTCCAGCACCAGGTACAGGAAGAGCGAACCCCTGTTCTTCACGCCGCCCATCAACCGGATCAGGTGGTACTGCCGGTGCAGCGTGATCAGGATGTCCTCGATGGTGTCGCTGAGCCCGAGCGACTGCATCACCCGCAGTTTCGAGCGAATGACCTCGGTGTTCCCGGCCGCCGCGATCTCCAGGTTCAGCCAGTCACCTCCGCCGCTGGTGCCGAGCGACATCCCGCTGTCGTAGTCGACCAGTGCGACACCGACAGCGCCGGAGATCGACATGGCCTCTTTCAACGCGGTATCGATGTTCATCAAACTCCACTTCCCTGTGTCTAATGGTGATCGAGGCGGCGCATCCGAACTGCCGCGACTCGGTCGTGTGCGGATGTGTCCCCAAAAAGAGGACATAATTGATGAGAGCTGTGAACCGAGCCTGGACATGGGCTGCGACCATTTTTCACACTGGTGCTTCTGGTGCTCTACGAGGAAAGGATCACGCCGACTCGCTCGATGACGGGCCGGGTCTCGTGCAGAAGGCGGCCGAGGTTCAATCCCTTGTCCCCGAGCACGACCATCAGTGACAACCTGCCGATGGCGTACACGGCCATGTAGCCCTCGCTGCCGAACACCACGGTCTGGCTGAGGGTGCCCAGGCCGATCACCTCCGCGGCCTGACGTGCGATGCCGAGGTCGGCGGCGGCCAGGGCCGAGATGTGGGCGGGGTCGATGTTCTTCGCCACGTCGGCGACGATGGGGATCCCGTCGGACGCGGCGATGACGGTGTCGGTCACTCCGGCGACGTTTTCTCGAAGCTTTCGCAGTTCGGCGCTCAGAGCGTCGTAGTCCAATTCACTCCCTTTCAGAATCGGAAATGTCGAACCGCTCAGGACAAACATCACACCTCCGAAGACCTCGGGGAGATTTCGAATTCCGGTCCGGTCTGCGCCCGCGGGCGCAACGCAGCCAACCCCCAGTGCGAACATCGGAACGACGTCGCGGGCGAGGCGATTTCCAGCAGTCCGTCCTCGAGCATCAGGGCGATCTCGACGACGACCGGATGAAGACTCCGGCCGAGCGCGAACGCCAGGTCCCGAGCGGTGCGCCGTCCGTCGGCGTGCGCGACGATCTCCCGTCGTTCCGCCGTCAGGCCGGCCGGCTCCGTCAAGCGGCCGGGCACCACCCGGTCCCGGTACGGCGACAGGGAGAACGCGGCGATCGCGTCCAACCGCCGAGCGGTCCCGGCCAGCAACAGGTCCGGCGCGACGCCTTGCTCCGCAGGTAACAGCGGTGGATCGATGCACTCGTCGATGACGTATCGCTCGATCTCACCCACGGCCGTGGCGAACGCCCCGTCCTGCACAGCGACCATCACGAGGCTCTGGAGCTCGGCGGCGCCGATCCCGCGGGCGACGAGCGCCGCCTGCAGGGACCGCGTCTCGACGCTCTCCACCAGAGCCGCGGTCCAGTCCCCTTCCTCGATCCGGCCCGAACTCAGCAGCAACATCTCCGCTCCGGGCGATCCGGGGCTGTCCACCGAGATCACCAGGCCGTCGCGGAAATGAAACAGCCCGCCCGCGTTGCCGACAATGCGCAACGTTCCGGTGACTCGATCCGCGTGACATCGCGCCAAAGCCTGCGCGAGGACGTCGAATGCGGCTCGATTGTCGCGTCTCAGGGGTGACTCCGGGTTAATTCGAACTTACGGAGAGGGACTGTCTGGCGAAGCGATCATCCGATCGAGTGCGGTACTCGAATCGAAAGAGCGACCGCCAGGGCTACTTCTTACCTTCCGATAGTCCCGATCCCTGTCAAGCGTCACCTGATCGAGTGAAGCATTCCAATTGAGACGGCAGAGCTTTCATTTCTGATAGATGAATCGCCGGATAAAGGGATATCCGCTGCGGCGTCGGGGGGTCCGGGGGCGGAGCCGCCTGGCCGGCGTCTGGGGGCTCGGCCCCAGAAAACACCGAAGCCGGTGCGGCCTGCGCTTTCCGCAGGCACACACCGGCTCCGGGTTCGAGCGGGTGACGGGAATCGAACCCGCCTCTACAGCTTGGGAAGCTGTCGTTCTACCAATGAACTACACCCGCGTGAGCGAGCTCGTCGCCGATCATACACAGCGCGGGAACCTGCGGTGCGCCCGCTTCGGTTAGCCTGTCCGGGTGCTGCTGAGTGACCAGGATCTGCGCAAAGAGGTCGAGTCAGGCCGTCTCGTCCTCGACCCCTTCGACGTCGAGATGCTCCAGCCGTCGAGCTTCGACGTGCGGCTGGACCGGTTCTTCCGGGTCTTCAACAACACCAAGTACACCCACATCGACCCCTCGCAGCAGCAGGACGAGCTGACGAGCCTGGTCGAGACGCCGGAGGGTGAGCGGTTCGTGCTGCACCCCGGCGAGTTCGTGCTCGGGTCGACCTACGAGATGGTGACGCTGCCGGACGACCTGGCCGGGCGGCTCGAGGGCAAGTCCAGCCTCGGCAGGCTCGGTCTGCTCACGCACTCCACCGCGGGCTTCATCGACCCCGGCTTCTCCGGCCACATCACGCTGGAGCTGTCGAACGTCGCGAACCTGCCCATCACGCTGCACCCCGGCATGAAGATCGGGCAGCTGTGCCTGTTCAAGCTGTCGAGCCCGGCGGAGCACCCGTACGGCTCGAAGCAGGCCGGCAGCCGGTACCAGGGGCAGCGCGGGCCGACGCCGAGCCGCGCCTACCTGAACTTCCACCAGACGGACACCCGCCGCTAACTCAGGTCGCCGTACCGCTCCAGCACCCGCCGGCGCAGTTCGGGATCGGTGCGCGGGACGGGTTCGAGGAAGATCTCGTCCAGGTCCGGGAACTGCGTGCGCAACTCCGCGGAGATGCGCACGCACGCGTCTTCCAGCTGGTGTGCCGTCAGCGCGTCGTCGAAGTCGAGTCGCGCGCACAGCAGCACGCGGTCGGTGCCGATCGACATCGTCAGGACGTCCACGACGGCGTCGACCTCGGACACCTCGGCGAGCCGGCGCCAGATCGACTTCACCATCACCGGGTCTGCCTGCTGCCCGATCAGCAGGCCGCGGTTCGTGCGTGCCAGGACGTAGGCGACCAGCGCGAGCAGCACGCCGATCGCCAGCGACGCGAGGCCGTCCCACAGCGACGAGCCGGTCAGCTGGTGCAGGCCGAGGCCCGCGAACGCCAGCACCAGGCCCATCAGGGCGGCCGAGTCCTCCAGGAACACGGTCTTCACGGTCGGGTCGTCGGAGACGCGCAGGAAGTCCCAGAACCCGCGGCCGTGCGCGGCGGACTCGGAGCGGACCTGCCGGAACGCCTGCGTCCACGAGACGGACTCCAGGACGAACGCCAGGCCCAGCACGACGTAGCCGACCAGTGGCCTGGTCTGCTCTTCCGGCTCACCGAAGACCGTGCGGAAGCCCTCGTAGAACGCGAACATCGCGCCCGAGGCGAAGATCGAGACCGCGGCCAGCAACGACCAGAAGTAGCGCTCTTTGCCGTAGCCGAACGGGTGACGGCGGTCGGCCGGCCGGCCTGAGCGGCGCAGAGCCGTCAGCAGGAGTGCCTCGGTGAACGTGTCGGCCACCGAGTGCGCGGCTTCGGAGAGGATCGCGGCTGATCCGGTCAAAACGCCCGCGACGGCCTTCATGACCGCGATGGCCAGGTTGACCAGCAGTGCGAGGACGACGGTCAGCGTGCTTTCGCCCGAGCCCTGCGGCTTCTCGCTCATGTCGATCAGCCTAGGGCGCGGCGCGCGAAGCATCCGGCCACTACTGCATTCGAGTGACATTCGGCGGTGGGAGCAACATCAGCCGCGGCTGAGGTGTCTTACAGGCGGGATCTGCACCAGGGGGACGCTGATCACCAGGGGGTGAGACGGAACGGCCCGCGTCCGGGAGAGACGCGGGCCGTTCCGCATGCGGGCGCAACTACCATTGCGGGATGGGCAACCGTGGTGCTGACGACACCGATGCCGAGGTCGAGTCGTGGAGGGCCATGGTTCCGGCGATCGATCCGGTGGTCGAAGGCGTGGTCGACCGGGTCCACCAGATCAGCAAGTACCTCGACTTCCTCGCCACGGAGATCGCCGCGCCGCACGGGCTGAACCGCGCGGACTACGAGATCCTCGCCCGGCTCTTCTGGATCGGGCCGCCGCACCGGCTCACGCCCAAGCAACTCGCGAACGGCACGCTGAGCCCCGCCACCACGATCACGAGCCGCCTCGACCGGCTGGAGAAGGCGGGCCTCGTGGTCCGCGCGCTCGACCCGAGCGACCGCCGCTCGTTGCCCGCGACGCTGACCGACGCCGGCCGCGAGATCTTCCTGCAGATCGTCGCGGGCCAGGCGGAACGGGAACGCGACCTCTTCACCGCGCTGCCCGGCGCCGACCTGGAGCACCTGCGCGACCTGTTGCGCCAGGTGATGGAGGTGCTGTCCGGCGAACTCGGGCCGGCCCACCGTCGCACCAGGCTCGCACTCGACAACAAGGAGTAATTGCTACGAACTCGTACTATCCGATATCGTGCTAACCGGCGCGAGAGGGAGGGGTGCGAGATGGGTGGCTACCCGCTGTCTGAGTGATCTAGAACACGCAACGCTGGCCCCCGGTGTGCCGATGTCCTAAGAGGTCCTAACAGAATGATCAACTTGCTGGCGGGCAGCGCGTCCGATGTGGATCATGTTTGGTCGTGAGGAGGGGTCAGTCGCCGCCGTGGATC
>NZ_JBFBAW010000013.1:0-305297 GCF_040682435.1 Lentzea sp. NPDC051208 | reverse complement strand
AGGCCGGTCCGGCGTTCCAGGGCACGATCAAGTCCGCGGTGGCCTTCGGTGCTCTGCTGCGCCAGGGCATCGGTGACACCATCCGCGTGTCGCTGAGCGCCCCGCCGGTGGAGGAGATCAAGGTGGGCCACCAGATCCTGCAGTCGCTGAACCTGCGTCCGCGCAAGCTGGAGATCGTGTCCTGCCCGTCGTGCGGCCGAGCCCAGGTGGACGTGTACACGCTCGCCGAGCAGGTCACCGCGGGCCTGGAGGGCATGGAGGTGCCGCTGCGCGTGGCCGTGATGGGTTGCGTGGTGAACGGCCCCGGCGAGGCCCGCGAGGCCGACCTGGGCGTGGCGAGCGGCAACGGCAAGGGCCAGATCTTCGTGAAGGGCAAGGTCATCAAGACCGTCCCCGAGCACGCGATCGTGGAGACCCTCATCGAAGAGGCGATGCGCATCGCCGAAGAGATGGAAGCAACCGGCGAACCCCCGACCGTCACCGCCGGCTGACCGAACAAGTGATGCGTCACTCGGCGAGACCCGGCCAGCCGGAACGCGTCTGGAAGCGCATCGATTGGAGGACCCGTATGCCTGCCAACATCTTGTCGGGCACGACAGACGCCAACCGGACACCCCGCCTTGTGCAACGGACCTGCGCCATCCTGCGTGCGCTCTCGGAGGGCGGCACCGTGTCGAGCATGACAGCCCTGTCGGCCAGTACGGGGATTCCCAGGGCGACGGTGCACCGGTTGGTACGCGCGCTGCAGGATGAGCGGGTCATCGTCAGGACGAGCTCCGGTTACCGCCTCACGGCACACCTGCCAGGCATCATCGCTTTCAACGACCAAGAGCATCTGCTGGCCGACCGGGCACGCCCCCTCATGCTCGAGATCTTCGAAAGAACGCACCTGCTGATCCAGCTCATGATCCTTGATGGCGATCTCGTGCGCTGCGTGGACCAGTTCGACATCGCACAGCACACCACGACGCGCGGGTCCGGACGTGGAACGCGATGGCTGGCGAGCCGAGTGGCGGCGGGACGAGCTGTGTTGGAAGGCGCCACAGGTTCAGCGTCGGTTCCGAGCTGTGCCAGTGGTCTTGTCGTGGCCTTGGACCGCGGCGCGACCCAGCCGGGTCTCGTCACGATGGCCGTCTCACTCGGTGTCCTCGGCCGAATCCCCGCGGCCATTTCCGTGAGCGGAACTTTGCAACAGGTCTCGGACCGTCAGGTGGCCATGGTGCTGCGGAAGGTTGTGCACGGAGGGGGCCGGTGGGCGGTGGCTGACGATCCGGCGTGTCGAGCGTCGTAACAGCAAGACGTTCCAGCAGCCGGTCGATAGGAACGCGCGATGCGAGCGGGACAGCGTTCGCGTGCGACCCGAACCGGCTTCGGAGCTGGCCATGAGAACGCCGACATCGGCCAGTCCGCGCCTGCGCCTGCGCGTGAGCGTGATGTTCCGCGTGTCGCGCATGTGGTGTCAGGTCGTCCGGGACCCTGCGTCGTCGATCGTGCGCCTGGTCGCGGCGGACGCCGGCACGGTGCGGGACGTGATTCATGACTTCAACGCCCGCAGCCTTCCGGCGCTGGACCCTAGGCTTGGGTTTTAGGGTCCGGGCGTCCGGCGTGACACCTGGTTGATCATGAACGAAGCCCTTGGTTGATCATTCCTTCTTGCGATGGTGAACATGTGCACCATCACGGACAAGTCGGGCTTGCCTCGGGCAGACCGCACGAATAGGCGTCCCGGGTTGGTGCTTCGGGATGCTCATTCGTCGGATTATCGATGATCTTTCCGAATCATGCATCGCAGAAGAGTCGAATTCTTCCTTCACTCGTCATGGCTCGCCCGTGCACCGCCGGCTCGTCCTGGATGTCGGGTAGGCCCAACGCCGTATGTCAGCGCGCTACCAGCAGCCGGGACGCTGCCCCAAAGGTACCGCCGACCGTGGCGGTAACGCGCCGCGGAGTTGGCGCGATGTGTGCCGGCCTCCCGTTCCGCACCGACGCGTCTACGAGAGCCTTCGCGTGTTCCGCATGCGGTGCCAGGAGCGACAGGCCGAAAGGGCACCAAGTGAAAGCCGATCGAGCAGCAGACGCTCGTTGTGCAGGCGGCGACGAATGCCGCGGCTAGTGTCGACGTCTGACCGTTTCGTTCAACTCCAACGGAGAAACCGTGACCATCGACCTGCCCCCGATGTTCGCAGAAGAGCAGCTGTTCGCGCGGATGGGCATCGAGATCACCCAGTGGGATGTCAATGAAATGATCGGCACCATGCCGGTCAAGGGCAACAGGCAGCCGTACGGCCTGTTGCACGGGGGAGCCAACGCCGTACTGGCTGAGTCACTGGGTTCGATGGCGGCTGCCATCCACGGGCAGAAGCTCGACAAGATCGCGGTCGGGCTGGAGCTCTCCTGCACTCACCACCGCGCCGCCCGCGACGGCGTGGTGACCGGAGTCTGTCGACCGATCCACCTCGGCCGCAGCACCGCGACGCTGGAGATCGTCATCACGGACGAGAACGGCAACCGCACCTGCACCGCACGCCTCACCTGCACTCTGCGGGACAAGACTCCGGGGTCCTGATCTGGGGCTTCTCCCTGTGCCCTTTCGGCAGCCCGCGAGCACATGGCTGTGCGGACGGAGATCTGCTGTCATTGAAGGCCCGATCGACTCAGCGGTGACGATCACACTTGCCGAGCAGCACTCGACGATCGCGTCCGAGTGCTGTTCAGCACACCCCCGGCGACGAGCGCCAATCTCGGTTCGCTGTCGGCTGCCGGCCTTCGCACACCAGGTGACCGCGGAGTCGTTAGACGAATGCGAGAAGTCATGACCGACGGAATCGTGGTATTGGGCGGTTGCGGTGAGAAGATCCACCTGGGCCCGCTGCAGGCGACCTTCAAGGTGACCGCCGAGAAGCACGATGCGCTTCGGCCGCTTCGGCCGCGGCCGCCCCATGAGCTGCGCCACTGCCGGCTGGAGTCATGAATGTCGGCCTGAAGCTCAAGACCCTGGAGCAAGTCATGAAGCGAGTCGTGATTCTGGACGTCGACCGAACACTTCATCCCAGGGTCAGCTGCCTGAGTTTGCTCGACGAACTGGTGTCGATGGGCGCGGTGGCCGCGCGTCACCGCAGCGCTGTGCGTGGCCCGCACGTCGCCTACCACATGGGCCGGAGTTCTCACGCCCGCATGACGGAGCTGACGACGCGCGTCTGCGCCAACGTCCTTGCGGCAGTCGACGAGGACCTGCTCGCCAGCGCCGCACGACAGGTGTGGGCCAAGGAACGACGAGCGCCCTTCGCCTTCGTAGGACCATTGCTCACGGTGCTGCGCTCACATGCGGTAGCGCCGGTCATCGTGTCCGGGAGTCCTGCGGCCATCGTCTCGGTGATCGCGCACGACCTCGGCGTGCATGAGGTGCACGCGGCGGTCAACGCCAAGAAGGATACCGTCAAGCGGATCCTCGCCAGCCATGCCGCGACGGGGGCCGGCTGCTTTGCGGTCGGTGGCACCGGCGGCGACGTGGATGCGCTAGAGCAGGTCGAACATGCGATCGCGTACGAGCCGGACCGTGAGTTCCTCTCACGTGCGGGCGGCCAGGGCTGGCCTGTCGCCGACCGCGGGACGGTGCATGAACTGGTGAAAGAACGCTTGCATCAGATGGCATCGACTGACGCCTGCACCGCCGGTGCTGCCGATGCAGCGCGTTGCGGAAGCGATTGGTCGTATGTCTCCATGTGTGCGCTGTACGCCGCACATCGGTCAGAGCTGACCTGGCCACGACGGGACCACATCGGGCTCCGCATGCGGAGCTAACAGGCGCAGGGCCTGATCGACGGCCTTTACACGAGGAAGGCGTCCGCTCTGCGACGACGAGTCGTAAGCCGGGCAGTCCTACCACTTGGGACCGTGGGAAGCACCTTCGTCACAGGGAGAGCCTTCCAGCACGTTCGGCCGCCGATCAGGATGGCGACAACCGGCCCGCTGCCGCTCCGTCTTTGAGGTAGTAGACCTGTCCCCGGCTGGTGAGGTCCTTCCACCAGGAGGCCATCCCCGACTCGTCCATCGTGCGCCAGTCGGGCGGGTCCAGCAGTTGCGCCTGACCGAGCAGCTTGCCCAGGTCCACCATTCGCTCGGCGGCAGGGTAAACCTCGGTGTTCCACTCCTGCAACGCCTCCCGGACCGTTGTTCCTGTCCGGAGCGCGTTGGCCAACGCGATCGCCTCGTTCTGCGCCTTCACCGCGGCGGCGGCCACATGAGCGCGCGGAATCGACGCCGCGTCACCGAGCAGGCAGGCATGGCCGCGCACGAACGACGGGACGTTCAGCAGGTCGTACGCGCCGTGCACGAACGGTTCCGAGGTCGCAGCCAGCACACCAGCCACCGACCCGCGCAGCAACCTGTGTGCGTCCTCGGTCATGCGCCTCACCTCGTCCTCCCGGACGGCACCGCGGGGAATCGATCCCTGGTGCAGTCGCCCGTGCCGGTCGGTGAAGAGTGCCGGGAGGTTCTCCTCCGGCAGCATCCGGTACCAGATCCAGTTCACCAGGCGCCCACGAGGTCCGGAGCAGCGTCCCGGTGCGGGGATCTTGTACATGACGCAGACGCCCTCTTCGTGCACCGCCCATTCGAGGGTCGGCGGTGCGTCACGCACCTCGGCGGGCACCCGCTCTTCCTCGACGGTGCCGCGCCAGAGCACGTAACCGGCATAGCGCATGCGCGCCTCCGGGAAGAGTTGCGCTCGCCCCCAGGAGTTCACGCCGTCGGCGAAGACGACGAGATCGAACTCGAGCCGTTCGCCGTCGTCGAACTCGAGGACGACCGGGCCGTGCTCGTGATCCTGCATGCCGACCACGCGACGGCCCGCCTGATACACGTCGTCGGAAACACGAGACCTGTGGTTGTCGAACAGAATTCCCCAGTTCATCGAATTCAGGTTCGTCGTCGTGCTCCAGAGCGTGCGGCCTGCCGGGGCGCCGTCGTCCGCACGAATCGTCCACTGCGCATGCTGAGCCGACACCATCGGCAGGTCGGCGTCAACGAGGTTCCGCTCCTTCATCACCTCGAGGTGTGCCGGTGGACAAGAAATGCCGGCGCCCCGGCTCTTCAGCGGTTTGTCGGATCGCTCGAACACTGTGACGTCACAACCGGCACGTTTCAGCTCGATCGCTGTCGCACAGCCGGAGAGCGACCCGCCGACGATACCGACCCTCAGGCCCTGCGCCAGGTTCGTCGGCGCTGAGGTGGCGTCTGTCGCCATTGGACTCCTCGATTCACTGGTTGGCGTAGCGCGAGATCGGTGACCAGGACCGCACGCGGGTGAGGCCGACTCGTTCCACCCGCAGCCCTCAGGTGCCCCGTAATCGGAAGCTTCACGGCGAGACCGGCACGACGGTCGTCCTGTGGGCGCTCGTAGGCTGCTTGGTTGACAACTTGGTGAGGGCCATGAGGTGGCGAATCGTTGATTCGTCTCCGACCGCGTGCGGGAAGGGGTCGAGCAGACCGAGGCGGATTCGGCCCAGGTCGGCCAGATCGATCACCTGCAGATGGTGGTGCAGTACCGACGCGAGTGCCTGTGTCAGCGCCATTGCCGCTTCCTCCAACACGCTCGAGGTCGGTCGAGCCCTTCCGAAGTGTTCGCGTAGACGACCGTACGTTCGAGTGCGACGGTGAAGCAGGGGGCGAATGGACCGTCCCGTGAACACGGTCGCTGCCCGTAAGTGCAATGGAACAGCACCGTGTCAGGGGCCTGGTATTGAGCCGGTCAGAGGCATTCGTTGATCGTGATGATGTGAAGGGATGGCTTGGTGGCTGACAAGTCAGCTCGTCATCGGAGGCGTGACGTTGTTGGATGGGTCTTGAACGAAGGTGTTGTTCGCCTGCGCGTCGTTCGACGGGCTCGGTGACAAGGCCGCCCGATGGTTCGGCCGACAGATACCAGCCGCGTCTGTCACCACGGCCCACCCGGACACGCCCGCCGGCCTCGTCTGCGGTCATGCCGCCGCAGCTCACTTCGCCACAGGTGTACGCGAGTCATCCTCGGCAGGGCAGCAGGCAGATGCCGTTCTCGACGCTCGGTGACCGATTCGTCGTCGTGCCGAACCTTTTACGCGGCCAGTTCCACGGACCCCGCCCCGAGAGTGAATCGCCACATGCTGTCCACGTACGACTTCATTTCCTGGAGAAGCAGGACGGGTGACAGCCGTACCTCGTGTCCGAAGTGGCCTGCGCTGAACCCGGCGACGTCCACCCGCGCTCCAGTAGATGCTGTCAAGACGCGCAATGCGTGCATGTGCTGGTACGGCGCGTACAACGCGTTCGTGACCACGAGGAGGCGTGAGAACGGATGGAGGACTTGAGATGCCACCGCGCTCAGCAGCTCGAAAGTGTGCTCCGTGGCCGCGCGGGTACGACCTGCCGGAGCCGGTGCGCTCAGGCACCACACCGGCGCCGATGAGACAGGACCGGGGTCGCCGTGGTAGCGACGCAGTCGTGCGGTCGTGCCGGGAGCGTGTTCGTAACCTGCCGCCAGCATCACATCTTCGGACGACGACCGTCCCGATGAGACCTCCACTGCAGCGGACATCAGGTCGAACTCCGTCCGTGCTGCCGGAGCGTAGAGGTCGGACCTGACGCGTTCCTCGTCGGTCACCATCCGGTCGCTGCCGAGCATCGCGATCCACGCGCATTCGATGCGCTGTTCCAGCGCGTAGGTGAGTCGCCGCAACGGCGCGTGTCCCGCACCCCCCGGCACAATCACGCCGTCATACCGATCGGCGGCCGCCCGTGTCGAGTGGACCATGTCCAGCTCGGCGGCCGCGTCCACGACGATGGCGGCGGACCTGCTGTCGAACCACAGGTCGTTCCCGAGATCCGATCGCTCCCCGCCAAGCCGGAAGTCCCAATGCGATCGTGCCAGAGCCGTCAGTGCGGCGAGACGTGCTGTGACGTCCGTCCTCGGCAACCGGGTGCCGAACAGCGTCGCGACTCGGTCCCACGCCGCGGAATGGATCCTGGAGGCCAGGTCGTCGTGCCACATCGCGCACCTCCGGTGGCGGCGCGGATGGGTTGCCAGGTCTTTGATCGCGCCGGTTCCAGCATGCAACGACCGGCTCTGCGAGACCCTGGGGACAGTCCCCAGTCTGCTGAACCACGCGATTTCCGTGAAGCAGCCGAAGACAGAAGGTCGGTCGACGAGTGGCGTGCAGACTGCGTCAACCGGCTAGTACGGTTCCGTCCGCTGAAATGATGATCTTGGCGCGGTTTCCCGTAGCCGGGCACTGCGGGCCGTTCGGATGGAGGGGGACCGGGTTGACCGTGACGGTCCCGACGGCGGTGGTGGCGCCGTTCGCGGCGGTGGCGGACACCTCGACAGTGACCGGACGGGCTGGAATGTCAGTGACCTGCGCAATCTCTCCCGTGGTCTCACCGTGGCCGGGCTCAGGACGGACGGTGGTGGCCACGCAGGTGGCATCCCAGCAAGCCTTGACGTCCACGGCCGCCACGGCCGTGTGCTCGACCTGTACCGCGATCCCGGCGGGTGCGCCCATCACAGTGCAGTCGGCCCCCGTGTCCGCGTTGCAGGCGGAGATCATGACCAGCAACGCCAGAAGGGACATCCCGGCGCTGATCGACAGTGCACCTCGCGTTCGTTCACTGTTGCGGCACATGTGGCCAATCTGGTCCATGATCGTTGCCGCTGGCAACTGCCGGAAGGGCGGACTTCCGGGCGCGTCGCCAGGTCCTCGCGCCGAACGGCGGGTCGTTCTCGTTCACGCCGCGTGGTGCTGCTGGGCCACGGCCGGACCTTGCCAGGCGTGCGACGCACGAATGCTCTGCCGGCAAGCCGCGAGCACTGCCTCGTTCTCCGCGTTGAGCTGTGTGCTCCCACACCGCGGGCAAGCCATTGTGACGACGCTCGTGAGTTCGTCAACGACGACTGACGTGGCGCATTCGTGCCGACGACACCAACGATGGCCGGACACACCGCTGATGTGCGTGGGGGAGGCGATGCACTCGTGCAACCAACGGCGATGAATGCGACAGGTCAGCCTGCCACTGATGGCCAGCCGTCCGCAGTCCTCCTCGTCGTCCTCCCACGCGAGCATCGCCGCTCTTCCTCTGGCGAGCACCGACGGCGGTGGTTCGGTGACACCGCCGTCGGTGCTCGCCATCGCACGGCGGTGTTGCACGAAGGCGGCGCGCGGGTTCGGTGCCTGTCGGCTGCGGATCTCGACGATCATCACGACCTCCCGGTTCCTGTTTTTCCTCGTACCAGAAGTGTGTGACGCGCATCACGGAGCCACCCGAGGGTGTTTCCCTAGTTCTCGCGGAGACGAGGTTGCTGATGCCGTGGAGCGCCGCCGAGGTGCTCGACAGCAGCGGCGATCGCGCTGACACGGGAATGGTCGACCGAATACAGCACGTAGTAGCCGTCTCTGCGGGTCGTCAGCAAGCCGGCCTGCGTCATCTGATGCAGGTGCCGGGATACGACCGACTGCGAGAGTCCGAGCAGCGAGGCCAGTTCCTGGGTGCTCCTGCTCTGCTCGGCGAGTGCCGACAGGATCTCGAGTCGCGGCGCGGCCGCGAGGGCTCGCAGTGAGCGGAGAACGTCCTCCCTGCTTGCCGCCGGTGGCGCTGGGGCCAGCGGAATGACGGGATAGGTCACGCGCAGCGGCCACGGCTCATCGCACGTGACGCGAACGTGCGGCCACACGAAGTGACTGGCAGTGAACGTGACCGGGCGCATGCTCGTGACCGTGACCTCGTGGTCGTGTGGACGGTCCAGGCTCAGCAACCGCTGGGCGAGGTCCACGCGGATCTCGGGAATGAGCGTGCGCAGCATGGAGAAGATGCCGTTGCGCGCGATCTGCTGACCTGTGCGCGCGATCTGTTCGTGCAGCAAAGGCTCGACACTGTCCCATTGCTCGGCGAAAGCGGCGGACCAGTACTCGCCGAGTGCGATGAGCGCACCGTCCAGCACGCGACGGGGATCATCGAGCACGCGGCGCAGCAACTCGGCTCGGCCCGCATCCACGGCCGCAAGTTCGAGCAACGCCATGTCGCGGACGTGGCCGTCGTGGAGAAGGTCGTGACCCCGGTATCGCGCCGTGTCGATCAACGTCTGGGCCAGCTCTGCGGCCAGCTCCTCAGGAGCCGTGGCGTGGACCGCGGCGAGTTGGTCGTCGAACGTGGCCTCGTGGTCGTCCGCCCGGCTCTCGAAGAAGGCGGGCACGTATCCGGCCACCATGAACTCGTGTTCCCGCAACAGGCGGCGTAGCCCGCTGGGCAGGCTCCGGCATCGGCGCACCCATGGTGCGTGCAGGGCGTGGTGTCCCGGCCGGACGAGCGCGTGCCACGAGTGCACCGTTTCGAGGAGCGCGGAGGTGGTGAACGCGACCTGCTCCTCTGCCTGTGACAGGAACCTCAACGAGATCACGATTGCATGATTGCACAATCAGTTGATTCCGCGCTTCTCGACACCAAAACTCAACGGCGAGAACCACTCCGAAAAGGACTGATAAACATGATCATGGAGCCGTACCGCATCAAAGTCGTTGAGCCGCTTGTCTTTCCCACTCGGGAAGAGCGGCGTCGTGCGCTCCGCGAAGCCGGCCACAACCTCTTTGCGTTGCGCTCCGACCAGATCACGATCGACCTGCTGACCGATTCGGGCACCAGTGCCATGTCCGCGGAGCAATGGGCATCGCTGATGCGAGGCGACGAGACCTACGCCGGCGCCCGCTCGTTCGACCGCTTCAGAGCGGTGGTTGCCGAACTCACGTCATATCCGCACGTCATTCCGGCGCATCAAGGCCGTGCGGCTGAAAGTGTGCTGTTCTCCGCATTGCTGGAACCCGGTCAGATCACCCTCAGCAACACGCACTTCGACACCACCCGCGCGAATGTCGAGCTGGCCGGCTGCGAAGCCCGCGACCTGCCGTGTGCCGAGGCCGCGGACCTCGCGAGCGACTACCCCTTCAAGGGAAACATCCATCTGGAACACCTGCGCGAGGTGCTCGGCGGCCCGGACGGTCCGCGAGTGGCGGCCGTGATCATGACGATCACCAACAACGCCAGCGGCGGACAGCCTGTCTCGATGCGCAATCTGCGAGGCGTGAAGGACCTGTGCAACAGGTACCGCGTGCCGTTCTTCCTCGACGCCGCCCGCTTCGCCGAGAACGCCTGGCTGGTCACCCAGCGAGAAGCGGGGTACTCCCAGGTCCCACCCCATGACGTGGCGGCAGAGGCTTTCAGCCTGGCTGACGGTGCGATCGCCTCGCTGAAGAAGGACGGGATCGCGAACATCGGCGGCCTGCTCGCGCTGCGTGATGACGACCTCGCCGCACGGTGCCGGAACGTCCTCATCACCCAGGAGGGCTTTCCGACCTACGGCGGACTCGCCGGACGTGACCTCGAAGCACTAGCCCAGGGGCTGGTGGAGGTCACGGAACCGAGATACCTCGAGGCGCGTGCGTCAGCCACGGCGCACCTGGCCGCGCTCGCCGCCGACGCGGGTATACCCACCGTCCGCCCCACCGGTTGCCACGCGGTCTACCTGGACGCCGGCGCATTTCTCCCGCACATTCCCGCGTACAGGTACCCCGCGCATTCCCTGGGGTGCGCGCTGTACCTGGAGGCGGGCGTGCGCTCGGTCGAACTGGGCTCGCTCACCTTCGGCCGCCCGGATCCGGCAGGCGGTCCCGATCTGCCCGCTCCGCGTGAGCTGCTCCGCCTCGCCCTGCCCCGTCGGGTCTACACCCGGAGCCACCTGGACTTCGTCGGTGAGGCCTTGCGTGCCGTCGCACGCGACGCCGCTCGTTTGCCGGGATACCGCATCGTCGACGCCCCTGCGGTGCTCCGGCACTTCAGCGCCCGTCTGGAGCCGGTGGCGCTGGACTCCGGTCGCAAGGAGGCGATCGTTGCGTGATGGTTCGACGCCTGGCACGTCATTCGATGTAGTGGTGGAGGCCTCGAACGACTGCGCCATCATGAGCTCCACGATTCTTCCTCCAACGGTCCTTCGACGTGGTCTTCCAGGTCGGCAGGGCGGCCTGCGTCGTCGCGAGCCCGTGCACGAGCTTCCTGCCTCGTCAGATGTCGCGATCGGTGGACACATCGGTACATCGCCCGTCCCGGGGGTCGGGACGGGCGAGTGGCCGAGGACTGTGCGACAGGGAAGACTTTCGATCGTATCTGCGTTTCTCGTTCATTCGCTCGTCAGCGGTGCGACCGTGCGAGCGTGAACTTCAGGTTTTTCCTGGAGGCAGGCTTTGTTCCGCGGCACGGAACGCGAGTGTCCGGCGATTGTCGGCAGGTGAGTCGGCTCCATCGTCCCGGTCGGACGCGACGGTCCCGCGTGGACAGCCGTGTCACCATTCGGCTGGCAGGGAGTCCATCTGGTCGAGCAGCAGGTCCGGTGTCCACCGCAACTCCCCCGGGGAGGTTGCCAGGCGCAGCCCCGGTAGTCGGCGGAACAGCGTTTCGAGCGCCACGCCGAGTTCGAGCCTGCTCAGCGCGCCGCCAAGGCAGAAGTGCCTGCCGTGTCCGAACGCGAGGTGTGCCTCGACGTCGTCGCGCGTGATGTCGAACCGGTCCGGTGCGGCGAACACGGCCGGGTCCCGGTTGGCACACGTCAACGGGCTGATCACGGTCTCACCCCTGCCGATGCGCACGCCGGAGAGGACGACGTCCTCCGTGGTGACCGCGATGCGGCTCAGCCCGTTGCCGCCGACCATCGAGCAGCGCAGGATCTCCTCCACGGCGGCGGGGATGAGTGCCGGTCTTTCTCGCAGCAGCGCGAGCTGGTCCGGGTGCCGCAACAGCAGGAGCACGCCACGGGTCAGGACGTTGGTGACGGTGCCGTACCCGCCGAACGTGAGCGTGCGCGCCAGGAGAATCATCTCGTGGTCGTCGATCTCACCGGCCAGACGTGCCGCGGCGATGACGCTCAGCACGTCGTCGCCCGGCGCCGACCGCTTGAGCGCGAGCAGGCCACCCACGAACGCGCCGAGCTCCTGGGACGCGGTGCGCATGTCCTCTTTCGTGTGCCTCGTGACCGATGAGATCACCTCGGTCCACGCCTTGATCCGCTCAACGTCGGGATCGGGTATCCCGAGCAGTTCGGCGGTGATCTGCCCGACGTACGGGAAAGCGAAGTCGCGCACCAGGTCCGCCGGGGGACCGGCGGCGATCAGCTCGTCGGCCAGGTCTTCCGCGAGCACTCGCATCCTGCCGTGCAACGTCTGCACAGCGCGTGCCTTGAAGGCCCGTTGCACCACGCTTCTGAGGCGTCCGTGATCGGGCGGATCCGTGTGGATGAGCAGTGCGGAATCGAGGTACGGGTCGATGCCGCTGCTGATCCGCGGCCCTCCGTCAGCGCCGATCGAGCGGCTGAACCTGTCGTCGGTCAGCACGGTCCGGATGTCGGCGTACCGGGTGACGAGCCACGCCCGGCTGCCCGAGGCCAGCACGACGGGAGTGACCGGTGACTCGGCACGCAGCTGCGCGTACTCGTCGGGCGGTTCGCCGTGCGGTCCGCCCGCGAACGGAAAGCGGAGCACTGCGTCCTCGATGGCCATCGGTGGCCTCCAATTCACATCCAGCGGTCGTGGCGGGGCGCGTGGTGGCCGAGCCGGACAGCGGCCAGCACGTTCGCGGCGACGATGCGAGTGGGTTGGTAGAGCTCCTTGAGCTGCCACATCGGGGTGCGCACAGGGTCGTGAGCGCTCGCCATGACGCCCTCGAGCAGGAACCGATGACCGCGGTCCGCAGCGGTGGTGACCGCGGCGCCGCGGTGATGACGGCCGATCAACCGCAGCAGCTGGACGGCGTACGCGGTCTCTTCCAGGGTGCCGCACCACGTGCCCCAGGCACCGTCGGGACGCTGAGAGTCCAACAGCCAGTCGATGACGCGGCGCAGGCTCATGACTGATCCAGCCCGGTCCGCGTAGTCCAGCGCCAGCGCGGCGCACGCCGTCGCGTAGAACGGCGAGGCGTGCCACTTGTCCACCCAGGATCCGTCGTCCAGCTGGGTGTCCAGCAGAAAGGCCTGCGCTTTCGCCGCCGCGGTGCGCAGTCGTGTGCGGCCCGGATCGACGTTGGCCGCTGCAGTCAGTGCCTCCAGAACGTGCGCGTTGGTGCTGACTGACGGCGTGCGCTCCACCGCGTGGTAGACCGTGAACCTCGTGTCCGCTTCGAACGTGAGCAGGCACGTCGGATCGGCGTCGGCGCCGAGCAGGCTGAGCAGGAACAGGACAGCGGCGGTGTCGTCGGAGTCGATGGGCAGGCCGACACCGGCGGCGAGCCCTTCAGGCGCCAACTGGCTGCGCAGGTACTCGACGATCTGCTCCCTGTCCTCGTAGGACGGTGTGAAACCGCTACGCAGCAACGATGTCAGGACCCAAACCCGGTCGAACACCGGAATCGGGGCCGTGTGCGGCTGTCCACCGTCGAGGACTCGGGCGCCGTGGCTCAGGTAGTCGACGGCCTCTGGCCAGGGATTGCTCGCGCGCGCCAGTGCCGCCGCGGTCGCCGCGGGTGAACCTCCCACGTGGCCCGTGGCGGGTGTGGGAGGTGTGCACTCCGGCAGGTCGAACAGCTCCCAGGTGTAGTAGAGCTGCTCGCGGATGGGACCGCCGTCGGCGGCATGGGCGCGCAGCTTCGCCAGCCCGTCGCGCCAGGGCCCACAGCGTGCCAACGCCTGTGCGATCCGTTCGCGCATCGGCCATCGTGCCGGGCCGGAATCGAGGTGCTCCAGCACCTCGCCCAGCAGTGCGGGCAGCAGGTTCTCGATGGCGGTGAGGTCGGGCAACAGGTCCGGATCCAGATCGGCCAGGTCGTGCGCGATCCGTTCCAGAGCCAGGCGCACAGGACCCGCCAGCTCGTCGGCCTCCAATGCGGGTGCTGCGTTGATGACGGCCAGGATGCCGCAGATGGCGGCCAGCGTGGGGAGCGCGCGATAGTCCGCGGGCACTGCGGTGGGTCCCCAGCTGCCATCGGGGTTCTGGTTGCGCAGCAGATAACGCAGGGAGGATCGGCCGAGTTCGTCCGGAACCCGCCCGGTACCTCTGGCCCAGGCACGCACGACGTGCGCGGTGTCGTAGCAGCTCGCGGAGACCGCGCCCCACGGATCGGACAGCGACTCCGCCAGCAACGAGACCGCTGAATCGTGTTCGCTCTCCACGTCAGGCCGTTCGATGCAGCACGAAGTCGGCCAGGTTCTCGAGGTCCTCGCGCACGGGGGACGGCATGGGGAACGCGCGCAGGCAGTCCAGTGCCATGCGGTGGTGTTCCCGTGCGGTGGACTCCGCGAACCTCCTGCCACCTTCCTCCTCCAGCAGGCCCGCCGCGAATTCGAGGTCGATGTCGGCGTCGGCGGGCCGGCCGAGCAGTTCGGCGATGCGGAGTGCCGCAGGTGTTCTCCCGGAGAGCACCGCCACCACCGGGAGTGTCTTCTTCCTCGTGCGGAGGTCGCTGAGCGCGGGTTTTCCCGTGACGGCCGGATCACCCCAGATGCCGTTCACGTCGTCCACGGCCTGTGCAACGACACCGAGGTGTTCGCCTGCCTGTGCGAGAAGGTCGGCGGCGGCCGGCTCCACTCCTGCCAGCACCGCGCCGACATGCAACGCGTAGCCGTACAACGCGCCGGTCTTGTCGGCGGACATGGCCAGGTACTCCTCGACCCCCACCGCGTTCGGACCACTTGCCGGCCGTGTCTCGAAGTTCAGGTCCTGCGCCTGGCCGAACGCCATCCGCCGGCACATCGACAGGAGATCGAGTGTCGCTGTCCTCCCTCCACCGTCGGAAATCCGGCTGAGCACCTCCAGCGCGAGAACGAGCAGCGCGTCGCCGGTCAGTATCGCGCGGCCGGCGCCGTACACACGCCAGACGCTCAACCGGTGCCGGCGTCGGTCGTCGCCGTCCATGATGTCGTCGTGCATGTGGGTGAACACGTGGACCAGTTCTGCGGCGACTCCGCCCGGCACACCGACCTCGCCTGCCGCCGAGGCCGCCTCGGCCGACAGCACGGCCATCGCGAGACACACGCCCTTGCCGCCACCGTTGGGAACCGGCCTGCCGTCGGCGTCCTGCCAGCCCAGGTGGTACGAGCTGATCTCGGCAAGCATCGGGTGCAAGCTCTCCACCGCCTCGTGCATGGCGGGGCCCGCCAAGCTCTTCGCAGCAGCCAGAATTTCCGCGACTTCCTGTGCAGGGCGCGACTGCCTGACAGCGTGAGGGGTGCCGGACACCTCGCTCATCGGATCACCTCGATTTCCCGGCGACGGGACGCGATGCACGAGATCAGCGGGAGCTGGGCATCGACGTCGGTCGGGTGCAACGAGTCTTGGCCCGGTCACGGCCGCGGTGGAACAGCGGGAAGACCAAATCCGGTACAACAGACACAGCCCTTGAGTTCGCACTATCGGGCACGTAGACCTCACCGCGATCGTTGCCATGAAGTCGTTCAGCGACCGCACGTCGTCATGGCCGGACATGATCACGCTGTGGACCGGAAGCTCCTCCGCCGAGGTGCGCGGTTGATCGCGGCGAGGCCTTTCATGACAGCGGTGGTGACTCCGGCCGGATGCAACCGTTGGTGCGCAGCAAGCTTCCTCGTGACGCATGAGGCGGAAACCGCGATGGGAGAGCCAAGGTGACGACGCACGACTGGCGCTGGTGGCGATCGTCTGCGCGATCCGTCCGCCGAGCGCGCCAGTGGACAGGGTGTCCTCGACCGCGACCACCAGACGATGTCGCTCCGCGAGCGCGAGCAGGTCCGGATCCAGCTCGGGTCCACCACAGTGGTCCGCACACCGAGGCGAGCGAGGTCGTCGCCGGCGGCGCGCAGCCGGGACAGATGCCGGGCGATGCCACCGGCAGTGGGGGCCTACGAGCGGCCGTTGTCGTTGAGCACGATCACGACCGGTCGCTCAGGCGCACCGGCGATGTTGTTCAACGCCTCCCAGCTCATGCCGCCGGTCAGCGCGCCGTCACCGACGACCGCGATCACGTGGCGATCAGTTTCACCGCGCAGTGCGAACGCCTTCGCGAGGCCGTCTGCATAGGACAGCGCCGTGGACGCTGCGAGTTCTCCACGAGATCATGAGGGGACTCGTCGCGTGACGGATAGCCGGACAGTCCACCCTCTTGGCGCAGTGAGTCGAAATCCCGCGCCGCGCCCGGTGAGAATCTTGTGCACGTAAGCCTGGTGCCCGTGTCGAACAGCAGAGGATCACGTGGCGACTCGAACACCCTGTGCAGTGCGATGGTGAGCCCCACTGCTCCGAGGCTCGGCCTGAGGTGAGCCGTTGGCGCACACCTTCTCGACCAGAAGATGCCTGATCTCCTTTGCCTGGGCGGGTAACTCCTCCACGGGCAGCTTTCGCACCACCTGTGAGGAGAGGAGCCGGGAGAACGTGGAACTTGACATGACAGCCGCACACCGCCTGCGGTGCGGAATGCGTCGATGCCACGATCGGCGGGTCGGAGGCCTCAGCGATCGCGGTGTGCGGCGAGTCTGGCGAGAGCGACCAGTTCCGCCCCTGCTCGTGTGGCGGGCGCGACGGCGTGCAGATGCTCGAGCGCTTGATGGAAGAGCAGAGTCGCCTGCGCCTGGCTCCACGCGCGTGCACCACTGGCTTCGACGAGGTGGGCGGCATGCGCCAGCTCGGCGTCGGAAAGCACGCGGCGCTGACCGTAGAGCGCCGCGAATTCCTCGCCCTCCGGTGTGCCGGAGGCAAGCGCGGCCACGACCGGGAGCGTCTTCTTCCGACTGCGCAGGTCGGCGTGAACGGGTTTGCCGGTGATCGAGGGCTCGCCCCAGATTCCCAGCAGGTCGTCGACGTGCTGGTAGGCCACGCCCAGTGCACGGCCGAAGTCACGCAGACACGCCACGCGCGCCGCATCCCCACCACCGAGAAGCCCGCCGACAGCACATGACGAGGCCAGCAGAGCGGCTGTCTTCCCCTCCACCATCGCAAGGCACTCAGCGACACCGACCGCGTCACGGCCCTCGAACGCGATGTCCGCCCGCTCACCGCCGAGGAGGTCCAGCGTCGCGTCGCTGAGCATCTGCATGGCCTCACTCGCCGCTGGATGGGTGCTGGCAGTGAGCGCTCGCCCGGCAGCAATCAGCAACGCGTCCCCGGCCAGCACCGCAGGCCCGACACCGAACACCCTCCAGGCGGTCGGACGGTGTCTGCGGGTGTCATCACCGTCAAGCACGTCGTCGTGCAACAGCGAGAAGTTGTGGATGAGCTCGACGGCGACGGCGGCGGGAACCGCCGCACCGGCTGCGCCACCGACAGCTTCGGCGGCGAGCAGGGTGAGTGCTGGTCTGATGGCCTTACCGCCAGCGGCAGTCAGCGCAGTCCCGGCTTCATCCCACCACCCGAGGTGGTACCCCGCGACGAGCCGGATCTCGGCGGGCAACTCTGCGACGGACACACGCAGCTGTGGCTCCACCATCGCCCGGCTCCACGACAGAATCCTTTGTGCCGAACGGGCTCTCTCCGCCAGATCAGGTGGTGACACGTCGGATACCTCCATCTCTGCGATGACCGAGAGGAGTGCCACAGCGGAGACCGCGGCATCACCTGTAGGACACCGACCGCAGGCCTGAGAGTGCACCCACGAACTGGGGTCGAGTGCATGTGCTCGTCGTCACACGCTAGCTCTGATATGTAGGCGGCACCTCAGGGAGAGTCCCTAGGACACGAAGGGTGGTCGAGTGTGCCGTCGTCACACCCAGAGCTGAGACAGAGGCGAGAGACGCCTTCGACAAGCAATGTCCCGGATGGACTGCCACTGGCCCACCTGCCGATGCCGTGGTGCTTGGCTGCACCACGGCATCGCGTTCATCCGGTCTGCACCTGTCGCGGGCGGCCTGTCCACCACGACACGGTCAGTTGGACGACAGCGATCGCCACAACACCCATCAGCACCGGCGTCCAGGTGCCCAAGCGCTCGTTGAGCCAGCCCGCCGCGACCGGCCCGGCGGCGGCGAAGCCGTATCCGATCGTCTGGGCCATACCGGAGAGTCGCGTCGTCTGGCCGGTCGTCCGGCAGCGCAGACCGATCACGGTCAGCGCGAGCACGAAGGCAGCCCCAGAGCTGGTTCCCGCGATCAGCACCCACAGCACAGCGGCACCCGGTGCGAGGAGCATTCCACACATGGCGAATGCCATCAGGAAGCTCACCACCACGCCTGAGATCCGCTGGTCGGTTCGCCTGCCGAGCAGCGGCGTGACCGCCAGGCACGCGACGATGCCCGCGACCTGGTAGAGGAACAGGTGCCATCCGGCCGTGGCCGGCGCGGAACCGCGGGCACTCTCGATCGACGGCAACCAGGTGATCAGCAGGTAGAAGCTCGTGGACTGCAGGCCGAAGAAAGCCGTGACCTGCCAGGCGACCGCGGACCTCCAGAGCGGTGCGGTACGCGGGTTTTCGGTGATCACCTCGCCGAATGGGTCTGTCCGCTGCACACGCGGCCACCACACGACTGCTACAACGAGAGCCGGTAACGCCCACACCACGAGCGACCACCTCCAGCCTGGCAACTGAGCGGCGAGGGGCACCGCGGTTGCCGAAGCGACCGCCGCGACCAGCGCCATCACCGTCGAGCACGCGCCTGTGACCTCGGCGGTTCGGTCCGCGTAGTCCCGCTTCACCAGCGATGGCAACAACACGTTGCCCACCGCGACGCACACGGCGGCTGCCGCGGTGCCGGCCCACAACATCACAACGCCAGGTAACGAGCGCAACAGTGTCCCGCCGGCGAGCCCCAGCGACGCCAGGACGACGGCGCGCTCCACCCCGACACGCCGGACTTGCCGGTTCACAGCGGGCGCCACGATCGCGAAGGCCACCAGAGGCACGGTGCCCAGCATGCCCAACGCCGTACGGCTCAGATTCTCGTCCTCTCCGATCGAGGTGAGCACCGGTCCCACCGAGGTGAGCGTCGGACGCAGGCATGCGGCGACCAGCAGCAGCGAGACCAGTCGAAGCGCAGTGCCTGCCCCGTCCGCGCTTGCCGGGCGGGGGACCACCGCCGACGCACCATCCGAGCGGTGAACCATGTCGCCTCCCGTAGTACTGGCTCAGGAACTGAGCAGCTCTCGAACCACGCGGTGGGCGGACTCGAGTGCGCCCTGCATCCAGCCGCCCCACGGGGAGGTGTGCTCACCGCAGAAGAGCACGCGGCCTTCGCGGTGGCGCACCGCCGGCAGCACGGTGGCCATCTGCCCGGCCTCGACGTGCGTCCACCCACCGCCTGCCCACGGATCCTCGTGCCAGGACTTGTGAAATCCCCCTACGAGGTGCCGCTCGACGTCCGGCAGCACGGTGCTCAGCTGTTCGCGCACGTAGCTCAACCTCTGCGCGTGCGGAACATGGGAGAAGGCAAGAGCGTTGTCCTGCTCCATGTACGCCAGCAGGAGACCCTCGTTGCCGTCCTGGACGTGTGTCATGTCCCAGACCCGCTCCAACGGCGTGTCGGTGCAGCACAGCGTCAATCCGTCGAGTCCGTGCTCGGTCCAGAAACGTGTGGAGGTCTGCAGGTAACAGCGCGCGGCGGGCATCATCTTCACCGTCCTCAGCGCTTCCGCCTTCTCAGTGCTGAGGCTTCGTCCCCATGTGATGCGGCGCATGGGGTGAGGCGGAAGCGCACACACGACGAAATCGGCCGTGACGGTGTGGGCACGGCCAGATGACCGATAGGTCACCACAGCGGACTTGGTGGACTGATCCACCGCGAGCACAGGCGAGTTCAGTCGCAGCACGTCGCCGAGCCCACGAGCCAGCGCGTCCGTCAGCTGGTCGTTGCCGCCGTGCACCGCATACAGATGGTCATGTGTGTCGTCCACCATCAGTGCGCGTAGCCAGAAGAGTGTTCCGGCACTGTCGAGCGCTGAGCCGCTGACGGTGCGCAGCAGGAGCAAGGCGTCGTCGGACACCTGGCGTTCTCGGAGGTGCTCCAGGAACGGCCTGGAATCGATGTCCAGCTCTCGCGGCGTCGGCCACCGAGGACAGAACGGGTTGCCCACAGCCGAGGCCGGACCGTGCCGCTGCATGAGCGACTCCACGTCAGCCGAGCGTTCGTCCTCTGCGAGATCGAACAGGTCGGTCGGCCACGGCTCGCCCGCCGAGCGCGTGAAGGTACGTCCCCTGATCCGGAACAGCGTCTTGGTCGCGGGCTGGAACTCCCGCAGCCGCAAGCCGAACTCGCGCACGTAGTCGAGCACGTGGACGTGGGAGTCCAAGATCCGCGTCGCACCCACCTCGGCGTACTGGTCGCCGCGCAACCTGTCGCGCACGGTCTGAACCCGCCCGCCGATGCGGTTCTGCGCCTCGATCACAGCCACCACTCGAACACCTCGGCGACGCAGCTCGTGGGCGGCGCAGAGCCCGGCCAGGCCCGCGCCGAGGACCACGGCCGTGCGCTCCTGTCCGTTCGCGCGTTCATCGGGACGCAACCGGATACCGGTGCACGAACACTCGTGGTGCGACTTGTTCGACGGTGCCTCGACGCACGATCCCGCTGCGGTGGCCGGATGAGGATGAACCAGGGAGTGAACAGACATCGCGCACCCATCAACGAGAAGTGAGTTGGAGCGACCGCAGACCGCGCAGCGACAGCGAGGGCAACCAGTCGAGCGGTTCGCCGGCGACGCGGAACCGGGTCAGCAGCGGGACGAGCACCTGCAGGGCCACTTCCGTGAGGATGCGGCCGATACCGGCTCCGATGCAGAAGTGCGGTCCCTGGCCGAAACCGAGATGTCCGGCGTCCCTGCGCGTCACCACGAGCTGGTCAGCCAGTTCGAACCGCTCAGGATCCCGGTTGGCGGCGTTGAGCATGCAGAAGACGTACTGGCCGGGCTCCATTCGTACCCCGCTGAACTCGGCGGGTTCACCGCATCGGCGTATGACGCTGAAGAACGAGCCGTCGAACCGGATCAACTCGTCGACGGCACCGGGGAGGAGTTCCGGCTGCTCGTGCAGCACGGCGAGCTGGCCGGGATGCTCCAGCAGGGCGAGCGCGGCGTTCCCGATCAGGTACTTCGTCGTTTCGTGGCTGCCCACCACGATGTTGATGCAGTTCGCGATGGTCTCTTCCTGCGAGACGCCACTTGCGGTGAACTCCGCTGCGATGGTGCTGAGGAGGTCGTCTTGCGGAAGAGCGCGTCGTTTCTCGACCAGTTCCTGCAGATACGAGCGGATCGAAGCGACGTTGCGCTGCGCAGTTCGAACTGCTTCGGCGGACACCTCGCCGGTGCCGTCGAGCAGGAAGCCACCCTGCGACCACGCGGCGAACGCGGGGATGTCCTCGCTCGGTATCCCGATGATGCGTGCGATGGTGCGCAGGACGAATCGCTCGGCGAAGTCGGCCATGAGATCGAACTCCGTCCGTCCCACCAGATTCGATGCCAGCTCCTGGACGGTCTCGATCGCAGTTGAACGAACCCAGTGCAGGCGTTGCGGTTTCACGGCACGCACGGCCGGGGCGCGCAGACCGCGGTGAGACGCCCCATCGCGGAAAAGCAGCCATCGGTCGAGAAACCCGGTGTACGCCTCGGCGTCACCACGTGCGCACTCGGGGACTCCTCGCGTGTAGATCTCAGTGCGCGCCGACGAGAGCCGGTGATCCTTGAGCATGCGCTGCACTTCGTGGTGCCCTGTCACCACCCAGGCGTTGAGCCTGGCACTCCACGCGATCGGGGAATGCTGCCGCAGCCGGGCAAGCTCGGCATAGGGGTTCGCAGTGAACGACGGCGCGAAGAAATCAACGTCCACCGTCCCTCCATCCCCTTGCAGATCTTCGAAGCGCGGTTCCACAGGTGTGCCCCTCACGACGTTTGATCACGTTTTCTGGTGCAGCCGATCCGGAGAGCGCAAGTCCACCCCGCCCCCGCGTGGGCGGGTTTCCTGCGCAACTGTGCGACTGAACCAAGATGTTCGACCGACATGTGCCGATTGGGACATGGGGCTGAGGCCACCTGCGTGGAGTCGGTTCGGCGCGGCGGACATGTCGTCAGCCGGTTGGCCGCAGTGCCACTTCAGCGGCAATGGTGTCCTGGTTGTACCAGGGATTTCCTGAACTTCTTGAGATGAGCTGGAACGAACGGCGGTCGTAGTGCGCGGCCAGGTCGCCGAACACGTCGTTGAGGAAGAACATCGCCCAGAAGGCACGTTCGAGGAAGGTGGCGCCCTTCATCTCGATCACCGTGCACTTGACGGCCTCGCGGGACGGGCATTCGCGGAGCAGCTCGACGGTCCGCTCCACCCTGCTCCTTTCGAAGGGGTGGGCTTCCGGATGCGTGAGGAGCAGGATGTGGTGCCTGTCCTGCAGTTCCGCGAAACTCGCGATCTCGCTGTGGGTGAACTCGTGCAGGAGGTTGACCGACGATGGCATCATCGCGATCTCGTTGAGGTACATCCGCGCGATGCGCACGATGGACCCGGTGATCGCGGGCTCTCCCAGGAAGAGGATCCGGCTGTCGCGCAACCGCACGGCGAGCTCCTTGGCGTGGTTGCTCTCACGGTTGGCGAGAAGGAACCGGCTGACGTCGGGCAGGCGATCCGCGTAAGGCTCACTGACCACTCCGAGCGCCCGCAGGATGTTGAGGCTGGAGGAGAAGAACTCCGCGACGTGGAAAAGCGGGTACTCGCGATCGTGATCACCGAGGTTCCACTGCACGTAGGACAATCCATCCTGGACAGCCATCCGCCCCAGCGGTCCACCGGCCGTCCAGACGACGATGTTGCTGGTGAGGCTGCGGGCGTGCCGGTATGCGATCAGAGGTTCCTCGGAGCTCCCGCTGTAGGAGGTGATGACCACGAGAGTGCCGGGATCGGCCAGCAACGCGTCCGTCAGGTAGTACTCGAGGTGGTAGTCGTTGACCACCTGCACGTCGAGAGGTACCTGCTCGCTCGCCAGGAACGACTTGAGCACATCGCCGCAGATCGCTGAGCAGCCCATTCCCACGAGGAGAAGCCGCTGGAACCTCCCGCTGCGCACCGCGTCGGTCAGCTGGACCACTCGGAAGCTGTCAGATCTGCACAGTTGTGCAGGGATTGTGTCGATGTTGGCCAGGAAACGTTCGATGCGCGATTCCACGTCCGCGTCCTCCATCTCGTCATGCCACCCGTTCTGAGGTGTGCATCACGGTTCCAGGAGGTGGCGACTCCCTGCCTGGGCAAGTTCCCTAGTTTTGTATCGGACGGTGGCGGCTGGACTGCTGTGGCCGGATGTCTGCCCTGTTGTCCGCCCGGTCGAACGATGCTAACGCGAGCTCGCTGATCTAGCAGCCAGTCGTTCCTCTGAAGTGCCGGAGGCAGGCGGTGCCGCTGGCGCGGCAAGTCCGGGTTCCTGAAGTCGCATGTCGACGGTCCCAACTCGATGGTCTGCCCATCGCGTTGCCTGATGAGGTACGGAAAGGGTGTGCCCTCGCATGCACCGGTGGGGCGGGCGGAGCCGCAGCGGAGGACGGACGATGGGACTCGCCTGCCGCAGAGCAGAGCATCGGCACGGTTGCCTTTCTCGCACATCGAGGTGCTCGCGCCTCGCACGGCGCCGCTGAGAATGGTTCGGCTGCTTGCTTCGGCGTGGGCGAGGACGAGGCTGTGGCCGAGGCGAGGGCGGGCTTGGACTGGCACCGCGCTGAGGGCTGCCCAATAACACCAACGGGTATCCCCGGTGTGGCATTCGTGTCGCGGTACGGCGACGTGCGGCAGGTCCTGCTCGATCAGGAGGCTCTTAGCAGCCACGGCAACTTCATCCTCGACGGCGACGACAGCGACTCACCGCTGGCCTTGATCATGCAGAGCGATCCACCGGAGGACACTGCTTCGAGGGACCTGCTGCGTCCAGGATTTCGCCGTGCGTCCATGTCGGACGCGGCTCCGTGGATCGGCGAACGCGCCACGGAGCTGATGGACCGCCTGCCGGACCGCGGACCTGCGGACATCGTCGGCGACATCGCGATGCCGCTCACGGCGACCGTGATCTCGCGGCTCATCGGTGTGCCCCAAGGCGATGCGGCCGAGCTGTCGCTCGCCATCACCGAGATCATTCCAGGCAACTTCCTCCAGTCGGACGTTTGGACCGAGCTCGAGAGCTACTTCGTCGAGCAGGCGAGGCGACGCCGGGCAGCCGTGAGCACACCGGATGATCTGCTGACCCGGCTGGTGACGGGCAGGCCAGCCGGCGAACTGCTGACCGATCGGGAGGTGTGGAGCGTGAAGAGCGCCTGCGCCGCTGCACGGCCATCCGATGGGTCATGCGCAGTGCGAGGTACAGACTGCGGTCGGTGCTGCGATGGTGGGACCTGGTCTGCGAGTTCTGGTGGGACTGGAGTCCGCGAACCTCGACGAGACCACGTTCCGCTCAGCCGCCGGCGAGTACGAGTTCCGGGGGAGTCCGCTCGCGCAAGCACGTCTCCCCTCAGCCACGGCATGCACCTGTGCTTGGGCGCGGAGTTGTCCCAGACGGAGATCACCTCGACGCTGAGCCACCTCTTGGACCGGATGCCGGGCTTCGCCTGCTTGACCTATCACGGCGTGACCAGCACGGTATCTGCGGTCCACGTCGGATCGACGTCTGGTGAGGCCGGTGCTGCACCGTCGGCCTCACGCATCTTCCTGTAAGCACTGATGGCACCTCGATCAGCCCTGATGGTCGCCCGGTCGTCCCTGGAGCGCCGTCTCCGGTTGCGAGACGATCTGCGACAGGCACAGGAGAAGTGGCTCCGTGCCGGACCGGCCCCGCGAGGTATCGACCGCGTCGATGTCTGTGGGTCCTGAACGTCTACCGGCTGGATGCAGCGAGTATCAAATTGGGAAGTATGTATCTGAAAGGTGCGTACTTCCCTTCCGGAAGTAGCTTTTCTAGGGTGACCACTACGGCTCGCATCTGCTGGCCATTTCACACAGGAGTGTCAAATGACTTCGACCAACGTTTCCGCCCGCGCAGCAGGCGGACGCGCCGCGTCCGGACACATTGGTCCCGTCCTTCGCTGGCTGCTCACGCTTCAAGGAGTCGTACTCATCGTGCTGGGCGCGTTGTTCGTGTTCGCGCCCGAGGCGGCCGAGCAGTCGTACGGCGTGCTGGTCGACACCGGGTCCTACGAGTTGCACTACGCGCTCGCCGCCAGGGAAGTGCTCCTGGGCCCGATCATCATCGCCCTCGCATGGCGACAGCAGATCGCGGCGCTCAGGCTGATCATGTTCTGCAGCATCTTCGTCGCGCTGGCCGACCTGGTGAACGTTCTCGGCGCCGGCGGGAGTGGAGGGTCATCACTGATGCCGCACGTGACCGGAATCGTCGTGCTGTCGGCGTTCTCCATCGCGCTGTACCGGGTGTCACGCGTGAGTCGAACGGCGTGACGTGGTGTGGCATGGAGCATGAGCAGTCAGAATCCAAAGTGGACGGCGACCGTCGTCAAACGAGCGAGGAAACGGCCGCCGGCACCACAGATTCAACCGCTGAACTGATCGTTGCCGAGCGGCGACTCCAGTCGGCGCAGCTGTCCGGAGACGTGGCGGTGCTGGATGAATTGCTCGACGATCGTCTGATCTTCACGTCGGGACCGGACGGCCGGTGTTACGGCAAGCACGACGACTTGGACCTGCATCGATCCGGGCGGCAGGTCATCACCAGACTTGTGGAAGAAGACCTGACTGTCCTGGTCGAAGGACGTACGGGTGTGACGTTGTTCCTCGGCGTACTGGAAGGTTCCGTGCGCGGAGTGCCGTTCGCGGCCAGGATGCGTTACACCCGGACCTGGTTCTACGACGGAGTTCAGGGGTGGCGGCTTCTGGCCGGGCACGCAAGTGCGATCTAGTCACATGAAGTGGGGCTCGATGAACCGCGGCGTCGTGGAAGCGCTCCCACGATCTCTTGCCGGTTCGGACCGCGTGCCGGGGAACAAGAATCGCGTGCCTGGCCGCTGCCCTAACGAGCAATACAACGCCGGGAAAGCAAGAGCAGAATCCACAGCGGAGCTGCTGCCTGGAGGTATCTGATGGTTCTGCCGGGAGAACGAGGATCACCACCCAGCCGTGCTGAACGGGAGGTTTTCGTCGGACGGCGTCGCGAGCTGGACCAGCTGCGTGAAATCGCGGCACGGGTCGCCGCGGGGACGCCGTGGCTTGTGTCGGTCGAAGGGGAGGCGGGCATGGGCAAAACGGCCCTGCTGGGCCACTACCTCGCCGAACTAGAGCATTCGGTGGTGCTGGGGGCGCGCGCTGACGAGGCCGAGGTCGACTACGGCTTCGGCCTCGTCGGTCAGCTCGTTGCCAGGGTGGACCCCGACGTGTTGAAGCGCTTCCCCTTGTTGTCGAGTGGCCCGACGCCGGCTGCGGCACCCTTCGCGGTGGGAGCCGAGTTGGTCGGGCTGCTGGGCAAGCTCCAGGCACGAGGACTGGTGGTTCTCAGCATCGATGACTGGCAGTGGGCCGACCAGCTCTCGGTGCAGGCACTCGGGTTCGCCTTGCGGAGGTTGTGGGCCGACCGCGTGCTGACCGTTGTGACGGCACGAACCGCAGGAAACGGGTTGGACGCCATCCGGCGTCGTCTGCTGGAGTCCAACGAGCGAACCACGCGGATCGTCCTGAAAGGACTCGGCGTGGAGGAAGCCGACGAGCTCGCCGCGGCGCTGAGCAACGGGTTGAGCCCCAGGGCGATCGAGCGGCTGCACACGCACACCGGTGGGCATGCTTTGTATCTGCGCACTCTGCTCACTGAACTCGCTCCTGACGAGTTGGCCGCGGGAGACGTGAAGCCTCCGCTGTCGGCAACCCTCGCTCAGACCATCGAGGACCGCCTCGCACGCCTGCCGTCCGACACCAGGAAACTGCTCGAAGCCCTTGCGGTGCTCAACACGAGAGTCCCGCTCGCACGGGTCGGCCACCTGGCGGAGGTGCCCGATCCCACCGCGGCACTGGAACCGGCACTTCCCGCCGGCCTGGTCGAGTGGTGGCCGTCGGAGGCGTCCAATCCCATCGCGTTCCGCCACCAGCTGCAACGCGACGGCGCCTACAACGCGATCCCTCCCACCCGCCGCAGGGCACTGCACGCCAAGGCGGCGCTGCTCGTGGACGGAGCAGCCTCGTGGCACCACCGCGTAGCGGCTACCGACACCACCGACGGCGTGCTCGCCGCGGAGCTGGAGACCGTTGCCGCCCAGGAAGCCGCTGAAGGTTCCTTCGGCCTCGCGGCAACGCACTTGCTGTGGGCGGGTGACCTCCATCCCGATCGCGTCGACCGCGAGCGTTGCGCCTTGACCGCCACCGTTCACCTCTTCGTGGTCGGAGACCTTCCGCGCCTGCTGGCTCTGCGAGAGACGGCCGTGGCGTGCCAGGACACCTCATTGCGCAGCACCGCACTCGGCCTCATAGCCTTCACCAGCGGCAATGCGCAGGAGGCGGAGATCCGGCTGCGTGAAGCCGCTCTAACCCTCGAAACCGGCTCCTTGGCTTGGGTTCCTCCGACTGCGGCGACTTGGCTCGCCGCGTTGCGTGCCTGGCAGGGGCAGGGCATCGGCACCGTCGAGGCAGCCGAACTGGCCTTGGGCTCCGGCGTCCTGCCGCAACCGGTCTCCGATCTGGCGACCTATTTCCACACCGTCGGCCGAAGCCACGCCGAGGGGCCTGGTGTCGCCCTCCCGCCACGGATCGGGACTGAAGCCGACAAGGACACGCTGGTGTACCGCGGTGCGTTCAACACAATCGCGTGCCGACTGCCCGAAGCTGAGGAAGATCTGCGCCAGGGGCTGGAACTGGCACAGCGGGGAAAGATCACGATGTTCGCCTCGTTGAGCTCTCAGGCGATGAGCGTGTTGGCGGTGGCACGGTACATGCGTGGTGCCTGGACCGAGGCGATGCTCATGGGTGAGCGCGCCGTTCACTCGGCGGAAAGCCTCGAGCACCGCTGGGACATCGCACGATCGCACCTGGCCTGTGCGATGGTGGCGGCTGGACGTGGAGACTGGACGACCGCCGACAAGCACGTGGGGACGACGTCGCAATACGCGTTCGCAGGACCGCAGGAGGCGTGCTTCGCCGCGGTCGCAGCGGCAGTGCTCGCCCAAGCCCGCCATGACCGGCCCGCCATGCTCGCCGCCCTGACGCCATTGCGAGATCCGGACGTGGTGGCAGGGTGGGGAAGCCACTGGGCCTTGCTGTGGCGCCCGCTGCTCGTCGAAGCGCTGATCGGTGTCGGTGAGCTCGCCGAGGCGGAGACGGAACTGCGGGAGCTGGAGCGGCTCGCCACGGACACGCCGGCGTTGAGGCCCGCCATCACGTGGCTGTCAGCCTGGCTCGCCGCCGAGCGCGGTGATATCGCCGCCGCCCGTGCCATTTGCCGCCGTGCAGCCGAGGCAGGCCCGTTCAAAGCCGGGATTCCGCTCCATCAGGCTCTGCTGGAACAGTTCCACGGAGAGCTCCTCCAGCGCCAGGGCAGGTCGCGCGAGGCCGAACAGCGGCTCCGCGAGGCTTACCGCCAGTTCGCTGAACTGGACGCCCATCCGTTCAAGGAACGGTGCCACGATGCTCTGGCGACCTGCGGCATCCCGGTGGCGCTCACGATTCCGACTGCGCGGGATGGACTCACCGAGCGCGAACGTGAAGTCAGCTACCTCGTTTCCCGCGGGCTCACGAACACCGAGATCGCGAGCAAGATGTTCGTCACCACGAAAACCGTCGAGTACCACTTGAGCAACGTCTACAGCCGGTTGGGCATCGCCAACCGACGTCAGTTGCGCGACCTGATCCAGCAGGAAGATCTCGACCGCCGCTCGCCGGCCTTGGCCAACGGCTCCGCAGGCCCGAGCCGACGATGACGCGGTAACCCGATGTCATCAAATGCGGGCCCCGTCGGACGGACTGCCTTCGACGGGTGTGCGCGGCTTGCTGTGCACACCCGCTCCTCACTCCTCCGAACGGTACTTCCAGTACCTCGCATGTAGTTGTCGTAGCAACGTTTTGAGCTCTTCCACCACCTCGTCTCCGTCGCCGGCCTGCATCGCCTCGTGATAGGCCAGCCTGCACTCCGCCATGAGCTCACCACCGGTGCGCCGGTTGACGATCTCCAGATCGTGCACCTCCAGGTTCGCGTCCGCCCACACCAACGCGATGTATTCGTCGATCGCCTGGCCGGGATCGACGACCTCCATCAGGAGCTCTGCAACCTCGTCGACATTCTCGGTATGAGCAGGTGGCTGGCCCTGGTCGCCCAGCATGTCCATCAGACCCTGTGCCGCGGTCGCCGCGTCGTCGTCGGCAGACGGATCGAACTCATGCGCGGCACCCATGTCGAAATCGAAATCCTCCATGGCTGCGTCGTCGTCGGAAGTCCATTGATGTGGAGCTGCAGCGGGTGCCGATGCATCGGCATTGATGCCCAGCCGCCGCCCTTCAGCTTCGAGCCACGCCAGCCATCCGTTGTCGTCGACCTTGGCGGCCAGGGTGTCGTAAAGCGCCTGGAGCGGCATGCCGAGGCCGGAGGCCACGAGCCGCAGATCCCCGGTGACGCTCACCGCCTCCACCCAGGCCGCCGGCGATCCCTGCGCCCGCAGATCACCGACGACGTGGTGAATCTCGGTGTCGAACAGGATGTGCTGCCGTGTCTCGCGCGCCAGGGCGTCGTCGTCACCGATGTAACCGGCGTGCAGGATGTCGAGCCGATGGGCCACCACGCGGCACCACAACCTGGCCAGGTCCTCGGTCACCCGGCAGTTGACGGCGATCTCGGCCACGGTGTCGCCCCACAGTTGCACGGCGTCCTCCTCTTCCCATCCATCGGCCACCGGCAGGTCCTATCCGGATCGGACCTGGAACTCCGCGTGGCCCTCAAGTCAGGTCACGAGTCTTCACCGCGCCAGCCCTCTCCGCACCGGGGGTTTCCCCCAGTCCTTCTGGGCATCGGGTCGGCCGCCCTTTTGGGAACTCCATGTCCCCTTCACCTCAACGCAGGTCGAACGCTCGTGCGGTACGCGGCCGTCCAACAGCGACGATGTGCGCTGCCAGAGGTGACCGACCTCCGGGGGAGCAGGGATTAGGGATTTTCCCCGGTGCCGGGAGCTGGGTGGGCGCTCAGACTTGCGCTGGTCGAGTTGTTCTGCGGCAAGGAGAAGCTCATGGTCCCCAAGACGACGATCGAGCCCACGGGCCGGGTCAGGGCGATGCTCCGAGCCGTTCGGGCGGGCCGGTGCGAGTTGTCCGGTGGCACCGAGCCGGACCTGTTCGTCGACGGCGTTCCGTTCTGCGACCAGCCGATGGCCCATGTGGTCGTCAACGCGGGTCTCATCGAAGCGGAGCGGCCCGTGGCACTCTGCGACCGTGCGTGCGCACGGCTGACCCCAGCCGGTATGGCGCTCATGGGCGAGCACACGGAGTTCTCGGCCGCAGCGTGAGTTGCGTGCGATGTGGGTGTCGCTCCCGCCCGCTCTATCGGGTCGGACGGTGAGCCCCGCACCTCGTCGCCGCTGATCACCCAGGCCCGATGACCGGCGCCGGTGTCCGGCGAGGGCCGGCTGTGCTCCTTCGCGAGCGAGCGCCCACGAGGTCGGCGGTGCTTGGCCGGCGCTCCATGTCCGAGAGATCCGAGGCGCGGAACACGATGTGCGCAGCGCGGAGACGCTGCGCCCGAGCAATGCGGTTCCCGCATGTGCGGCGGCCGTAGCAGGCCCTGAGCGCGCCAGAATTCCGCGACCTACGGTGCTGGTGTGTGGCCAACGTGAGCACCCAACCGGCCGCCGTCAGCCGGCACGCCGCCGGGATCGTTCCGACGATGTGGTAACCGGTCCGCCCTGCTGCGGTTCGGTCAGCAGGTTCACGAGCAGCTCGCCACGGCGTACAGGGCCTGCAAGCGACGTCGCCTGACCCGGCCGCGACGCCGAGTTGCCCCATCTCGCTGTGCCGCGGGGCGTTGGGGAGAACCACGCCTGGCAGCGAGCCGGGGCCGGGCACCGAGGCAAGCGCTTCGATCGGCCTGACCGGTGTTGCAGCGGACTTCGAACGTCCTCTCGTCCAGGAGCCGCGTCGGCCATCGAGACAGGTGGTGGCACGAGCTGCAGGCCTGTTGGCGCGGCCGCAGCGAGGATGCTTGCACGGTGGTCGGCACGTGGAGCGGTCGTTCGGCTGGACCGCAGGGTTGTGGTTGGCCACCCCTGAATCTCCGTGTTATCGCCGCGTTTCATCATGGGGCAGCCGCGGCACGGCCGCTTGTGTCGCTCGAGGCGATCATCTCAGGATCGTCCTGGTTGATCAGGATGGTCGGCATGGAACCCTAGTCCGCCAGTACAAGGGTGTTGCCCTGGGGACGAAGCCTCCTCGGACGCCGATGCTGGACATGTGAGAAGCAGCGGCTGCGTCGGGAGGTGGAAGATGAGCGATTCGCTCAGGCAAGAGCTCGTTCCTCTGCTCACTCGCGTGCTCAACGCCAACCTGGTCGTGCACTTGCCCCAGCTCATCGGTGGTGTGGCGCCGCTCGGCGTGGTGGCAGCCTTCACAATGGAGTCGGCTGTCCGTCTCGCTGCCCAACTGGCGGCTGTCCTGATCGTGGCGGGCTACCACGTTGCGGTTCGGCTCGTGCACAGGCGGTCGAGGCCGGGCGGCGCGGAGGTGCGCGGCGCGGCAGCAGGCCTGGCTTCCCACGACACTTCACCGGCCGGTGGAGGACTTGACCGCACCGGCGTCGAACGCGTGATACGTGCCACTGCACGTGATGGGTGGCTGATGACGGGCGGAGGAATTCCGGTCATGGCTTACCCCGGCGGGGAAGAAGGACACCGGCGCTCGAGACCCCGAAAACATTCCAGCAGTGAGAGGTTCGATTTGATCGACAGTTTCCGTGGCGCCGTCGCAGTCGTCGCTACGCAGGCCTTCGCCGAAGATCGCTGTAACCGCGGATCAGACGGTAGCGGTCACGGGCTCTACGGACTGGCGACCTTGAAAGGCATGCGCTCGTAGCACGTTGCGACGTGACGTCGAGCCCAGCTGACGACCACGACAACTGGTCTCGACTGAGGCCCGCTAGGACATACGATCCCCGCCGGGTGCCGAGTTTGTTCGGACGAGGATGTCCAATGCGCTGGTGAAGCCCTCCATCCATGGCGAATCGCATCAAGGCGGCCAACACGACGGCGAGCGGCAGTCCATCAGCGTTGCAGCGGTCCGGGAGAGCACGACGATCAAGCACGCAGCACCACGAATCGCGACGCTGCCATGTCTCGGGTCGTCGGCGTGGGCACGATCGTCCTCGTCGCCCGGCTTGCGCACGATGACGGGTGGCAGTGCGGCACGGTCGTTGGTGTTGCTTGGTGGCTGCTCTGGTTGCAGGATCTCTGTGAATGCCGATAGGGAACTCTCGCGGTCGGCCCGGTGGACGTTTCGCGACCGTCTCGACGAGCCGAGCTGCTCCACTTCGAAGATCAGCGACGGTGTTCTGTCGCACCACGATGCCAGACGCTCTGCCTGCACGCACCCGTGCCTGACGCGCAAGCGGGAGGCGAAGAAGACTGTTCCCCAAGAGGCGCGACGCCGTGGTCAGCGGCGGTACCCATACGCACGATCGTTGGGTTCACGCTCAACGGAACCTCTCACAACCCGGCGCTGAACATTCCCGTCCTCCTGGACACGCGCCGGTGCCTCCGCCGCCGGCGCCAGCGGCGGAGCGGCTACGACAGCAAAGACTCAGAAACAGCCTGGACAGCCTGCCGCACAGCCGCTCCCAGATCCATGACGCCGGATGACGAAGACCTTCGAAGATGCCCCCGTTCGCCGGGCATCTTCGAAGGCTGCGGCTACCTCACGGCGGCGACGTACGAATCCAGAGAGCCGCCTGAATGCGGTGTGGTCACTACTAAGAAATCGGACCGCAGTAGAGCATGACCTGGCCCGTCTTCGTGATCACGTCTTCGTTGTAGAACTCGGCAATTGCGACATGTGCTTCATTGTTGTCGACCTCGCTGACCCGATGGACCGCGCTAGTGCCGATATTGTCATACTTATAGTAGTCGAAGCCGTTCTGCGAGCTGGTCACGATAAATTTCCACCCTTGGGTGCACGTGTACTGTGGAGAAAATGCACTGCTGAAGGGTGCGACCTTGACTGGCATAGTTGGGAAACGGAATTGCTGCTGAACTAGGTTCCAGTACACAGGGGTGGGTGACTGGCCGATGTTGCCGTTGTGCACGCCGATGTACTTGCCGCTGTGCAGGGCCTTGAGGGCGTACCTCCCAGCTCCATCGTGGACGGGGGTGAATTTTTGGTTGGACCCACCGGTGCAGGTGTACTGGTGGATTCCTGTCCAGTCGGAGGTGAAAGCGCCGTAGACGTCCAGGCATAGGGTATTGCCCGCGTGGTAGGTGTGGCGGGGATGAATCGTGAAGTAAGGATTGTTGCCGTACCAGCCAGCGTTACGGAACTCGAAGTCTTGATGGTCACCGTTGGTCGTGGTGTTCCAGCTCTGCAGCTGCACTCCACTCGACGTCGAGGCTTGGGGTACGGTCATGAAGCCGCCGCTCAGTAGGGAGTAAACCCCGTTCGCTTGCGGTGCAGCGTATTGGGTGGCCGTCGCTGTTGTGGCGGTGGCTGCGATCGCGCCAAGAGCCATAGCCAGCACGAAGCCATACGACGCCACACGGCGTCCGATCGCTCCGAGAGAACGTACCTTTCCTGATGAATGCATATCAACTCCTCGTGCCGTGGTTCTCCATGTTTAGTCGTGACGACGACGCTGCGGTGTGTCCAGTGTTTACCGGTTCTCGCTGTTTCCGCTTTAGGATGCGGCGAATGTCCGTGGAGCGCGTTGTCGTATTGGTCCGGTGGACGTCCGCAGACGTCGCGGCCAGCCGAGCAGCTCCACTCCGAAGACCTGTCATGGTGTGCCTCACGACGATGTGGGTAGCTCGGCCTGCATTACTCATGGCCGCCGCGCACAGGCCTCCAGGTGGCCTGATGCCCGTGCTCAGAACCTTGTACTCCTGGAGTCCTGTCCCTGTCCGACGTTTGAGCCGGGAGATCTTTGTTAGCTGTGTGGCTAGTTCGGATCGCAGCGAAGAGTCATGAAGGCCTTTTCGTAAATATTGCCGTCAGCGTCGTAGTGAAGGTAGGAATATGCGAAGCTGTCCCTGGCTGACGGTTCGTACAACATACTGCCCCGGTGGGCCGCACCCTCGTTGTCTGGGTAGCCGCCGCCGTAAAAATCTGCACCCAGGTTCATGAAGACCTCGTAGCTGCGGTTTGCGAGGCGCTCACCTTCGTGGAAGAAGTTTCGCACCCTGAAATGCCAGCCGTCAGGGCAGGTGTCGTGGTCGCGCTTTCCGATGCCCAGCTCGATATTGGTGATCGTCCTTGTGTTGTAATCGAACGTCACGCGGGTGAGATCCCAGGGTGTAGGGTATGTCGACTGGCCAATCCATCCGTTGTTGGATACGGAAAGGTAGAGCCCACTGAGCGCTGCTTTGAGTGCATATTGAGTGCTACCCAGGTAGACCTGAAACGGCTTGGACTTCTGGTGATGACCCGTCGTGCATTCGTACTGGTGGTGAACTCCCACCCACACGTCGGGACACTTCGCGTGTCCATTGTTGTAGGTGTGTCGTGGGACTATGTAGAAACTCCGTCGCCTGCGTCTCGGAACTCGAAGTTCTGGTGGGTTCCGCCGGAGTTCGCGCTGACGTTGAGTTGTACGTCCGACATGGACTCGTTGGGAACGGTGAGCACTGCCCAGGGAAGTTGAAGCCGTTGTTGGTCAGGGTGTAGATCCCGGTGACCACCGGAATACGCCTGCCGATGCCTTCGGAGGGGAAGAGCCAGCGTTGCGGCTAGCGCAAGCAACGCAGCGGCGGCGATGCCCACACGTCGCCGTTCGCTGCTCTGCGGTGCGCAGATTGTGGGAATGATGGTCACGGTTTCCTCCAGTCGGACGGTCCGCGAATCTGACCGAACGTCGTTGCTGTGCCGATCTGACGGCTCACTCAGTCGAAGTTGGGAGCGCTGTTCGCTGCTGAGCAATCTCTTGTCTCTTAACATAGGTGGCCCTCATCACAAGCACCCTGGGGCAACTCCTAGTTCGTTTGAACGAGGGCTTGCGCTCATTCCAGAACTCAAGCGCTGTGGAAATGCAATTCCTCGACACTACTGATCAACAACGGGAGGGGATGCGCCCGCTTCTCGGGTCGGTAGTTCAGTCATGCCCACCGTCAGGGTGTCGACCTCAAGGTCCGGCGCGGCAGAGGACGCCGCCCTTTGGGGCGGCCGGACAGACCACGAGTTCGGCTCTGTTTCACGCGTCCGTTGGGCTGGAGGGGTGGACTGACCGGTTTTTACGCTGGTCAACAGGCCACGAACGGAGCTCACCATGGAAATTGATCACGTCGGCCTCACCGTCGCCGGCCTGTGGAACGACTGGACCGAACGCGGCGATGAACTCGGTGCCCTGGTCCGCGATCTCGCCGCGCAGTTGCTGTCACCGCCTGTCGACGTGGTCGGGCGGCTCGTCGGCACCGAAGTTCAACGTGCAACACGCCAGGCGATGGACGGCGTAGAGCTCCTGGCGTTCGAACACGCTGCCGGTGCCGAGCCCAGCGCGGTCACGAAGCCAGGCGCCGTCCACATCGGTGTCCGGGTCCCGGACCTGGACACCGCGGTGGCAGCGGCCATCAGCGACTCTGCCGAGGAGATCGGTCAGGCTGTGCAGATCGGCGAACTCGTGCACCGATTCGTCCGCTATCCCGACGGATTGATCGTCGAGTTCCTGGCACCGCCGGCGCAGGACGACTGAGGTGGATGCTCACATGACCATGTCACAAGGAGCGTTCCTCGTGCTCGTCGCGGCCGTGTTCGCCGAACGTGCGCTGGAACCGCGGATCAGCCGACGGCATCTCGCCGGGATGCTGGAACGAGGAGGCCGTGTCCGCGTTCCCGGCCGCGTCGGGACGGCGATGCTGGTGCTGCACCTCAGCTGGTTCGTCGCGATGATCGTCGAGGTCATGGCGTTCGACCGGCCGTTTCACCCGTGGCTCGCGGCCGCGTGTTCCGCGGCACTGGCGGCCGGCATGACGTTGCGAGCCCTGTCCATGCGGGCTCTCGGCGACAGGTGGGCGATCCAGGTGGCCACCATTCCTGATGAACCTCTTGTAGAGCACGGAATTTACCGCTACTTGCGGCACCCGAACTATCTCGGTGTCATCATCGAGATGCCGGCATTGCCGCTGTGGCACGGGGCCTGGGTCACTGCTCTCGTGTACGGCCTCCTCAACGTCGCCTTCATGGCGGCGAAGATCGCCCTCGAAGAACGGGCTCTCGCACAAGACGGAGGCGAGGCAGCCACGCGGCTGGCGCGGCTCCCTCGCCTCGTTCCGGGCATCTTCTGATGCCCGTGCGGCTCGTCGGCTACTTGGCTGTGGCCCGCGCCTGAGCACCGTCTCCGTTCGGCTGCAGTGAGCGGTTGGCGTAGACGGTGCCCATCGACTCGTAGTCCAGTGTGTCGCCCTGACCGGTGCCGACGACTCGCGCGGCCAGGTCCAGCGACGCCATGCCGGCCGTTGCCTTGGCGAGCAGCTTGTACGGCTCGGCGTCGAACTGGGTCACCAGGAGGTCTCGTTGCGCGGTCCACGGCATGGCGTTGAACAACTCGAAAAGCGTCTGGCGTCCGCCATAGCTGTCGCAGACCATGTCCCACCCGAGGTGCAGCACCCGTGCGCGATCCCGTGCGGCGGAGGACGGGCTGCTGAACGTTCTATCCAACGTCTCGCCGACAGCCGGGTGATCGAAGGTCGCCTCGGTCGGCATGTTGATCAGGCCTTGGCTGCCGAGGTCCTGCACGTAGCTGATGATGCGCCGGTAGTGCTCGACGGAGTAGGCCCGCCCGGTGGTGACGAGAGTCGAGTCGGGCATCCAGTACCCGCTCGTGCTGAGCTTTCCCTGGTCCTCAGACGCGTGGATGAACGCCCGTAGCGTCGTGAGATACCTGATCGTCTCACCGAGCGCCTCCCGTGCCTGAGGTGTCCGAGCCCTGCCGACCATCTCGGGGATGAGCGCACACAGTCCGAGCAGCACCTCGGCTTTCACCGCGAGGCGGCAGATGATGCTCCAGTGAGCCCACTCCGTGATGCGGGGGAACACGGTCAGCGCGAACTTGGGGTCGCCGTAACTGAAAACCCTGTTCCACGGCACGAAGACGTCATCGAAGATCAGGATCGCATCGTTCTCGTCGCCGTACTGGCTCACCGGACGATCGAACGCGTTGCCTTTGCCGTAAGCCTCGCGGGCAACGATGCGCAGACCTTTCGCGGCCATGGGGGTGGAGAAGTAGACGACGTGCTCCGGCGAGAGACCAGGCCGCGGGAACGCTCCGACGAGGCACTCGTCGGCGTGCACCGCGAACGTGGCGACACTCTTGACACCACGTACCACCACGCCTTCCTCCGTCTGTGCCACGACCTTCAGCAACGAGGTCTCTGGCAGCTCGGACGCAGGGTCGAGTGGCGGATCGATGAACGCGTGTGCAAGCGCAAGATCGCGCTCACGGGCGTACTTCCAGTAGTCGACGATGTTCTGCTCGAACGCTGCGTCACCACGGCTGAAATCGTGCCGGATGTCGAGCATGCCGAGGTGGAACAGTGGCACGTAGTCGACCGGACGACCGAACAGGCCGCCGGTGTGGCGTGCGACGGCCTGAAGATAGGCGCGCCGCCAGGCCAGTTGCTCGCGGTCTCGCGGTTCCATCCAGGCGCCGCCGTACCGCTGGCCGTCCTCCGCGACGAACGTCAGCGTGTCCTGCCACTCGTCCGTGCGGGCCAAGTCGTACATGCGAGCGAACGTCTCAGCCACGCCGCACAATCCGGGCTCGCTGGTGACGTCGTCGACGCGTCTGCCGTCGAGATAGACCTCGCGGCCGTCGCGCAGCGACTCCAGGTAGTGCTCGCCCGTGCGCAAGTTTGCATTCATGTCACGTCCCATTGGTGTGAGAGGGCTCAAGACCGTCGATCGCACGAAACGCCGACAGGTCGATCAGCGGTCCGCGGCCCCGTTCCTGTTGTGGTGCACGTGGCTTCGGGTGGTGACGTCCTTCCACCACGCGGCCATGCTCGCCTCGTCCATCGAGCTCCATCCGGGGGCTGCGGGATCGTCCTCTCTCCGAACAGCTTGCCCAGGTTCACCATGTTCTCGTCGCGGCGTGGACCTCCTGGTTCCGGTGGCGAAGTGCGGCATCCTCGACTCGTGAGACGACCGGTGTGTCAACGTCCACCAGAACCCGCTGCGTCCGACCTGAGACAGACGCGCCTACCACTGCAGCAAGACGGATTCAGTTGCGAAGCCAGGGCCCATGGCCATCAGGAACCCGTACGTGCCCGCCGGCGGGGGAGGTGCGGCGAGCACTCGGTCCAGCATCACCAGCACCGTGGCCGACGAGATGTTGCCGACGTCGGCGAGCACTTCGTAGCTGAGCTGGAGATCCGACTGGGACAGGCCGCAGAAGCTCTGGATCGCGTCGAGCACCTTCGGTCCTCCGGGGTGGACGATCCAGAGGCCGATGTCATCGATGCACAGTCCCTGCTGGGCCAGAAACCCTTCCACCGCATCAGGCAGCGCCGCCTTGATCATCGCCGGAACCTCAGGACGAAGGACGCAGCGAAGGCCGGTGTCGACGTAGTCCAGTCCCATCAGCCGTTCACTGTCGGGAACCTGGACCGATCGGGTCGCCAGGACCTTCGGATGTGGCCGTCCGTCGTCGGCGAGCGGATGCTCGTCCCCGACCATCACCGCCGCTGCCGCGCCGTCGCTGAACAGCGCCGCTGTGAGGATGTTGGACACCATGTCGCTGTAGGCGGACGGATTGTCTCCGAGCTGCTTGTCCAATTCGGACAGGTCGCGTTGGAGGGCGCCATACCAGAAGATGGACGAAAGTTCGACGGTGAAGAGAACCGACGCGTCCTCTGGATGCCCTTCGAGGTAGTCGTGGGTCCGTGCCAGCGCGGCCGCTCCCGCCATGCAGCCCTGGCCGAACATGGGCAAGCGTCGTGTCGTAGCAGCGAACGGAACGCGGAAGAGCACCCTGGATTCGAGCGACGGCATGGAGCTCAGGTATGTCGCCGAGGCGACCTGCGCGATGGCCGCTGGATCCAGCCCGACATCCTCCAGGAGCGTCCGGAGCAGCGGCACGACCAGCTCCGTGGCTTCGGTAGTCGCCCTGGTCATGGCCGTACCGGGGCCGGGCGGGTCGAAGACGTCGTCCAGGGGCAGACCGAAGTGGCGTCCCTCGATCATGGAATTCTTGAACAGCTGGTCGATGACGTCGAGGTCGGGGAAGGTCAGGTCCGCGCTCCGGAACCACCTGCGCAATGTCGCGGCGAGCATGGTCTGGCTGTAGTACCTCTCGGGAAACCGCACCGAGGTCGAAATGATCCTGCTCATCGAGTGCTCCCGATCGTCCTGAGCGCGAAACCGGCATCACCGGTACCTGTGCTGGCGTTGTTCAACTCAGCCGCGACGAGCCGCGGCACGTCGGCATCCCGTCCCACCATCGACCGGTGATCTGCACGAACCTCGTGGATCACGAATCGCCCGGTCGTGAGCTCACGCCATTGTTCGATCTCGTCGTGCGCGACGGCTTTGTCGTCGGTGGCGGTGAACGTGACGATCGTGCAGTCGAGTGGAGCCGACGAGGCGTGGACGTAGGTCTCGACGACAGCGAGGTCTGCCCGCATCAGCGGCAGGTGGCCGACGGTGAAGTTCGGATCGCCGGCCATTGCTTCGGTGACGAGGCCACGGTTCGTGAGTTCGGCGACGAGCTGGTCGTCCGGCAGCCGATGCAGAGGACGGTTCATGTCCTCCAGGTGGGGCGGCCTGTGCGCGGAGACGCAGAGGTGCGTCGGTTCCGGCAGGGCTCGGCGGCGCAGGCCACGCGCGATCTCGTAGGCGATCAGCGCGCCCGATCCGTGACCGAACAACGCGAACGGGCCGTCCACCGTGGCCGTGATGTCGTCGATGAGCAGGTCGACCAGCGCCTGAGCCCGTTCGATCGGCGCCTGAGCGGCTCGCGCTCCCCGGCCCGGTACCGCGAGCGGCTGAACGGCGAACGAGTCCTCGGCGACCTCGGCCCACGGACCGAAGACCAGCTCGGCATCCTCACCCAGGTCAGGTACGCACAGCAGCAGTGCCGGTGCTGTCCGATCCGTCGCGGTTCCATGTGCTGCCTGCGGTGGCACCGCGGCGGCAACGGGTTCTGAGCTCGCGGCCAACAGCGCCTGGACCTCAGTGCTGAGCTGCGCGACCGTGGTGTGGAACGCCGCTTCGCCGAGGGGCAGCGTGACGCCGAGGTCTGTGCGCACTCGATTTCTGAGGTCGAACAGCATCAGTGAGGAGATGCCGAGCTGGCTCAGCGGAGAGTCGACGTCCAGGCGCGCTGTCACCAGGCCGACTGCGCCCGCGACCACTTCGCACACGTAACGCTTCAGCTCGGCGGTGCGCGCGGCCGGGTTGAGGGAGAAGTAGGTCTTCCTCGTCAGCGGTAGGTCATTTGGCTGTACGACAGGCACTGACGTATGCGTTGACTCTGCGGGACGCACCACATCTGCCTGCACCGGCGCGGCAGCTAGTGGCGACGCAGGACGAACTACCGCCGGCTCGGCCAGCCAGTAGCGTTCCCGCTGCCAGGGAAGCGGTGCGAGGTCGACTCTGCGGCCTCCTGCCGGCTGCACGCTCGGCCAGTGCGGACGGTGTCCGCGGACGTAGAGCCGGCCGAGAGTGCGCAGCATCGCCGATCGTTCGTCCTCCTGGCGATGCAGCGATGTCAGCACGGCCACATCGGACCCCGCTTGCCGCACTGTTCGTTCCAGGACCGGCGCCAGCGTCGGATGCGGGCTGACTTCGATCAGCGCGGTGATCCCGTCGCGCAGCAGGTCCCGGACGGCGGAGTCGAAGCGAACCTGGCGTCGCAGGTTCTGGGCCCAGTAATAGTGGTCGAGCTCCGTTCCTTCGATGCGGGCGCCCGTCACGGTCGAGTACACGGACACGGCCGTGGGGTGGGGCGACATGACCGACAGACCGTCGCGCAACTCCGCGCAGAGGGGATCCATCTGAGGGCTGTGCGAAGCGCAGTCCACCGGTACCAAGCGGCAGTAGCGGCCTTGTCCCTCCAGACTTTCCCGCAGTTCACCGAGCGGCCCCGGTGCGCCGGACAGAACAACCGATCGGGGTGAGTTCACCGCTGCCACGACCACCTGGTCGCCGTAGCGGCGGATCTCCTTCTCCGCCTCGGACTCCGAGAGCTCGGCGACCGCCATGACACCCTGCCCGCTGGTACGTGCCATGAGATTGCTGCGCAAGCAGATCACTCGCGCCGCATCTCGCAGGTCCAGCGCGCCGGCGACGTGGGCCGCTGCCACCTCTCCCATGCTGTGCCCGACGACCGCTGCGGGTTCGACACCCCACGACCGCCAAAGTGCCGCCAGTGCCACCTGTACGGAGAAGACCACCGGCTGCACGACATCGACCCGGCTCGATGCCGCTTCGGCCTGCTGTCCCATGAGCTCGTCGATGACCGACCGGCCCGTGAACTGACGGATGGCGCTGTCGCATTCGGTCATCGCCGTGCGGAAGGCGGGCTCCCTGAACAAGCTCCGCCCCATGCCCGGCCAGTGCCCGCCCTGACCTGGGAACACGAAGGCGATCGGGTCCTCGCGGTCGGGACGAGCCTCGCCGATGGCGAGCGAAGGAGCGAAGCGGCCGTCGAGGAACCCGTCCAACGTCTGCCGGAGCTGCCGGCGGGACACCGCGGTGACTGCGATGCGATGGCGGAGCTGGCTGCGGTGTTCGCCGCTCGTGTGCGCCATGTCCCGGACCGTCACACCTTCTGCCCCTCCAGCAAGCTGTTCTGAGGTCACCGCGACCCGCTCGCGCAGCGCCTCGGCGGTGTGACCTGATACGACGAAGAGGCAAGGGAGATCGTCATCGGTTGTGATCTCGGTGCACGGACGCAACGGCAGCGCATCCGGCAGTGGCGTTAGCTCGGTGTCCGGGGTGAACACACGCGACCAGCGGATCGGCGCTCCGATCTCGTGCAGTCGTGCCAGCGAACGGAGCATTTCCGCCCGTCCTGGCGTGCCGCGCCGCATCGAAGAGAGGACCACACCCGCCTGCCCGAGTTGTGTGAGTTCCTCTGTGATCGGCCGGCTCAGAAGCGGGTGCGGACCGATTTCGAGGAAAACGTCGTGTCCCGCAGCGACGAGTTCGTCGATGGCCGAGGAGAACAGGACGGGCCGGCGCACGTTGCGCATCCAGTGCTCGGCTCCGAGCTCTTCTCCGCTCACTCGGCCGCCCGTCACCGTCGAGAAGAGCGGCACCGACGACGGCAGGGGCCGGAGCCCGTCGAGGCATTCGCGCAACTCGCCACTGATCTCATCCATTTGCGGGCCGTGGAAGGCGATGTTCACCGCTACCGCTCGACAGGTGACGCCTTGGCGTTGCAGCTCGGCCGAACACCGTTGGATCGCAGGAATCACTCCGGAAAGGACGGTCGAACGCGCGCTGTTGACCGCGGCGATGGCCACCTCGTCTCCGAAGTCGGCAATGAGTTGCCGGCAGTCTTCACGGTCACGATCGACGACGATCATCGCGCCGTGGCCTTCGGCCCGACGCTGAAGCCTGCTCATGTGATGAACGACGTGCATGGCTTCACGAACGCTCAGGCTTCCCCCGGTACAGGCAGCGGAGATCTCACCGGCGCTGTGACCGATCACCGCAGCGGGCTCGACGCCCCAGTCACGCCACAGCGCCGCGAGCGCGATCTCCACGGCGACGAGCAGCGGTTGCGCCACATCGACGTTGAAGGCCCGTGCGTTGCCGTTTTCCGCGCCGCCGCTGCCCGTCAGCTGCTTGCAGAGCGACCACCCGCTGAGCGGCGCGAAGTACTCGTCGCATTGCTGCAGCGCCGCGCGGAACACTGCTTCGCTCTCGAACAGGTCGCGGCCCATACCGTGCCAGTGGCCGCCGTTGCCGGAGAAGACGAAGACAGGTGCGGACGACGTCACTTTCTGGCTGACCGGGAGATCACGCGGCAGTTCGGCGAGCTGCCGCATGATCTCCGCGTGGGAGTCGCCCACAGCGGCGAAGCGAGCGGGTCCGTCCTGGGCCAGTCGCACGGCGGCGGCGAAGCCGAGGCTGCTCAGTGGTACGTCGGTCATCTGGTCGGAGGAGATGTGCCGGCGGATGGCAGAGGCCAGCTCCACGAGCTTCTCCTCGTCGGGAGCCGAGAGTGGTAGGACGCAGGTCTGTTCTCTGTGGACTTCCTCCACAACGACGTGGCTGTTGGTCCCGCCGAAGCCGAAAGCGCTCACTCCCGCGATCGCGGGCGTCTGGTGGGCGGGCCACGGTGTCGTCTTGTGCTGGACGCGAACGTTCTGAGCCTCGAAGTCGATGTGCGGGTTGGGAGTGTCGAAGTGGAGGCTGGCCGGAATCCGGCGGTGCCGGACGGCGAGGACGGCCTTGATCAGACCGGCCGCACCCGCGGCGGCCTCGAGGTGTCCGATGTTGGTCTTGCAGGAACCGATGAGCAGAGGCTGGTCCTTCGGACGGGCACGACCGAGGACGGCGCCGAGCGCGTTGACTTCGATCGGGTCACCGAGAGCGGTGCCCGTGCCGTGCGTTTCGACGTACGCGACCTGTGAGGCGTCGACGCCGGAACGCTCGTACGCGTCATGTAGAAGTGCTTGCTGGGCTTTGGGATTCGGGGCGGTGAGACCGTTCGAAGCCCCGTCGTTGTTCACCGCACTGCCGCGGATGACGCAATGGATGCGGTCACCGTCCAGCAACGCCTGCTGCAACGGCTTGAGGACGACCACACCGCCGCCTTCGCCCCGAACATAACCGTTGGCGCGCGCGTCGAAGGACTTCGACCGGCCATCCGGGGACATACCGCCGAACTTCGACATGAGGACGGAGGTGCGTGGACTGAGCATCAAGCTCACCCCACCGGCAATGGCGAGTTGGGACTCGCCGCTGCGGAGGCTTTGACAGGCGAGGTGCACTGCGACCAGCGAGGAAGAGCACGCCGTGTTCACCGAAAGGCTCGGACCACGCAGCCCGAACGCGTAGGAGATCCGGGCGGCGACAATGCTCAGGTCCTGACCCGTGGCCGTGTGCGACGTGATCGCATCGAGCTCGCCGTCGCGCAAACGGGAGTAGTCGTCCCACATCGCCCCGATGAACACCCCACTGGGGCTGTCCTTGATCCGCTCGACGTCGACGCCGGAGTCCTCGAGGGCCTCCCAGGCGAGTTCGAGCACAAGCCGTTGCTGCGGATCCATCTGCACGGCCTCGCGAGGCGAGATGCCGAAGAAGAGGGGATCGAAACGATCCACCTGGTCGAGGAAGCCGCCCCAGCGGGTGTTCATCTTGCCGGCGGCGCTCACGTCCGAGTCGAAGTGATCGCGCCAGAGCCAGCGATCGGCTGGTACTTCCGTGATCGCGTCGGCTTCCTCGAGGAGAAGCCGCCAGTACTGGTCGACGTTCGAAGCTCCGCCCGGGAACCTGCCAGCCATACCGATCACTGCGATCGCGTCCTGATTCGCTGACGGTCGTTCCCGGACGTCACGGCCGGTGCTGGACGTGGTGTCGTGGCCGGCAAGGTGATCCGCGAGCTCCGCGATCGTCGGAAACTCCCAGGCGATGGTGGGCCGCAAGGCCTCGCCCAGTTCGGCTCCCAGTTCGGTCACCGTCGTCATCAGCTGCGCTGACGAAAGACCGGCGTCGGTGAAGTGAACACGAGGGTCCACCGATTCGGCCGGCACGCCGAGTTGCCGGGCGACACACCGGGACAACCACGAACGCAGGTTCGCGGAGCTGCGGATCATCTCGTACTCACCGTCCCTGAATCCGGTTGCGTGGCGCTGCGGCAGGTTCTGACCGTGGCAGGGGCCGGAGGCTCCTGGACGACATGCACGTGGCCGTGCTTATGACGCCAACGCAGGACTGACTTCCTGATGGTCGGCCCGGTGCAGCTGGATCGTTTGGAGTCCGAGTCATGGCCGCTCCTGCCCCGTGGTCGGTGCTCGTGGACGCTTGGCGGTGAGCGGATCGAAAAAGCCACCGGACAGGACGATGCGCCTTGCAGGGGAGTGCGGTGCAGAGTTGAACGGCCCGCGCAGGAGACCGCGAACGATGCCTCATGGGGCACGAGCCGGGGCAACCAACTTCGTGATCAGTCGCGCAGGTGAGAGTGATCTGGTCAGGCGAGCGTCACAAACGGGAGCCGCCATTCCGGTGCGACCAGCAGGCGGGTCAGGCCCATTTGCGGCGAGCGGTGGGACTGCGGCGTGAGTGTGGTGCCGTGCAACCGTTGTTGCCGGGCATGAGATCGCGGCCGCCGCAAGAGTGTCCTCGGGGTGGCGGTAGTCGGCCGGCGGGTTGGGGCGTTGGGACGTGTGTAAGCAGGGCGCCAGGAACTGACCGCCCTGTACGCTCATGGTCGCCCTACAGCACAAGGGCGGGTGCGGATGTCGTTAGTGGTGAATTCTGGCGACCTCACCAGTAACGACCTCCGCACCCGCCTTCGCTTGGACCTTGTTCAGGCCGGGTCGCAGTAGAGACGGACGTGGGCCGGGACCTCCCACGGGTGTCCAACTGCAACGGACCACCTGTACTCGAACTCGGCTTTCCTTCGGAAGGTGCTGGAGTCATGGCCGTCGGAGTAGTCGACCTGTCGATGCCAGAGATTTGGGTGGTTGTACCCGAGTTTGTCGAACGCGATCTCATACCCCGATGTCACGATTCCTCCGCTGGCTGGCCGGAACTTCCAGCCGTCGCTGCAGCTGTAGACGGTGTCGTCATTTTCCCAGACCCCTGGGTCGCTTTGGACACCGATGACCTTGGTGACGTAGTGGAAGCTCGCCTTGTTGATCTCCCAGTAGTACGCGGTAGGTGACTGGCCGATGTTGCCGTTGTGAACGCCGACGTACTTGCCGCTGTGCTTGGCTTTGAGGGCGTACCTGCCGTAACCGTAGGTGATGAGGCTGAACTTCTGGTTGTCGGCACCGGTGCAGGGATACTGCTCGATGCCGACCCAGTCGTCCCGCGAACCGTTGTGAACGTCCAGGCACAGCTTCCCTGACTCACCGCCGGCGTTGTAGGTGTGCCGGGTGACGACCGTGTAATAGACGCCGTCGCTGGTGCGGAATTCGAATTTTTGGTTCTCTCCACCCGTCGGCGTGAAGGCTTGAAGTTGGACGCCGGCGTTCAGTGAGGCGTACGGAACGTCCAGGTTCGCATTCTCGTGCGTGAGGGTGTAGACGCCGTTGTTGACAGGGCTGACTCCGGCCGATGCGGTACCGGGCAGAACAGTCGTCATACTTGCGAGCATCATGACGCTGATCGCCCCGCCGACGACGGCGCGGCGGGTCTTCGGAGTGTAGTTCGAGGTTCTGTGGGGAGAATTCACGAAATCAGCCTCCTCGTGGCTTCGGTGTGGTGTGGGCGAACTCATGATGCGAGCGCGGCGAACTTGACTCAGCATGCGCCCCTGTCCCATTCCCGCGCCCTAGGGAAGAACCCCAGGATTCCGGCAAAGTCAGGTCGATGCTGGTCAGGATGGATTTCGGGCAGGGTTGGGACGCCGAGCACGGCCATCGCGGTGCGTCTACCGCCGGTGTGGGCGACATAGCGTTCTATGAGAAACGCTTGTGCCGCACCGGGAAATGTCACGTCCTAGGGGAGGGAACGGGTAGGACCTGGATGGTGCGGTGTCCGCGGCGCTCGTGCCCGGTGTCCACTATGGCGTGATCTTGGGCAGCGGACCAGGACAGGGCGTCGAGCTGGGCATAGAACCGGTGCTGCTTGTGTTTGGCCAGCAGCACGTGGTCTGCGCCGCGACGCAGCAGGTCGGTGACGGTGGCGCGGACGGTGTGCATCGCGTCCGCGGCCACGGTCGCTCCCGCCAGGTCGAGCTGGTCGAGCAGCGCGGCGGAACGCCCCGGCCTCGTTGAGCTTCGTATCGACCAGGACCTGCGCTACTAGGGCCTGTATCGAAGTCCCGTTCGATGAGAGTCGCGCCCGAGGTGGTTTATGGCGGTGCGGCCTTAGGGCCCACATACCGGTGGATACAGGCCCTAGCGGCGAATTCGCCTGGCAGAACGCGGGCCGGCAGATGCACCGCACCGGACCCGTCCGGGCCGCGAGTGCCGCGCGCGGTCTTGCGCGGTCCATGGCGATCACCGCCGGCTCGCCCGCCGACCGCGGCTGGCGGGCCTGGCTCCAGATCGTGATCACGACGTCCACCCCGTCGCTGTCGACCTGTTGCAACACCCGTGGCACGTGGCTCACCTGCGGTCCCAAGCGGATTGTTACGCGTACGGCGGACAATCCACGTTGGCGTTCCATCAGGGCGGTCGGGTGTCGCCCGGTTGACGCAGACGTCGATGGCGGTCATGGGCGGCGATGTGACGGGATCAGCCCACGTCCCGAGTCAGGTGACGACGACGCGTTGCTCATTGGGCAGATCACATCAAGCCAGCCGCGTCACGCCGGTGAGTGTCCGAGACGGCGCGCAGACCGCGTCACGGGTATCTGTCCCCACACAGTCGGAGTGCGGTTGCTGTGCTCGTCACACAGCAACCGCACTCGTGAACACCCAGCACTTGCCCATACCAGTCCGGCAACTGATCGGAACCCGCCTGAGCGTTGGTTCGATCCGTCAGGCGCCGTAGTGGACCGGTGCTTGAACGGTGCCATCGCCGTTGCCCATCAGGACCGCGATGGTTCCGCCACCTCCGTTGGCGACGACGAGGTCTTGCTTGCCGTCGCCGTTGAGGTCGCCGTGAGTAACAGCCCACGGCACAACGCCCACCGGCAGGACCTGCGGGGCCTGGAGAGTGCCGTCACCATTGCCCAACAGGATTCTGAACGTCGGCTGCACTCCGTCGGTGGACAGCACGTCCTGATTACCGTCGTTGTCGAGGTCCACCACGTCGTTGCACATCGCAACGATTCCGGAGGGGTAGTAGTCCGCAGCTTGGAAGCTTCCGTCCGGGTTTCCCAGCAGCACTGCGACGGTGGAGCCGGCCGCGTTCGACTCGATGAGATCGATGTTGCCGTCCGCGTTCAGATCAGCATTGCTCTGGCACCAGGGTACGAGTCCTACCCAGTAGTTCTTCGGGTATTTGAAGGTGCCGTCGCCGTTGCCCAGCAGAATGCCCACCCGCTGAGTCGCTCCCGCTCCGCGTGCGATGTCCAGGTTGCCGTCGTGGTTGAAGTCTCCGACGGTGATCGCCACGCCGATCAGTTCTCCCACGATCGGGATGCCGACCGGACGCGTGACCGACTGGCCGAACGTTCCGTCACCGCGGCCCAGGATCACCGTCATGCTGCCGTCGAGGCTCGTGACCGCGACATCGGAGTGGGCGTCGTTGTTGAAGTCACCGGACGCCACTCCGCCGGGCCCGATCCCCGCAGGTAGAAGGATGACGGGGCGGAACGACCCGTCCGGATTTCCTAGCAGGATGGACACGTTCGCCGTGGCGACGTTGGACACGGCGAGATCGGGATTGCCGTCCTCGTTGAAGTCGTCCATCACCTGGAAGTCGCCGCCCAGCGCACCGAGCGAATAGTGACGAGGGGGGTGGAAGGTTCCGTCACCCTTGTTGAGGAACACGGACTCGTGGCCGCCGAGGAACTGCTCGACCGCGATGTCCATGTGGCCATCCTTGTTGAAATCGGCGATCGACATCAGGCCCGGCGCCACCGGCGGCCCGACCGGTAGAGACAGTGCCGAGGCCGAATGCGCGGTCTGCGCGAGCGTGAGAGCCACACCAATCGCCGTCGCTGTGACGGCTTTCCTGATTCTGACTGCGTTGCGATTGCTGGATACCATCCGGCATCACCTTTTCGGTGTAAAGCTGCGTGAACGCGAGCATGAAGTTCGGACCGTAACGTTCTCCACGCCGTGAGTCTCTGGGGTTAATCCCTAGTCGAGCTCTGCTTGCCGCGATCTTCATCGAGCTTGCCGATTTCCGGCGACCTTGGGCTGGGTGGCGTGTTCGCAGAGGTCTGGCGACCATCGGTGATGACCGGGTCAGACACAGGACCAAGGTGGCGTCGTGCTGCAAGCTCCACCGGGACACGGTCTTCTGCACCCAGATCTGCCCGGTCAGCACTGGAGTGGCACGCGAGCCGCGAGGACGCTCGTCGTGACGTCCGATCGACCCTGTAGATGATCGACCAGCCCCAGGGCCTCATGTTCGCGGGACGGGGCCTGGAGGTTGCGGCGCATCCGAGGCCGAGCGGGTCGGGCGTTTGCTTGGGAGTTATGTGACTGGGCGGAGGATCGGGTGGCGAAGGCGTTCGTGGTGGCCCACGGGTCCTACGAGTCCGAGGGACGGGTCGACGGCACCGGCGTGGTCGTGCCGAACGGCAAACGGGTGTCGTGCTACGCCGATCCCGACACCCGGCTGCCAACCGCGGTTCTACTGGCGGCGGTAAACGCCGGTGACGCGCGGCCGCGCCACGTTTACACGGCAGGTGATGTACTGCCGAACTATTAGCTCAGGCCTTTCGAGCCCGACGAGCACACCTGCTGCACGCCTCGCTGTCCTCACGCACACAGGCTGCCGTCTACCTGCTTGCCGCGAGCACATCCGGCGACTGCCAAAGGCACCCGCCAGGGACTCTGTGCGTGAGGCTCGCGAACATCGTCGGCACTCGACTCCACAGCACGTCGATGACTGCCGTGAGCTGTTCGACTCTCTCGCGGAGGACGACATCCACCTGCTCACGTGCCGAGTACGCAGCCGCAACGTGCCTTGCCCTGCGACCGTTGCCTTCGACGACCAGGAGGACTACCTGCAGACCGTCTACGGCTGGGGGCTGCGCGTGCTCGCACAGGCGGCCAGCGGGGATCGGTTGGGCGCTCTGCGATTTGTCCAGTCATTGCCGGGGCCGTCGGCCGCGTCGTTGCTGACCGTACGCGCGCTCGCCGTGTGGCTGGATCAGATGCACGATCCGCTGCGTGGTCCGCGCGACGCTCGGTTAGCCCAGGTGTGGTCGGCGGTCCGTGCAGGCGGTCCTCACCTGCACCCGACCAGAAAATCGATCGGCGTCGGAGGCGAGCGCGCGTCAGGCCGCGTCCTTGCTGGAGGCCGCGACAGCCACCCGGTGCAGTGCACAACCGCACTTTGCCGTGCTCGGCGGGATCCGGAGCAGCCTGCTCGCGATTAGGGTGAACGCAGCGCTGATTTATATTGTGGGTAGATGTAGCAGATGTTGAAGCGCACTTGCAGGAACTGCAAGAGACATGCAAGACTGCGCTCATGCGGATCGTGGACGTCAGCACGTATGTCCTGAAGTTGGAGAGCCCGAAGGCCTACCTCGCCGCACTCGAGGGCGGTGCCGAATCAGCGGTCGAGCGCGGGTACTCAGTCGGCGAGCCGTGGCGAAGCCTGTATTCCAGCCGGTTCGAGACGATGCTGGTACGCATCACAACAGATGAGGGTGTGTCGGGCTGGGGCGAAGCGCTGGCGCCGGTGGGCCCGGAGGTGCCTGCGGCGATCGTGGATCGGATGCTGGCACCGTGGCTGGTCGGCCGTGACCCGCGGGGCGTGCGCCCGCTGTGGGACGGTCTCCGCGATCTGATGCGTGAACGAGGCCATCTCGTAGGTCATCAGGCCGACGCGTTGGCGGCAGTGGACATCGCGCTGTGGGATCTGCAAGGCAAGATCGTCGGCTTGTCCGTCGCGGAGCTGTTGGGGGGCGCGAGACGCACTCGTATACCGGTGTATGTGTCGGGACTGCCGGAGCCGACAGATGAGGCGCGTGCGCGCCTGGCTGCGGAGTGGGTGACCAAGGGCGCCACTCGGGTGAAGCTGGCCTTGGGCAAGGGCGTCGCGGCCGATCTGGCAACCGTGGACGCGGTGCGAGCCGCAGCGCCGTCGCTGGGCGTCGCGGTGGACGCGCACTGGGCGTATCGGTTGGGTGAGGCGATCGAGCTGGGGCAGGAACTCGACCGGCGCGAGGTTCTGTTCTTCGAGGCACCGTTGGCGCCGGAGGACATCGCCGGACATGCCGACCTGGCATCCCGGCTGCGGGCGCCGATCGCGGTGGGGGAGGCGCTGCGCAACCGCTACGAGTTCGCGGACTGGCTCGGCAGGCGTGCCTTGCACCTGGCCCAGCCGGACGTGGCGCGTACGGGAATCACAGAGGCGATGATCATCGTCGATCTGTGCTCGGTGCATCACGTGCCGGTGGCGTGCCACCACTCCGTGGGCCTCGGCGTCGCGCTTGCCGCGGGGATCCACGTGTCCGCCGTCGCGCCGGACGTGCCGTTCTTCGAGTTCCAGCCCACCACCGCGCAGGTCGCCCAACGCATCCTGCGCAACCCGCTGACCTTGGGGCCGACCGGGTTCGTCCTGCCCACCGGACCTGGGCTCGGTGTCGACATTGATGTTGAACTCGTGACTGCCCTCGCGAAGGAGAGTCGACCGTGACCACCTTGGGCGCCCCGTCGGGCCTGATCCCGGTTCTGGCCACCCCGTTCACCGAGACAGGCGTGCTGGATGTGCCCTCGCTGCGCTCGCTGGTGGAGTTCCAGCTCTCCTGCGGCGTGGACGGGCTGGCTGTGTTCGGCATGGCCAGTGAGGGTTTCGCCCTGACCAGCAGCGAACGCGTCAAAATCCTGCGAGAGGTGCGTGCTGTCGCGGGAGCCCAGATGCCGATCATCGCGGGGATCAACGCCACCAGCATCCAGACCGCCCTCGAGCAAGCCGCCGCCGCAGTGGAGGCCGACCAGTTGATGGTGCTGCCGCCGTATCTGGTCAAGCCCGCGCCCGACCAGGTCGTCGACTTCTACGCCGAGGTCACGGAGCACGCTCAGCTGCCGGTGATGGTTCAGGACGCCCCAGGCCCAACCGGAGTCGCGGTCAGCGTCGCGGCTATCACCGAACTGTCCCACGTGGACGGGGTGACGTCGGTGAAGGTCGAGGCGCCTCCCACGCCGGCGAAGGTCGCTGAAGTGCGTGCGCGAACCGATGCTTCGTTCGCGGTGCTGGGCGGACAGAACGCCCAGGCGTTGATCGAGGAATATGACAACGGCGCCGTGGGCACGATGCCGGCGTGTGAGTTCGCCGATGTGCTGCGCGTGGTCCTCGACGACTACAGCGCAGGGCGGCGGGCCGTCGCCCGCGCCGGGTTCGCCCGGCTGTTACCGCTGATCCACCTCGGTATCCGGCCGGGTCAGGCCTGGGCCGTCCACAAAGAAGTCCTGCGCCGCCGCGGTGTCATCGCCTCGGCCGCGGTCCGCTCGCCCGCCCGTGAACTGGACGCGGTCACGGGGAAAGCACTCACCGAGATCCTGGACGAACTGTCCCTGCCGATCTGGCGGCGACCGTGACGCGAGTGGTTCTGATCATCGGGGGCGAGTCACCCATCGGGCTGGCCGTCGCCGAGGCCTTCACGGGTACCGGGGACAGGGTCGCGGGCATTGGCCGCAAGCTCTGCGATCACCACGCCTACAGCTGGTTCGGCCAGATCGACGCATCCACCCCGGACGGAGCCACCGCAGCGGTTGTTCGAGTCGTGGCCGAGTTCGGTGGGTTGGACGTACTCGTACTGGCGGCGGCTGCCCAGCCTGTGGCCGCCGCGGCGGCCACCACCGAGGAGCAGTGGCGCACGGCCATCGACAACACCCTGGACGCCGCTTTCTACCCAGCCCGGGCAGCTCTGCGGGTTCTTCCTGCCGGCGGCAGCATCGTCGCGATCACCTCGGTCAACGGATTCCTCGCCGCGCCCGGCCTGCCCGGCTACACCGCAGCCAAAGCCGGCGTCAACGGTCTCGTCCGGCAGCTGGCCCTCGAATACGGGCCACGCGGCGTGCGGGTCAACGCCGTCGCCCCTGGCGTGATCGGCACATCAGATCTTGCCGGCATCGCCGAGGGCTATCCGTTGCGCCGCACGGGTCAACCTCACGAGGTCGCGAGCGCGGTGGCGTTCCTGGCCTCCCCGGACGCCTCGTTCATCACCGGGGTCGTTCTCCCCGTTGACGGTGGCCTTTCCATCGCCTCACCCGCGGCTTTTCTGCGCCCTGATCTTCGCGCCCGTTTCCTCGACTAAGGAGTCCGCGTGCTCGACTTGGTGTCCGTGCTGGCTGCGCGCGGACTGCTCGCCGTCGTACGGGCGGCCGGCCCGGACATCGCCCTCGACACGGTGCGCACCCTCGTGCGCTGCGGTGTCTCGCTGATCGAGGTCTCCCTCACCACCCCGGGCGCGGAAGTCGTGCTGGAACGAGCGAGCTCGGAACTGGGCGACGAGGTCGTGCTCGGTGCGGGCACCGTGCGCACCACCGCGGACGCCGACAGCGCCGCTGCAGCGGGCGCGCGGTTCACCGTCACCCCAGCCGTCAACGAGGCCATTGCACACAGCCGCTCCCTGGGGCTGCCCGTGCTCGCGGGTGCACTTACACCCACAGAGGTCCACAACGCGCTCGCCGAGGGCGCCGCCGCGATCAAGCTCTTCCCCGCCTCCTTGGGCGGTGTCCAGTACCTGCGGGCTCTGCGCGCTCCCTACCCCGAGGTGGCGTTCGTGCCCGTCGGCGGTGTCGAGGAGAACAGCGTGCGTGCCTACCTGGACGCAGGCGCCATCGCAGTCGGTGTCGGCGACCCGCTCGTCGGCGATCCGATCGGTCGCACCGAGCGGATCGCCCGGTACCACGGCCTCGCGACCCGGCCATGATCGATCTGCTCACTTTCGGCGAGACCATGGCCGCCTTCCGCGCGGACCAGCCGCTGCGGCTCGGCGGCAACCTGCGCCTGTCGATCGCCGGTGCCGAGGCCACTGTCGCGATCGGGGCCGCCCGCCTCGGCCACCGGGCTCGTTACGTCGGCCGCGTCGGCCCTGACGAGTTCGGGCTGTTGATCACCCGCACGCTCAAGGCCGAAGGCGTCGACATACGGCAGGTGTCGCGCTGTGCGGCACCGACCGGTTTCATCGTGTTCGAACCCCGCATCGCCGACGTCGTTCGCGTCACCTACCGCCGCACTGGATCCGCCGGGTCCACAATGGATGCTCCTGACCTCGAACGCGCACTCGCGGATGGCGCACGTGTGCTGCACGCCACCGGTATCACCGCAGCATTGGGTGAAGGACCACTTCGTGCTGTGCGGGCAGCCGTCACCAACGCGTCGGATGCGGGTAGTGTGCCGTCAGCTTCGACGTGAACTACCGCGCCGCTCTGTGGACCCGCGCCGCCGCGGCCCAGGCCCTGCGTCCGCTAGTCCGTCACGTCGACATACTCATCGCCTCGGACGACGAACTGGCTCTTGTCGCCCCAGAAGTGGCCACTACGGAAGACGCGCGCGTCGATGCCCTGCTCGCCGCGGGCGTTCGCGAGATCGTGATCAAACGCGGCGCGGCCGGTGCGGAGGTCATCGGCGCCGCAGGCCGCATGGCGCGCCCCGCCATCTCCGTCCCGGTCGTCGACACGGTGGGGGCGGGCGATGCGTTTGTCGCGGGCTACCTCTCGGCCGTCCTCGACGGCCTCCCCATCTCGGACCGCCTGAACCGCGCGGTCACCACAGGTGCCTTCGCCGTGGCCTGCAGAGGTGACTGGGAGGGGCTGCCCACGCGAGAGGAACTCGGGCTCCTCGACCTGGAACCAGGCACAACCCTGCGCTGACCGCCACATCGAGAGAGCTTTTCAAGCGGTCTTTTCGTCAAGCCCGGCCGCGCCGGGTACTTCCCGGGGCGCTCGGCGTTTCTCGCACGTCCCGCGAGCAGGCGCCGAAGGTCCAACCACGACTGATGACTTCGAAAGTCACCAGTCGTGGTCGGAGCCTCTTGCCTGGGCGGACAGCCACGATGGGCCGACGTCGCCTCGCGGACCGCTAGTTGAGGACGAAGGAAGCCTGATCGACCCGCAGCCATTGGTTCGCCGCGGCATTGGAGGTGAAGGCGACCGTGGCTGAACCGTTGGTCACGTTGACGTTTGGGATGGTGACCTGGGTCCACGTGTTGGTGGCCGGGATTGCCACGGTTCGTTCAACGCCGCCGTATCCCATCACGCGGGCCATCGCCTGCGTCTGCCCACCGGAACTCTTGACCTTGGCCGTCAGCGTGTAGGTGCCGTTGGGGATGAACGTGAGGTTCTGCTTGGTCGTGACCGTGTAGGCCGACGTGCTGCTGTGCTTCAACGAGCGCGACCCGTCGACGACATCATCGGTGGCGATCATGCTCGCGGGCTTGTCGTAGGACTCGATCCAGCCGGGCACGATCCAGGCGCCGGGGTTGGTCTTAGGCAGTGCGTCGAAGCTGGGATTGCCCAACAGGTTGGTCCCCTTGAGCGGGCGGGAGTAGAACCGGAAGTAGTCGAAGTCGCTCGAGCCGGCGGCCACAGTCGTCCCTGCGACGGGGTCGTACGGCAGCGCGGTCAGCCAGTGGTTCATCGGAGCGTATTGGTAATTGGTCGCGACGTTGTCGATCGTGAAGCTCAGGTCCCCGTTGATGAAGAACTTGATCTCCTGGGGTGTGTACTCGTAGCCGTAGACGTTCCAGTCGGCGTAATTGACCTCGCGCTCCGCGCCGGTCTTGTACCCGCTCCGCTTCATGATCGTGCCTTCGGACTGGGGGTAGTTGCCGTGGTCCAGCCTGTCGGGCGAGTTGTGCTCGAAACCGTCGATCTCGAACAGCTGGTTGTTCTCGGGCAACTGCGAGGCATCGATGTCGTCGTTGATCCTGGTGTCTCCGCCGGCCCCGGTCATGTTCCTTCGCAGACCCATGCTCCAGAACGAGGTGTGCAGCGGTGCCGAACCGCTGTACAGGCGGGCGCGTACCTCGTAGTAGCCGTAGCCGAACAACTTGCGGGAGATGACGCCTCCGCTGACGAAGTCCTGCACACCGTCCCCGTTGACGTCGCGCTTCGAGTAGCTGAAGCGCAGGGCGCCCCCGGACTCGCTGACCGCACTGGACGTCATGTAGCCGCCGCGGTACGGGCCGGTGATCCGGTAGTACCAGTCGTTGGCGTTGACGGTGCTGTCGTTGAACTCATCGGCGTAGGTCGGTGTTGAGCTGTACAGCGAGGAAATCTCAGGTGGAGCGACAGGTGGTTGTGCGGCGGCGGTTGCGGGGGCCAACGCGCCCGCCGTCACCGCAGCGATCGTGAACAAGATCAGACGAGACCGCCTGTGCTGCCTTGGGGACCGGGAAACCATGTAACGCCTCCTGTGAGATTTGGTGCGAAAAACAAATACATATGGCGCATGCGACAATCACTCAACACAATCGGAATCCGATAACCTTCGATAAGGTGCCGCAGGCGGGCCTGCGACATCGACGTCGACACAGAGCAGCGCGCCGTCGAGCGGCCCGGGATCAACGAGCCCGGCCGACGCGGTTGTGATGATCAGCAGCGATCCGGCGAACGTGACGGCAGTGGGGCGGGACGCCGGCAGATCGATCGTGGTCAACAGACGTCCGGTCGGGGTGTACCTGCGGATCTGGGCGGCATCCCAGACTGCGACCCACAGGTTTCCCTCAACGTCGATGGCGAGGCCGTCGGGGTTGCCGCCGTCGACCTGGCTCACGACCCGTCGACCGCTCAGCTCGCCGTTCGAGGACACGTCGAACGCCTCGATACTGCGGTGGGGCAGGGTGTCGATGTAGTACATGGTGCGGCCGTCTTCACTGAAGCACAGTCCGTTCGAAACGGTGACGCCGGTCAGCCGGGTGATGATCGCGCCGGTGACCTCCAGGCTGTAGAGACAGCAGGCGGGGGAGCGCGGCGCGCATTGGGTACCCGCCCAGAACCGACCGGTGGGATCGCACCCTCCGTCGTTCATCCACGCCCAGGCGGGTGCCGGATCGTTGCCGATGACCTCGACCGTGCCACTTGCGGTGACCTCGCGGAACCCGCCCGCAGCGGCGACGATCCAGCGGTCGGGCGCTCCCTCGACCGGGGCCGGACAGCCGATCCGTCGCGCTACGGGGAACGTCTCGTGGTTGACCAGGCCGCTCTGGGTCAGCACCGCACAGTGGAGGTTTCCTGCGGCCATGTCGACCCACAGCAACCGGCCGGCCGCAAGGTCCCAGCGCGGGGATTCGCCGTGTGCGTAGCGGTGTGGAGTCAGGACACCGATGTCGAGGCTCACCGCCGTGATCTTTCAACCGATGACGATAACCGGTGTGGTGGTGTCATTGTTGTTATCTCCCAAGAGGGCCGTGCCAACCAGCGGGCAGACTGGAGCGCCATGACCGCCGGTTGCCGCTGGAGGGTTCACCGCTTGTCGAGCAAGCCCTGTACCTGCTTGCGCAAGTCGTTGAGCCCCGTCTGCACATCGCTTTGTCCGGCGAGGATGTTGGCGACACCCTGACCGATCGTGGTGTCGATCTGCTGCAGCACAGGGAGCCGGTCCCACGCGCCGCTGCGGGTGTGCTGGGCAACGTTCGAGTAGAAGTCGGTCTGGAACTTGTTCGCCGTCAGCTCAGGAATCTGATCGGCCACGGACTTCACCGATGGCAACACCGACGACTTGGTGAACAGCGCCCTCGCGGCATTCACGTCGGTGAGGGCGAACTTGATGAAGTCGATGTTGCTCAGTTCGCCCTCGCCCGCGCTCGCGCAGAGACCCTTGCCCCAGAACCGGTTGAACGACGGTTTGCCTGCGTGCGACGGCCGGGTCAGCGCGGTCATGTTCGCGACGAGATCCGCGCTGCCACCGTTCGCACGGACGAACGTGGAAGCCAGCGGTGCGTCGTCGTACATCGCTGTCTTGCCTTGGGCGAACAGGATCCGCGCATCGGCTCGGGCGACACCTGCCTTGGTCAGCCCCGCATCCTGCAAGCCCTTGTACCAGGTGATCGCCTCGACGCTCTCCCGGTCGCCGATGGTGCACTTCAGGTCCGGGGTCACGACCTCGCTGCCCCAGCCCCACATCCAGTGCGCGGCGTCCTTCAGATCGGGATTCTTTGTGACCGCGGCGTACGGAATCAGAGCGGAGTCCTGCTGTTTGATCCGCTCCAGGGCGGAGGCGAACTCATCGGTGCTCATGCCTGAGCGCAATCCGGCGCTGCCCGCGATGTCGCCATTGGCTACCAAGCCGATTCCTGACGCGGTGAGAGGGATGGCGAGGAGTTTGCCGTCGATCCGGTAGGCGTCGAGGGCACCCTTGGGGATGTCGAGGCCGGCTGCCAATTCGTTGAGGTCGGCCAGCACCCCCAAGGGAGCGAGTACCTGCCATGGTCCTGCCTCCGCCACGCCTTGGAACTTGGCGCCCAGCAAGGCGAGCTGGTGGGAGGCTTGGTCATAGGGATAGGTGATGACCTTGACCGTGGCGCTCGCAGACTTCTCCCAGCCCGCGATGAACTCCTTCCAGCCCGCGCTCTGCGCCGAGTCCCCAACGGAGTTGCCGTAGAAGTTGACCGTCGACGTCCTGGTTGCAGCGCTACGGCCGGAACTCTGCGGACCTGCGGAAGTCGCGCAGCCCGTCAAGGCGAAGGCACCCGCGGCGGCCAGCGTGCCGCCCAGAAACGAGCGCCTGCTCAGGTTGAAGGTGGATTTCATGACACTTCTCCTTGTGCTTCGGGCTAAATGGATCAGCCCTTGACCGAGCCGGCCGCGAGACCGGAGACGAAGTACCGCTGGAGCGCGATGAAGATGAGCGCGAGCGGCAAGGAAGTGATGAGTGAGGCGGCCATCAGCGCCGGCCAATCACCCGTGCCGTCCCGGATGAACGACTGGGTCAGGCCTGCGGGGAGGGTCTGGCGGTCCGGCCCGCCGAAGGCCAGTGCGAACACGAGATCGCTCCAGCCGCGCATGAAGGCGAACATGCCTGCGGAGAGCAGACCGGGCACGACGAGCGGGAAGACGATCCGCCAGATGGTGGCCAGCCGGCTCGCCCCGTCGATCTTCGCCGCTTCCAGGATCTCGTCGGGCAGGTTGTCCATGATTCCCTTGAGCAGGAACACTGTGAGCGGGAGTGTGAACGTGGTGAAGGAGAGGATGAGCGCGGCGTAGGTGTGGAGCAGGCCGATCGAATCGAGCAACAGATACAGCGAAACCAGCAACAGCGCGCCAGGGATCAGCTGCCCGATGAGCAGCATGATCATGATGGCGTTGCGGCCGCGGTAGCGGAACTTCGACAGCGAGAACGCCATCAGTCCGCCGACCAGCACGGACAAACCCGCAGTGCCTGCCGACACGACCACGCTGTTGACCAGATTGCGGAGCAGAGCGTCGCTGCTGAAGAAGCTGATCAGGTTGCCCAGCGTCGGATCCAGTGGAACGAGCGGGCGGTCGTCGGAGAACACGTCCTCCCGTTCCATGAACGCGGTGGCCGTCAGCCAGTAGACCGGTAACAGGGCGAACAGCGCGAACACCGAGAGCACGAGCTTGCCGGGCAGTGACAGCGGGGGGTTGTAGATCGCCTCGCCGATCTCGGTTCGACTCTTCATCGGTTCTCCAGCTTCCGGTTCAGCACGAGGTAGCCACCTGATACGGCCAGAAGAAGCACCAGCCACAGCACGCCCAATGCGGCGGCCTGGCCAAGTTCGAAGCTGCCGAACGCGAGTTGATAAAGGTCAACGGCAAGGGTCATCGTGGCGTCACCGGGCCCGCCCCCGGTCATGACGAAGATCGTGTCGAAGGTGCCGAAGTTGTAGACGAACTCCAGGACCGTCACCAAGGTGATCGGCCCGATGAGGTGAGGCAACGAAACGTGCATGAAACGCTGCAACCGTGACGCGCCGTCGATGGCAGCGGCCTCGAGTTGCTCACGGGGCAGGGTCTGCAGGGCAGCCAGAGCGACAACCATGATCCAGGGGAACGATTGCCACGTCTTGGCGATCACCACCGCGGCCATCGCCCCGGCCGGCGATTCCAGCACGCTGATGCCGTCGAGACCGAACCGTCCGAGGATGTTGTTGATGACGCCATAAGTGTCGTTGAAGATCCACGCCCACAGGAACGAGACGACGACACCCGGCAACAACCACGGCAGCATCAGCAAGCCGCGCAATGTGTTGCGGCCACGAAGCTTGCCGTTCAGCAGCATCGCGACCGAGACGCCGATGAGGACCGGGAACACGGTCGCGAGAGCGGAGAACTCCAGCGTGGTCCCGAGTCGCTCGAGAAACTCCGGCCACACCGTCCCGTAGTTGTCCAAGCCGACGAAGGTCCGGTCCGGCCGGACCAGGGACTGGTCGAAGAGACTCGTTCCCACGCTGGCGAGCAGCGGGTAGATCGAGACCGCCAGGAACAGCGCCAACGCGGGCAGGGCAACCATGAAGCCGAAGGTCCGGTCCCGCACACCCAACCTCGGCCGTTCTTCCGGCGGGGGTGGGCGCAGCGGCGTGGCTCCGTCGCTCCGAACTTGCAGGATCTCGGTCATCTCATGGCCTTCCGCAGTCGGTTCCTCGGGGTACAGGACGGCTGTGGCATGCAGTGCATCACATTTCAGATGGGACTTCCACTATATGCAACTGAAACCTGCTCACGGATGCGACGAGGTCGGTCATCAGATATGCTCTGCTGTGCGCACACACGGCATCAGGTTCACCAGGAGGCGGAGTGGCAGTGGAAAACGGCGGCGGCACCCAGGCGGTGGAGCGGGCGATGTCGCTGCTGGCTTGCTTCAGTGAGGCCAAAGGCGCCTTACGCGTCTCGGAACTGTGTGCGATGACGGGTCTCGGGCAGTCGACTGTGTCCCGGATGATGTCCACCCTCGACCGCATGCGGTTCGTGCGCCAGGACTCCCGAACAGGCCTGTATCACGTCGGGCCTGCCGCGATCTCTCTCGGCACGCTCGCGCTGAACAGCTCGCCCGTGTTCCGGGCCTCCCGGCAGGTCGCTCAGAATCTGGCCCATCGGTCGGGTCTGGGTGCCAATGTCGCCGAACTGGACGAGTTCACCCTCCGCTACCTGTGCAACTTCGAGGGTCCCAGAGCTCCCAAGTCCTTCTCGATGGCGGGCCGAAGCGCCCCCTTGCACGCAACGGCGCTCGGCAAAGCCCTGCTCTCCGCCATGTCCGCCGAGCAGGTCAGCGAGTACTTCCAAGCCCCGCTACCTCAGCTGACTCCCCGAACCATCACCGACTGCCAGGTGATGGCTGCCGAACTCGAGCAAGTCCGCGCCCGCGGCTATGCCTCCGAGGTCGAGGAGCTCGCCTTCGGTCGGGCCTGCATCGCCGCACCGATCCGCGACAACCTCGGCGCGGTCGTCGCCGCGATCTCGATGAGCGGTCCCCTGTCTGCTCTGGACCCGCGCGCTCCTCACGAAGACCTGGCGCTGTTGATCATCGAGGCCGCCGATGAGATCTCGGTGGCGTTGGGGCACAGTCCCGCGCTCCGCGATGACGTGTTCATCTCACTCTAAGCACGCGGATCTCCGGTTGCAGCTCGCAGCGTTGGAGCGCGAGCCCGCGGCCGTGAGGTTTCTGCGGACTCGGTGTGGAAGCCCAGCTGGACCAGGTCGAGCACGGGATGGTCGGCGGCTGAGCCAGGCGTCCGCAAGCGCCTTTTTGTGTCGATGTCGGTTCATGGATCAACTGGAAGCGGTGGAGCGCGGGACAGCATCGGGGCGTGACCGACCTCTTGTCGAACCTGTGACGACCGCGCTCACTGAGGTGGTCCGGGAGACAGTAGCTGCCTGTCACGACCGGACGGGTTGGCGGTCAACATCGCTGCGGCTGATGTCGACCGGTCTGGATGGGCGAACGTGACCAGATCGCGTCTCACCCATGCCCGCGGGTTTGCTGCACGGACGACACGACATGTCGCAAGCAGCGATGAGATACCGCTCGGGACTGCATAAGCAACCTGAGTCCCACCCGACGGGCACAATCCCTGACGCAAGGCTGCAACACACTCCTGCGTCAAGGAGGGATCAGCAGGAGCGCCGCAGAATCGAGCCCGACGTGCCCGCGAGCGACACTGAACCCACGGACTGGCCTCTCTCATTCGTAAACGTGGCGTCGCCGAGCGGGATGGTGACGGCTTTCGAGGTAGTCGGGTTGGCGTTGACGATCACCGCACCGCAGCCGAAGTCACGACGGAAGAGATTTGTGCCGATGGGTCGGTACGCCCCGGACGGTCTGCCGAGCCGCCAGCTCTCCTCGATTCGGCGCGGCGATGGATCTCCGTAATCGTCGGTGTGCTGGATGGGCGCGAAGGCACTGTGCGCACCGTTCACCATCAGAAAGCTCGCCAACGCGAAGCGGAACGGTCGTTGCGCGCCATTGGTGAAGTGTGGCTGCACCCACGTGATCTTGCCACGCGCCTCGTTGGCGGCGATCTCGGCGAGTTGCCTGCTCCACCCTTCGCTGTACTCGGGCAGCATGTTCGTGTCGCTAAAGGTCAGCCACCACTCATCAAAACCGCCGTCGACGTGCTCGGTATAGGAGTTCCACGCCCCGGCGAACAACCGCGCGTTCGCCAGGTTGGCCACGGTTGTGAGACCCGCTGCGGCGAACTTCGGTCGGGTGTTGCCGAGCATCGCCTCATAGGCGTTCTGAAAGGACTCGTCACTCGGGTACTTCGCTGGGCACACGCCCTCATGATAGGCGTCGCATGCGAACAACGCGTTGTCCATCAACACACCGTCGAACCCCGAGGCCTTGGAAGCGGAGATCACGTTCTCGGCCCATGCGTCCTGATAAGCGGTGTTGCCGATGTCCATCTGCCAGTGTCCCGGGTAGCCGCTGTACTCAAGCCGTTGCCCGCTCGCGCTGCGTAGGAACCATTCCGGATGAGACCTGTTCGTGGCGCAGTATCCGATACCGGCCGGCAATTGCGAGTCGTCCACTCCGTCGCGGCACGCATAGCTGCGCGTTGAGGAGAGATCCTTGTAGACGAACACCTGAACGCTGGGATTGGCCGCCTTGAGCTTCGGGATGAACGCGGTCTCCCAAGCATTCAGCACGATGTAGGTACGGCGCCGGGCCTCCGTCTCAAGCTGCGCGTCGGTCACTGGAGTGCTGTTGAGGTGCAACCAGAACGACTGTGCCGTAGGAGTTTCTCCGCGATACGTCACCGAGTCTCGCGCCGGAGGTTCGGCGGTGGGCGTGGGCATCGTGCGTCGCGTTCTCGTAGTCGCGTCACCGGCCACGATTGGCAGAGTGATCGTGCGGCCTACTCGGCGGTCGCGGTCTCCTCGGCGGCGGTTTAGGGAGCTCGTGCTCACGTGAGCGGCCAGCCGAATCTCGGCCCCAAGTCCGCGTGTCGGTGCGACTCTGTCCACCTTGTCGTTCCACTCGGACGGCACGGGCGGGCTGGCAGCTATGACCCCGGCCATGGTGATCAGCGCCAGTATGGTGGGCGCGTGTCCGTGCGGCCGTGTTCGTGCTTCGGACGGCATGACGACCTCCAGGATGGGCTGGACCAACAGGCCGTAGGTCGTCGAGCGACCAGAAGTTGTAGTGATCTCACGCTATGCAGCGAAACTGATCGAGTCGTGCCTCTGAGGGACACCTTTTCGGGCTATCGACAGTGCGTCTGTGTCACATTGGCGAACCCACGTGGGTGGCGGCAGGTTGCCGATGGCTGATCCGGCCAACTGGAACGACTGTCGCCATGACATCGACCGGGGTACCGACTTCGCGTGGGAACCAGCAGCGACAGCGTTGTGCCCGACCGAGGTGCTTCAGCTGAGCTCTGCAACACGACCGCGACGAACACAGCTCGGCCAAAGCGGCGAGGGCGCGCGGGGCATTTTCCGAGCGATCTCGGCGGCCCGGAGCAGAAAATCTGATCAGGCGAGTGAATTTCGCATTGTTGTGGTGTGAGAGGCCATCTGACGCTGTTGAGTGGTGCTGTCCAGGTTGTGCTGTACGTGTGTTCTGGGTGAAACGGCCAATTGCTGCGGGAGTTCTCGTATTGACCGACCAGTCCCGCAAGCTCCGCGGCTCGGCACCTCCTCCTCGCTCGTGCAGGGGCACTTGGAAGGCGGGATCCGCCACAGCGCTCGGTGAGGGTGTTGTGGCCATGACTGCGCCGCCTCGTGATCAACTGCTGTGGCGGCTCATCGTCACTCTTCTGTTTGCCCGTCCGGCCTTTACTCTTGGGTAGGTGATGAACTCACTTTCATTCGCCGCTTGTGTGTTCGGCGCTCGCATCGTGCCGTTCGGCGCAGAGTCGCCGAATCTAAGTGAATCGTTTTTCGCGACGGCCTTGAGTTGCTGAGGGCGAACTCAAGAAAACTAGTTCATCGATCTTGTCCGCAACGGCTTTCGGTCGTGACGCGAGCTTCGGTCGTTGACGTGAGTGTCCGGCGGATACGGATGTGCGGCTCCAAAAGTTGCCTGGCAAGGGTAAGAAGCGCATCGAGCAGGAAACCGTGTACGTGTGGCTGCCCTTTCCGGCTGAAATAACTGGTGTGGCGCTGGCACGATCGGAGCAGCCCACGGGAGCCGCAGTGGATGGAGATGCTTTGCCGACGTACGAGGAGCAACTTGGAGAATGGCTCGACGAGCCACTCCGGAAACTGAAGGACGACTACCGAGCCCACCTTGACCGGGACTGTGAACGGCGCGCTTGCGAGATGTGGGAACAGCTCGGTGTCGCCACAGGGCATCGCGATCCGGTCATCACAGAGTTGATCACGCTCGTGAATGATCTCCTCCGCAGGATCGATCGCGAGATGACGGGCCGTCAGCGGGCTGAGTACCTTACAAGTGCTGAATTCGATCGTGATGTGACTGAATGCATTTCACTTGCGACGGCTCGAGGTGGTTCTCAGTTCAACAGTGGATCGGCTGAGATCTCGCCGGAGCCTGCGAAGGATCCGGCAGTGGTGTCGGAAGCGGTCGCGCTGGAGCTGGCGTTACCAGTGTTGGAGGAGCTTTCGCGAACCAGGCCTGATCTCCTCGTCCAGCACTCCATCGATGAGCTCGTTGCGCAGCTTGGACGGATGATCGTCCGACGCTTGGCGGAACGCTGAAAAACCCAGGAAGGCTATCGATGCAACCCTATGATGCGGAATTGGGCAACGCCATCGATGCGGCGCTCGACCGGCGGCTGGCAGCCGCACCGCAACTCGCCGTCGACTTCAATAGGACCTTCGGTTCGCAGGATGCCCTCATTGCCCAAGAATGGATCAACTATGGACTGGCTCAGCACGCCGACGAGATGAGCGACGTGGTGTTGACCGCGAGGGAAGCAGCCAGCGTGCCCCAGCCCGACCAAATGGTCACCACCCCGGTGAATTCAGGAAGAACCGTCGCGGATCTGGAGCCTCGCACGAGGGTGGTGCTCATCAACCACAACGACTCCTTTTATGGAGCCGTGGGCACCGTCGATCGGCCGGTTTCCGGCACTCACGTGCGGGTGGCGTTCGATCTGAAGCCGAACGCCCACTACGACGTGCCGGCCGCGCATCTCGATCTTCACCGCGACATGGATCACGTCAGGAGCCTGCTGGAGATGGACGACGGCCGATGGACGTTTACCGGCGTGCCGTCGCTCGTGCAGTTTCTCCGTGCCAAGGAAGCCAACAACGGCAAGTGGGCGTTCACCGGCAGTGTCGCCCTGTCCTACTGGGCGCGGGAGTACAATGTCCGCTTTCGCCACCCGCACGACATGGACATCGTCGTGGCGAACCTGGACGCCTGGTACTTCGACTTCGGTTTGGCGGTCAACGGCTCGCCCGGGATGCCTTCACTCACTGCCGATCATCGGACCGTCCAGCTCAGCATCGGCAAACTGGACATCATCGCTGACGGTCGGGGACTGGGTGAGTTCGGCGCTGGACCTCACCTCGTCGGGGGCGTTCCGGTCGTCGGTCTGCGGACTATCGGCTACTACAAGAAGAAACGTGGTGCGCCGAAGGATCTCGAGGATCTGAAGGTCGTCAACCGGCTTCTGCGCCTGCAAAACCGCTAAGCGATCAGTTCAGAATGAGCTGACCAAGGCCGGAGCCGTGTTCTACGCCGCGACGGGCGATGATCGGTGTGGTCGTTGTCGCCACTCTGAACAGAGATGTTCCGCGCCTGGGAGCGTGTTCGGTGAAGTCGTGGAGTTGAACTCGGCCGCATTCTTACGTCGTCAGGCTAGGCCGCGGTGATGCGGAAGACCTGGAGCGCAACGCTGGCGCAGCGGGTGCGTTGCACGGGTGCATGGCGAAAGCCGGAGTGGAAGGGCGCGAGACGCGTCTCCACTGCTTGTCGACGTAGAGGACAAGTCCTTCAGGTGCCTGGCCGAATAGACGTTCTACCCGCGTGAGCGTGGTTTAGCGGATCAGGTGAGTGCTCAATTGCCGGATGGCGAACCAGGGCCGGTGTTTGCCGAGCCGCTGCCCTCGAGGCTCAGCGCCGCAGCGAAAGGCAGTCATCCGGTCGGCCGAGCCGTCGCGGAGCTCCACCGCGGCCGACCGGATGACAAGGCACCGGTTGTCTTCCAGTCGTCTCGATGATGGGCCGTAGTCGTCGGCGAGGGTAGCCGTGCCCGGACGGCGGCCCGCCAGCCGTCCACCAAGGACGGCGTCGGCGACTCATTCGGTGGTGAGCTTGCGACCGTGCGCCAAGTCAGCGCCTGGCAGGCCGAACTCGTTGGTCTCGGCCATGACGCCGAAGGTCCGATTGAGCTGTATGTGCACTGCTGCGACTCGCGTTCAGCGGCGTTGGTGTAGATCACCGTTGAGAAGTAATTGGGCTGCGCGCTCCCCGATCATGATTGCCGGAGCGTTGGTGTTACCACTCGCCACAGAGGGCATGATGGACACGTCGGCGACGCGTAAACCTTCCACGCCTTGTACCCGCAGCTGTGGCTACACCACGGCGTCGGGATCGTTCCCCATTCGACAGGTACCTGCGGGGTGAGGCGTGCCGGCGACGCGTTTGGCATAGGCGCGCAGCAATGAGTGATCACGGACATCGCGTCCAGGAGCGATCTCCTCCGCTCGCACTCATCGAACGCTTGCTGGGCACCGATTCCTCTCACCATTTCGAGACAGGCAACCATTGCGTCGAGATCACGGGTTTCCGAGAAGATCGCCGGGTCGATGGCGGGAGGAACGGCGGGGCCGGCACTGCGCAGCCGAAGGCCCCGGCTGTGCACTCCTACGACTATCGGAGAGCAGCTGAATCCCTGGTTCACTACCGGGTATCCGTCAACTGGTACCGGGATTGTGAGGAACAGCCGAAGAAGGTCCGGCGCAGCGAGGGCCAGATCGCTGCGCCAGAACGCATGAGCCTCTGCGACGAGACCTGGCATCGCTGGAACGGGCTTCTTCGCGCTCCACACCACGGAGCACCTGACGTGATTGTTCCGCACCGGGTTTGATGGAGATCATCAAGCCTGGATGATGAGGAGTAATGGCTGCACCGAAGAAGTACCCCGATGAGCTGCGTGAGCGGGCGACCCGGATGGCCGTGGAGGCCCGTCGGGACCTGGCCTCGGCGACCGGGGCGATCAAGCGGATCGCTGAGCAGCTCGTGATTCATCCCTAGGCGCTGCGGACCTGGGACAAGTGCGCGGATACCGACGCCGGGGACTGGCCGGGCACCACGCCACGACCAGCGATGCGGAGCGGCTCACGCAGCTGGAGCGGAAGAACCGTCAGCTGCGGCGGGCGAATCAGATCTTGAGGTCAGCGGCCTGTTTCTTCGCGGCGGAGCTGTACCGTCCGTCGCGATGAAGGTCGCGTTCGTCGGCTCGCTGCGGGAAGAACACGGTGTCCAGCCGGTCCTGCAGGCGCTCGCGCAGACGTCCGCCGAGATCGCACCGCCGACCTCTTACGCGGCCAAGTCCCGTCCTGAGTCGGCCCGTGCGGCACGCGACCGGGAGCTGACCGGGACGATCAAGCGGGTGCACCAGGACAACTACGGCGTCTACGGGGCGCGGAAGGTGTGGAGGCAGCTGAACCGGGAGGGCGTCGACGTCGCCCGCTGCACGGTCGAGCGGCTCATGCGCGAGGCTGGGTTGCATGGCGTGCTGCGGGACAAGTCTCCGCGCACGACACGCCCGCGGCGGGGACCGGCAGATCGCTGACCTGGTAGAACGTGACTTCGCCGCGACGCGTGTCAACGAGCCGTGGGTCGCGGACATCACCTACATGCGTATCGCCGCCGGCTGGGTCTACGCGACGTTCGTGCTCAATGTGTTCTCCCGCCTGATCGTCGGCTGGCAGGTTGCCACCAACCTCTACACCGATCTGGCGCTGGACGTGCTGCAGATGGCGATCTGGCGCCGCCAGGCGGCTGGCGCGGACCTGGCCGGGCTCGTCCACCTCAGCGACCGCTGCGTGCAGGGTGGATTCAACTGGTCGTCGCAACACCCTCTGATGTCGGAGGTGGTTAACGATGGCGGCGGCGGACTGGACCAAGAAGACCAGCGATGCGCCGGAGCGTGCGCGTCGGCAGTGGCGCGCGGATTGGGCGCCGCGGCCCGCGATGCGCTCGCCTGGCACCGTCGTCGGGCCAGAGCCGCCGACGCGGAAGGGGCTGACAAACCTCATCGGCAGGATCGGCGGTGGGCGACCGCTTGGAGTCCAAGCAGATTTCGCACCGGCTGAAGCTCGACTTCCCCGATGATGAACCGTCACGGATTTGAGACCGGCTTCGGTTTCAGACCAGCGCCGGTCGGCGTGGCGGGTGTTGAGAGTAGTACGCGGCTTCGTACTCGGCCGGGGTCAGGTAGTCCAGACGCGGGTGCAGACGGGGGTTGTTGTACCAGTCCGCCCATTCCATGAGCGCGAACTCGACCTCGGCTAGGGACTTGAACGGGCCGTGCCGGTTGACCACCTCAGTCTTGAACAAGCCGATGATCGACTCCGCTAGCTTGACTCTATCGGTGATCTTGCTCGCGTGGGTCAGCTGCTGACGGCCCTCCAGGACTTCAGTCGAGGGATCTCTTGTTGGTCCAGGAAATCCTGGAAGGCGGTCGGTAGTCGGGATGAGGTTGTCTCGCTGGTTGGTGGCAGGCCGCTGAGGCGTTCGATGTTCACGGCGATCGCGGTGAAGACATGTTGTAGGTGGGCTTTGGGTTGTCCGCGGTTTGGCAGGCTGCCGCCGTAGTGGTCGGTGCGCTGGTTGGTGTTGAGGGCGAGGAACTGCTGGAGCAGGTAGCCGTTGGCGCTGTGGGGTTCGACGCCATCGAAGCCGGCTTCGATCGCGCGCTTCGCCGCGGTGGCGTGGTCGTCGATGAGTTGGTCGATGTCGGCAGTGGTGGCCGCCTGCGGTAGGCGGTTGGGCTCCGCGTTGTGGGCGTGTCCTGCCTGTGGGTCTACGGCTGAGGGAGCGAGGACGCGCCCGGTGCGCTGTCGATCCCTCTACGACCGGTGTTCGCCTCCTGGCTCGGCTGGCTGGCCCTTGATCATCGTGCGCGGTCCTGACCAGGACCCGGCCGAGATCGCCTGGCAGGCAGCCAAGATCGGATACGCCGACCTCGTCGAACTCGCCAGCGGCATGGATGCCTGGACAGCGGCGGGACTTCCCACCACCACGACCAGGCTGGTCGGTCCGGGCGACGTGCGCGGGTCGGTGCTCGACATCCGGCAGAGCGCCGAGTTCGCCTTCGGCCTCCTGCCGGGAGGGCAGCACGTCGGGCTCGGCGACCTGCCCGCCCGTGCCGGAGACGTGCCGCGAGAACCGCTCGTGGTGATGTGCGGCCACGGCGAACGAGCGATGGGCGCGGCCAGCCTGCTCGAACAGGCCGGGCACCGCGACGTCGCCGTGCTCACCGGCGGACCCCGCGACTGGGCCGCCGCGACCGGCGGACGGCTGGAGAGCGGCCGGTGAGCGTGCGGCTCGGGTTGCGCGCCAACCTCGCCCAATTCAGCCTGCTCGTCGCGGTCAACGCCCTGGTCGGCGGTGTGCTGGGGCAGGAACGCGCGGTGCTGCCGCTGCTGGCCGAGAACGAGTTCGGCCTGACCGGCTACACCTTCGTGCTCACCTACGTCGTGGCCGTTCGGCCTGACCAAAGCCGCCACCAACTACTTCGCGGGCACCTGGTCCGACCGCTTCGGTGGCCGCCCGGTGCTGCTCGCGGGCTGGCTCGATACGATCCCGGTGCCGCTGCTGCTGATCTGGGCACCGTCGTGGGGCTGGGGTGGTCGCGGCGAACGTGCTGCTTGGCGTCAACCAGGGCCTGACCTGGTCCACCACCGTCATCATGAAGATCGGCCTCGCCGGCCCGTCCCGGCGAGGCCTCGCGATGGGACTCAACGGTGCCGCTGGCTACATCGCTGTCGCAGTCACCGCGCTCGCCACCGGCTACCTCGCCGCGCGTTACGCCCTGCGGCCCGCGCCGTTCCTGCTCGGACTGTCCTACGTGGTCCTCGGCCTCGGCCTGTCGGCTTTCGCCGTGCGGGAGACCCGTGAACACGCACGGCTGGAAGCGAAACACCACCCCGCCGCGATCGGGGACGCGCCGAGCGATCGGGAGATCTTCGCCCGGACCAGCCTGCGCGAGCCCGCCCTGTCCGCCGCCAGCCAGGCAGGCATGGTCAACAACCTCAACGACGGCCTCGCCTGGGGCCTGTTCCCGATCCTGTTCGCCACCGCCGGGTTCTCCGTCACGAAGATCGGCGTCCTCGCCGCGGTCTACCCAGCCGTGTGGGGGCTGGGTCAGCTCGTCACCGGCCCGCTGTCCGACCGGTGGGGCCGCAAACACCTGATCACCGCCGGAATGCTGGTGCAGGCAGCGGCGCTCTCCCTCGTCGCGACCGCCGGCACCTTCACGACCTGGCTGGTCGCCGCGGTTCTGCTGGGCGCGGGCACCGCGATGGTCTACCCGACGCTGCTCGCCTCGATTGGCGACGTCGCCCACCCCGCGTGGCGAGCCCGCGCCGTCGGGGTCTACCGGCTCTGGCGTGACGGCGGCTTCGCCGTGGGTGCGCTGCTCGGAGGCATCGTCGCCGACCTGTGGGGCCTGCGCGCCGCTATTTGGGTCGTGGCCGTGCTCACCGCGCTGTCCGGCGTCGTCGTCGCCGTGCGCATGTACGAAACCCACCCCGACAGGATGGTCAGCGCGTGACCGTCCCCAGCGGACTCCTCCACGGACCGATCTACCTCGACTACAACGCCACCACCCCGATCGACCCGGCGGTGACTGACTCGATGCTGCCCTACCTGACCGCGGAGTTCGGCAACCCTTCCAGCACGCACCACTGCGGACGAGAGTCCCGCGTCGCCCTGGACCACGCCCGGAACCAGGTCGACACGCTCCTGGGATTCACGCACAGGCGTTCGACGCCCGCAGCGGTGGACACAGGCTGAACGTGGGAGGACGATGGGAGGAAATTGGGAGAAGTCAAGGTGTGGCAACAGGATTGAGCTGTGTTCAAGTGCATCCAACTGCATCGTCGCGACCTGCCGCTTCAGCGCTTTCGCACGTCAAGCGATGATCTGGCCCACCTGGGGGTCAAGGGGTCGCAGGTTCAAATCCTGTCGTCCCGACGGTCTGAATCAGCCCGCTGATTCTGGGTGAAAGCCCAGGTCAGCGGGTTTTTTCATGCGCTCTTTTCGATCTTGTGATGACTGTCCACAGTGGTCTGTACTGGCCGGTAACCCGGTGTTTGGGAGGATTTTGGGAGAATCGGTTTGCCAAGGGCGAAATGGGGTCGCGTTGGCTAAAGCGAATCGTGTCCTCCATTCGGGTGTTCTTCCCTGGCCGTGACTGGCGTGTGCGGTGGCGTTGTCCAAGGGGTACGGCTTGCGGTGATCAAGGTAGATGGCAAGATCATCGCCCAAGAAGTGGACGGCCGTCTTCAGCGGGCGTTCCCAGTGCGGCTGTCGTTGCCGGGGCCAGTGAATCAGTTGCCTTCAGGACACGGAGAAATTTGTCGCAGGTATTTACTCCGTTGACATCCGGCACGACCTGCTGATCGATTGCATCGTGACGCAGGACGGCTTCACCGGTGCCCGGTGACTAGGCTGGAACGCCGACGCGATGGGGAACCGGTTGGCGGAGGATGCAGGAGAGTGCCAGCCCCGTCGAGCTGGACTACCTCAGTGTATTCAGGCATCAGAAGGTGGCCGTGACCCGAAGATCACTTTGCTGCCGCTGCGTGATTTGCAGTGGTCGGGACTCGCTGCCCGGCTCTCGCTTTGCGCACAGCGGATGCTGCTAACGTCGGATTCCGCCACGGCGGTCGACGCGCTCACCGAGCCGGAGCCGATACTGTTCTGAACTCCGGCATCACCCGCGGGGCTGCCGCTCAGTCAGTCGAACGCGAGGAATGCCCGCCGGATGTCCACCACCGCCAACCCGCGCATTGGTGCTCGTGTGCTGCTGCTCGACGCCCATGACCGTGTGCTGCTCATCCATGCCTGCGATCCGCACGACCGCGGTCACCACTGGTGGGAACTACCCGGTGGCGGCCTCGACGAGGGCGAGAACCTAGAGGGTGCCGCTGTGCGTGAGGTTGCGGAAGAAACCGGACTCATCATTTCGTCGCTGGGGCACAAGCTGTGGATCCGTGAATCCCGCTTCCGTTACAAGGGACGCGACCACTACCGCGAGGATCACGTGTTTCTCGCCCGCATCACCGATACCGCGCCGAATGTGGCACTCAAACTTACTGAGAACGAGAAAGCCGGACTGATCGAACGACGCTGGTGGTCAGCAGCCGAACTGCGCCTGTGCAGCGACAAGCTGCTGCCTGCTCGGCTTCCCGGCTTGCTTGACCAAGTTCTCGATGGGCGTCTCGACACCACACCGCTGAGACTGGTCGACTGACCGCGCGTAAAACCTTTGCGACGCCGACGACAACGGGGACGCCGGCCGCCGACGCGCTCTGATCGTTACCGGCGGAGACGACAGAACGACGCTGATGCGGAGCCTGGATCGGGGTGCCGCTAGATAGGAGCACAGCTCGTCAGATGCGGTTGCCGCGTTAGCCGCCTCGAGATCGGGGCCTTGTCGGCGAGGCCAGTGGCGGCGGCATTCTTGCTGTCGGGCAGTGAGCTCGGTACGTGCCGCCGCCCTGGCCGGATCCCCGGCAGGGCACCAACCTGCGCGGGATCGTTCTGCGCGGGGCCGGATCCCCGGCGGGAGTACCAAAGGAGGGGAACAGGGCTGACCAGCGGTTTTACATCGGCGGTTTGGTGGTGGAGTCAAGTTTCGAGCTGTCCACGCCCAAGTAGCACCCGTTGGGGACGGGCTCCGACCCGTCCCCACGTCGGGCATTGGACGCCGATCCTAGATCGCCGCTGTTGCGTGTCCAGCAGGACAGGCCGAGCCTGCAACTGTCCGTTGCTGACCACTGCCTCCTCGCCCGCCTCAAGACTCAACCGGGTCGGCGTATCGGGGCTGCTAACTGCACCGCCAGGTGGCCTGGCTACGCACCCGCACCGCTCACGGCCTGATCTGGGCAAGCTCGTTCCGCAGCACCTGCAGGCAGCGACGATCATGGCCGAGATACGGCACGCACTGCGCGCCTACGCGGTCGAAGGGCACGGCCCCGTCGAGATCCTGCGCAGACTCGACACCATGATCATGCGCTTTCACCCCGCCGGAGGCCTCGCCGCGATGTGCCTGCTGCAGGTGGATCTACAAGCAGGCACGATGACAGTGGCCAATGCCGGCCACGTACTACCGTTGGTGGCCGACGACCAGGGAGCCTGGTACCTCCACATCAGAGGCCCCCTGCTGGGTATCGGACTGCAACGACCGGAAGCGACCGAACTGCCGCTGCCCATCGGCACCACCGTGCTGCTGACCACCGACGGCCTCGTCGAACGGGCGCGACAGCGACCTGGACGACGGCATGGAGAAACTCCGGGCGGCCGTGTCACACACCGACGACCTGGACGAGCTCGCCGACCGCTTGCTCGCCCAGCTCGGTGAAGGTTCGCAAGACGACATCGCGTTGGTGTTGCTGCGCAGGCTCGCATGACGCCGTCCGGAGTTCTCGTCTTGGATCTACCGGTGCATCCTGGCGTCGTGGTCTCGGCGTTGCGCCGGGAGCTCACCGCCGCTCTGGAAGGCCTCGGCGAGGATCACCTCTACGACGTTCTGCTCGTGATGACCGAACTCGTCAGCAACGTCGTGGACCACATGCCCGGCGCCGGACGGCTTCGAGTCCTGCTCAGCCAGGTGCCGTGCGCGGTCACGATCGAGGTCGACCACGATTCGGCGACACAACCCGTGTACGGCCGTTCCCGGCTGCCCAACGACAACCGCGGACGAGGAATGGTCGTCGTCGACAACCTCGCGGACACGTGGAGGACCAGGCCACGAACCGGCGGTGGCAAGACCGTGTTCGCGTCGGTCAGCTGCTGAAGTCACCGGTATCGCGCTGAAGTTGGCGCATCGATGACATCGCGCGCGAGGTAGAGCCAGTTAGTGCAATGCCGCGTCGTTGCGGCGCGAACCGATCGCCTGGTCGTATGCCTGGACCAGGTCGCTGGCGACGCGACCCCACGAGTACCGCACGCACGCCCGGTCGCGGGCGCTCGTGCCGAGCAGGTCCTGTTTCGTCGAGTCAGCCACCAGTGCGCGCAGCGTCCGGAAAAGCTCAGCCACGCTGCCCTGCGGCACGTGCAGACCGGTGATGCCGTGCACCACCATGTCACTCGGACCGTCAGGTATGAGCGCGATGACCGGGACACCACACGACATCGCCTGCAACGTCAGAGCTTCTTGCTCAGCAGATGAGCCCGCGCACACCGCGATATCAGCAGACCGCAGAAGTGCCGCACGATCCTGCTCCGACAACAACCGAGCAGTGCCGCCGATGGTCGCGAACTTGGTGTTCGGAACCATGCTGGAGACGTCAATGTTGTTGAACGACAACGGTTCACCCAGCCACACCACGCGGTGTGGCAGCGAGCGGGACCTACCGGAGCTGTCCGGCTGGAACAGTTCGGTGTCCACGCCCGGCGGAACCACGTACACCTGTGCCCTCCGCGCACCGGCTCTGATCAACGCAGCGGCTCGGCGCTCGCTGGTGACGACGATCCGGCTTGCAGCACGGCAAAGCGCTCGCTCAACCGAACGAGACTGAACGGTCTTCCCGTCCGGTTCGTCCACAGTCTGTACCAAGGGCACCTGGACGTGGCGTGCACTCATCGCACTCACCACCCCGGATGCCCACGATTGCGCATGCACGACATCAGGCCTTTCCCGCTGCCACTGCGCGACGAGCTTGTCCGCGAACGCCGCTGCGGTCGGGGGAAGGTGCGTGACCGCGAACCCATTCATGGTCGTGTGCTCTGGCGCGGCGAGATCCGAGTTACCCGTGTACACGGTCACCTCGTGCTGATGCCGGGAAAGTGCGCCGGCCAACGCGGCGACATGACCTCCGCGTGAGCCGACGACGGCGTTCACAGGACTGGCGTCGAGAGAGACCATCGCAATCTTCACCGGAAAGGCTCCTTCGACGAGCACAGCGAACCGATCCGAGCTGCATCCTCAACCCGTTAGTGCGATTGGTATACCCGTTGTTGCGCAGAACGAAACCTTGAGCGCATCGCCGGGGGAAAAGCTCGGCATCCGCCACCCGGCGGGTAGATTCGCGTAGGCGGGGAGCCGCGACCTCGAAATATTGACGACGCCAGTGTGGATGCCGAAGCGATGGGCAATGCAGAGGGTGATCCGCTCGTGATACACGGGACCTGCCGACGCATTGTCCATGCGTTGGTGCGCATTCATGCTGTGCTGTATTGATGTTGCCGGTGCCCGGCACTGGGATCAGTATCGGGGACCCGCGTGCGTGACCAACACTTTGCCGATGTATGCGTCGTATCGACCTTGTCGAGCGCTTCGATGATATGACCCGGCGCGGTGCTGCTAGTGAGCGCCTTCTGTGCAAACAAGTCTCGCACGTGGTTGTGCATCGTTGCGACAGCTCATCGGTCGGACTTGCAACGCTGATCTTCCAGCAGAGACTTGGAGGTCTCGTCGACCAGCCGCTGGTCTCGTTCGGTGCTCATCGTGAAGACCTTTCCACAGCACGCGTCATGACCGATCCTCCTCTTGCGTGAAGCGAAGTGTGCGCGAGACGACCTGATGAGCGACTTCGGCCAGCGGCAGGTCATGGGTGAAGGCATACCCGCGCAACCGCATCAACGCCGTCTCGGCGTTCACCGCGAGCTGCACCTGCACCATGCCTGTGGCCTGGTGCACCTCGACGTGTGGGTCGAGCAGCCAGCTCACATCAGCGGTGTCGCGTCCGGCGAGTTCGTCGGCGATGCCATGTGTGGCCATGTCGGTCAGGATCTGCGCGTCGCTCAACTCGTTGCGCGACAGCGGACCGGGCACATCGCGGTGGAAGTCCAGCGACCCCAACCGCATCACACCGATCTGCAACGGGAAAGAGAACACCGCCTCGACGCCCAGCGCCAGCGCGCCAGGGGTGAACGCGGGCCAGTGCGCACCTTCGGCGGTCAGATCGGACACCAGCACTGGCCCGCCGGAGGCGAACGCGTCCAGGCACGGTCCTTCACCGACGGTGAGTTGGAGGTCTTCCAGCGCGGCGCTGGTCGGGTTCGTCGCGTGGACCAAGCCCCGACTCGGGTGGGTTGCGCCGTCGGAACCGTTGTGGAGGTGGCTGAGCACGGTGGCGCCGGCGCCGGTGACCGACAGTTCCATCACACACCGCGCGCAGACGAGCGCCACGATGGAGCCTGAGTCACGATACCGATCGGCAATGAGCAGCTGGTGGAGCCGAGCACGCCGGTTCTGCTCCACGGCACCCTCCGCGCTTGGCTCGCTACCACCAGATCAAACTTAGCGCGCTCACGACCAGCCGACGGCACCTGCGCAGGTCGGCAGATGGGTACGGGGTACTCCGCCCGATCGTCGCTTGAGCGGCTAACGTCGTACCGGCGACGAATGTGGTGAATGGGACGATGGGCACCGAGCGGTCAGGCGTCGGGCATAGCGCACGGGCGCCGGCTGCTGGCATGATCACGCCGGCCGATACGGGGGTGCCGAGCTCGGCGTGCGGAGGGTGTTGTCGATGCTGGAGGATGTCTTCTTCACGACATCACCTACCGCATCCACCCCGCCACCGCCGGCACCCTCGGCCCCCACTTCGGCCTACTCAGCACCGACACCCCCCGAACTCCTGCACTGGCTACACCACCACGTGACCGCCGCGTAACCGGCAGCACCGGCCCTGCACCTACTCCCGGTCGGACGTGCGGTTGTGGCGGTTCACCGACCACACCACACTAGCGACACTGTCCGGGCATGCTGAGTGGTGCACGTGATGGCGTTCAGCCCCTACAGCCACACGCTGCTCACCGCCGGTGGTGAGCACACGGTCGGGTGTGGGAAGCCGACGCCGGGCGCGCCGCCGAACACATCTGCACCTCGAGTGTGGCCGTCCCTGTCCGAATAGGACTGAGATAAGCACTTCCCTGACGTTGACCGCATTCCAAGCTGCCAGTAGGCGGAGTCGTGAGTGGTGGTGGTCGTCACGGCGCCCGCCCACTCACGATCATGGCCCCGGCCCTGTCTCGCAGCGACGCGACGATCCGTGTAAGCAGGCCACGCAACCAGGACTCCACCGCTGTGGTCATGGTTGCGGCATGGTTCCCGGCGCTGAGCACCAGCCCTGGTTCGCCCCAGTGGGCATCGCGAGCGTGCTCGCGTGACACTTCGACGTCGAGCAGGCGAGGACCAGGCCGAGTTGACCCCGCAACTGCTGCGCTTCGGCTACCTGAGGTAACTCGGTCTTATCGAATCTTGGGGAGTTCGCCGCTGCGCACCAGGTATTCGGCCACCTCGACCAGTTTCGTGTTGGTGTGCTGGCTGGCCCGCGTGAGCACGGCGAAGGCTTGATTTCCGTTGATCTTGTGTCGTTCCATGAGGATGCCCTTGGCCTGACCGATCAGATCACGGGTACCTACCGCACGCGACATTTGCGCCATCTTCTGCGCGTCGGCCATCGCCACCGCGGCGTGCGTGGCGAACAACAGCCCCACCTGCTCAGACTCCTCAGTGAAGGCATCGGCGTCGCGGGAGTACAGGTTCAGGGCACCCAGGTCGTCGCCGGTGACGTAGAGCTGGAACGACAACATGCTGCCCACGCCCAGTTCGGCGGCGCGGGCGGCGAAACGCGGCCAGCGCTGCTCCTTGGTCATGTCCGGCAGCCGCGCCGTGCGGTGCTCATACAGCGCGTCGACGCACGGCCCCTCGTGGAGGTCGATCTGCGCCTGATCCACCTTGTAGACCAGGTTGTCGGAAGCGGCGGGTGTGCTCATCGTCTGGCGGCCCTCGACCACTGACACGCCGGCGTACTGCGCGCCCGGCACCGTGCCGACCGCCGCATACACGATCCCGCGCAGCGTGTTCTCCACGCTGTCCTGCCCCTGCAGGTAGCGCGCCAGGTCGCCCAACTGCAGCGCCAGGTCGTTCACCTCGTCGTATCCGACGGCATGACCGGACGACGTCTCCTGCCGATCCCAGCCGTCCGCGTTCTGCCCGTTGCCAGTCGTCATGCGGGAATCCACCCTGCCGAAGCTCGGCCGTCGGCGGTTTGTATCGCCTCGGGACGCTGACCAAAGCGCGCTACGCGGACCGAGCGCCGATTCGGGACCGCCATGCGCTGTAAAGCCTACCCGCCAGTTACCCCTGGACCTCGACCACGACGCGCACAAACGCGCACTCGTACCCGCCCTGATGCGCGCTATCGGCTCGCCCGCTCCCAAGCCTCTCTCAGCCTTTGCGTCACCACGTCACCCGACGGGATTGTGCACTGCCTGACAGTCGATCACCCGCCCGTCCCAGAACCAGATCCGCCTGCCGGAGACCAGAGCCTGCTCGCCGGGTGAAGCTGCAGGTCACCCTTGGCGAGGGTGTGGCGGTGTCGCGTCGTGGCGGCGATCGAGGAGGGCGAGCGCGTCGGTGGTTGTCGCGGTGATAGTCAGCGCGGCGTCGAGACCGGTGACCTGCAGTGGCCGCAAGACGGCGTGATCGTTGGCCACCACGACAAGCCGGACACCACGTCGTTGGGCGCTGGCCTGGGCGTTGATGAGGGCCGACAGGCCGCTGGAGTCCATGAACGTGATATCGGTGCAGTCGATGACGACGTCATCGCCGTTGGTAAGGCGAGCGCTGATGTCCTCATGCAGCGGCTCGGTCGAGGCCATGTCGATCTCACCTCGCACGTGCAGCACGGCGACACCGTCGAGTACTTCGGTGCTCACGCTCAGCATGTCGGCCGTCGAGGTGTCGGCGGCCGGCGAGACCGGAACGTCCGGCGTCATCGCGGATCCTGCTTCTCAGAGGACACACAGTCAGCGTAGGAGCTCCGACAAGATCGGCAAGCCTGAATTCGCCCGGCCAACAGCGGGGTAAGCGTGCGCCGCGTCGCTGACTGAGCACCACACAGGTCTACGCATTCTGCGTTTTCGGCACATGGGACCGCTGCCCTGGTCCACCACCAGGTGTGCCTCGTGACGGACATACAGTCTGTGATCAGCGCCTACCGCGCGGTCGTACCCGGCGGGGCGCTCTGGACACGGCTCCGATGGCGCCACGGTGCCGTGCGGGTGGTCACCGAGCAGCCGGCGAGTGACGGGCAGGTCTGCGTCGACGGCCACGGTCAGCACTTCCGCGGTAGCCCCCAGGTGATGCCAGCCGAGGCTCGCAAGGGGACCCGACCGCACCGAGGTGGTGCACCGGCACTCTCACTGCCGGCGGTAGCAACACGTGGGACTGCGCGATACTCGGGGCAGGTCCGGCTCGCACCCCCAGGCGCGCCGGACCTCCTTATGTGCCGGGCACGGCATGGTCCAGCGGCCCCTTCGTCCGTCCAGGTGACGCGATTCGGAAAACGCGGGCCGCTGATGGATGCTCGTCGATGTGCAGCCCGAACACGACTGTGACCTGTGTGCCGACACAGGCTCGATCACCTGGCAGCAACCGGTGCCCGGTGAGAACGGCGCGCTCGTGCTGACCGAGATGAGCCATCCGTGCGTCAACGGCTGCTCAGGTTGGTATCGGCTTCCCGCCGCCGAAAGCGGCAACGTCATCGACCCGGCCAGCGAAAGGCCAGCAGCGGGAAACGTCGCCGACGCCAATCAGACCCACCGCACCGAATGGTTCCGCCCCGCCCCGCCTCCCGACGAGAACCCCGCGACGCCGCACTGACTTCGGCAGCCAAGCCCCGGACGGTGACGGGCTGGCCGCCGGAGACGTCGCCGACGCCCACCAGCACCACCGCGCCTATTGGTCTCGTCTCGGCCCGCTTCGAAAGCCGCTCAGGCTGCGGACGACCTGTTCTGCGTCGAACTGATCACGCAGGATTTAGATCAGCGCCGCACGGGTATCGCATGGGCGCCGGACACGTGCGCGTGAACTCGGTAGGCCGCTTTCGGGCGGACCGGCCGGCTCCGGCGCGGGGAAAGTTGAAACTGAGCAGCTCCCCGCGCTGGTGCCGGTTCGCTTGCCAGGCTAGACGGTCGCGGTCATGTCTTGATCATTGCGTACCATGCCCTGACGACGTCAAGCAGCGGCGCCGTGGACAGTTCCTCTGAACCACGAGGTGTCGCGGCATGGCCGATGAAACGCACGCGTCCGAGGCGTCTCCGGCTGAGACGGGCGACGGCGACCGTCCCGACGCCCTGAGCAGACTCGACGAGACCGCCGAGGCGCTGACAGTGCTGCGGGACTCCTTCACCGACGACGAGCCCCTGGACACCGCGTTGCAGAGGCTGGCGGACACCGCGGGCAGAGCGATCCCGGACGCCGACGCGATCACGGTGACACTGATGGATCTGGCACAGCCGCGCACTGCGGCCTGTACGAACCCCGAGCTGATCGAGGTCGACGAGAAGCAGTACAGCGCTGACCGGGGGCCCTGCCTCGAATCCGCGCGCACCTTGCGGGCAGTGCGGGCGGTCGTCGGTGAGCACCTCGACGACTGGCCGGAGTTCGAAGCAGTGGCCTCGGAGCACGCGATCCGTGCCTACCTGTCCGTGCCGGTGCTGCTGCCTTCCCCGAAGACCGCCGAGCAGGAGCACCTCGGCTCGCTCAACATTTACAGCTACACGGCCGCGGCGTTCGACCCGTTCGACGAAGGGCTCATGCAGCTGTTCACGACAACAGCGTCGGCCACGATCGCCAGCGCCCAGCGCTGGCAGCGCTCACGAGATCACATCAGCAGCCTCGAACGGGCTCTCGTCTCCCGAGCCGTTATCGACCAAGCCAAGGGCGTCCTGATGGCCGTGCACTCCTGCACCGCCGGCGAAGCCTTCACGATGCTCGTACAGCGCTCACAGCACGAGAACATCAAACTCCGCGACATCGCCCAGAACCTCCTCGACTCGGTGACCGGTTCCTGAGCACACATCCCTCAGCGGCACGTCTCGACCGCGCGAGACCAGCGCGATCGCCAGTGGACTAGGGGACTCATTGGTGCACATGGCAGCGTTCTAGGACGTAGGGAATGCTGGTGTGGTGGAGATCGAAGTTGCGCCGGAGCACGTGCATCGCACCTTGTCGTACCTGAAGTTGCTCGCCGAGCAGGAACAGGCACCGGACAAGTCGAGTCTGGACCGGTTTGCGGTTAAGCGTCCGCCCCGGCTTGCCTGGCGCCGATCGCTGTTCGATACGTTCACGCTGGCGCATAACGCGTTCAGCACACCTCAGCCGCCGGACTCCGTCGTCGCCTACCTTGCCGCGGTGGGCTGGGTAACCCTCACTGATGGACCGGATGAGAAAGTGGCTCTCACGGCGTTGGGAGAGGCCGTGCTGCGTGGGCTCGATGCTCGACGTGTCGAAGAGCCCGATGAATCCGACGTCGCTGACGTCGCCCTGGACCCTGACGAACCTCTGACTTGGGTACATCTCACTCGTACGTTTAGTGCGGCCGGGGCGGGCATGCTCGTTGACGCCTACTTCAAGGCCGAGTTCGTCCCGTGGTTGCTGGACTCCACCGCCCTGACCCGTGTCCTGGTGTCAGGAAGACACCACAAGGCCAGGCACGATCTGGCGGCACTGGCCGTCGTGCTGGGCACCTTGCCGGGAGCCGCTGCCAAGCTGGAGGTCCGCTCCACCACCAGCCCCGAGCTGCATGACCGTTGTCTGATCCACGAGAACGGAACCGTGCAGCTCCTGGGGGCCTCCCTGACCGGCGTGGGCAGGAACCTCACCGCGGTGATCAGCCCGCAGGCGACAATCCAAAAGACATACAAGGAGCTGTACGAACGGCTGTGGGCCGAGGCTGTGCCTCTCACCCCTGTCAGTCCCCGGCCCGATACGTCGTCGGAACCGGTGCTGCCCGCGCGCGAGGCTTGAGGTCGAGGCATTGTTCGCAGGCCAGTGGCGGCGGCATTTCCCGCTGTCCGTCAGTGATCTCGGTATGTGCCGCCGCACAGGGCCGGACTTTGGGCGGGGCATCAACCTGCGCGAGATCGTCTGCACAGGGCCGAACCTCGGGCGGGAGCACCAAAGGATGGGAACAGGGCTGACCAGCGGTTTCGTACCGGCATCCTAGTAGTTGAGTCACGTTTCGAGTTGTCTTCGCACCTGTGACGGCCACCTGGGGCGGGACAACTGGCCCCGCCCCAGGTCGGATCGACTGTCAGAAGCCGCGAGACACTTCCATGCCGCTCGTGTCCAGCGGTCGCTGTGCCTGGTCACCAACGATTTCCTCACGCTGCTGGACGCCCGCAACCGGCAGATCGTCGTGCTGCTCAGCAGCGGCGTGACCAGCAAGACCGAGAATCGCCGACATCCTCGGGTACGCCAACCACAGCGTCGTCTCGAAACGACTCACGCAGATCCGCAGCATCGCCGAGCCGTACTTCGACGAGACCTGATCTGCCACGTCAAGACGCCTAATCGGACGTCTCGCAGCGGCTGGTTGCCGCGTTTTGTCGGACCCTCGGCGTAGCGTGCGTGGTCATCACGAAGGGAGTCGCAGATGGTCGGTCACACTGTCGCAGGACGCTCTGCCCGGAGGCATTGGACGTGCAGTCAGCGCTCGGTGGTGGGGCCCGCATGAAGAAGATCGGAGTGGGGGCGCACATCGGCGACAGCGGCGTTGCGCTCATCCACCAGATGGTCAACAAGATGGGCTTTGTCTGGCACGAGCGCACCGGAACCCTCGATGCCGGCATCGACGGGGAGATCGAGCTGCGCGACCCGTCGACCGGGGAAGTCGCCAACAGGGTGATCTTCGTGCAGAGCAAGGCCAGCGGCCGGCCCTTTCCCGGCGAGAACGAGCGAGGCTTCCACTACCTGTGCAAGCAGGCGGACGTGGACTACTGGATGAGCGCCGACAACCCCGTGCTACTGGTCTGTTCCCACCCTCAGACCGGCGAGGCATGGTGGATGCACATCCAGAGTTGGTTCGCCGACCCCGGCCACCGCGCCTCCGGCCGAATCGACTTCGACAAAAGCACCCAGCGCTTCGATCAGGACGCCGCGCACCGGCTGCTCAACCTTGCCGACCCGCACGGCCGGGCCCACGTCGCAGTGGCCGAGCACCGCGAAGAGGTCCTGACCACCAGCCTCCTGCAGGTCGCCGTCCCCGTCCTTCTCTACGGAGCGCCTACCAGGTGTACGGACCCTCGGGAAGCGATCACCCGGCAACGCGAGAGCGATGCCTCCGATGTGCGGCGCGACTTCATCCTGCGCGGTGGGCGGGTCTACAGCTGGCTACCTCTCGAGAAGACCGCGTTGCGCCACGTCGCGAACGGTCCTACGGATGCGGTGGAGACTGCGGAGTGGAACTCCGATCCGCTGCGACAGCGCTGGCTGGTGCAGTTGCTCAACTACGCACTACAGCGCGACGTGAGCGTCGACTGCGCCTGGCACGGCGGACGCAAGATCGTCTACTTCCGCGCGACCCCCGACCTGAAGCCGCGCCACATCCGTGGGGCAAGTGGGCGACAACGGCTGGTGTTCCACCCGAAATTCAAGAAGAACAAACCTGACCAGGTCGGCTACTACAAGCACGTCGCGCTGGAATGGCAATTCCTGCCGCTCGATGACCAGTGGTACTGCGCCCTGACCCCGACCTACCACTACACCCGCGACGGGTACCGCGACTCGCTGTTCATGTCCGAGCACCTCGCCGGGATCAAGCGGCTCGACAAAAACCCCGCCGTCCACGGCCAGACCCGCATGTGGGCCACCTACCTGCACGGCGAGGACGGAGTGCTCGACCCCCGCGAGACAATCCTGACCTACGGCGAGCTGGTGACCTTCACCGCCGACCGGGCCATCGACGACGCCGACTGGCTGGCCGACCCCCGCAAGAACGACACCGACACCGCAGACGCCGCCGACGGTGTGCACGAAGCCGACGAGCCGACCAGCGATGAGCTCGCCCTGTTTGAGGTGGAACCGTGAAGCTGACCGTTCTGGAAGAACCCCCGCTGGAGTTCAGCGGCGGCGCCCGCCACATCGACCCGCGCCACGGCATCACCGACTATGGGCCCGCCGACGCCACCAACACCGCCGTGCGCACCATCCGCGTCGGCATCGTCGGCACGCCCGCCTCCATCCAGGGTCTGCGGCGCTGGCTAGACGGCTGCCGCCAGCCCATCGCCGCCAAGGACAGCCGGCTCGGGCGCCTGTTCGTGCCGTTTCCCGGCTTCGACACCAGCGCCGGATTCCGCTCCACCTTGGTATGGGACTCACGCCTCGAGCGGCCGATCCGTGAGCGCGATCTTCAGCGGTTGACCGACCTGTCACCGCAGGCAGCGGTGAAGGCCGCCGTGGAGATGTACGCCGCCGAACTTGACGTCCTCGACGAAGAGCCCGGCTGCGATGTCGTGCTCATCGCTCGCCCCGAACAGCTCGCCGAACGCCCCGCACCCGAGATCGACCCGGACGCTCCCTGGAAAAAGGCTCGGCCCGCCGAAACGGTCGACGACTTCCGCGCCGTGCTCAAAGCCGTGGCCATGCGCTACAGCCGCCCCATCCAGATCATCCGTCGCAGCACCTGGGATCCGACCTTCGCCCCGCCCGGCGGGGACAAACCCCGTCTTCAAGACCTGGCCACACGGGCTTGGAATCTGCACACCGCCCTCTACTACAAGGCCGGCGGGGTGCCCTGGCGCCTACCGCGCGAGTCCACCGACCTCGACAGCTGCTACGTCGGAGTCACCTTCTACCGCAGCGGCGACAACACCACCCTGGAGACCAGCGTCGCCCAGGTGTTCAACCAGCGTGGCGACGGCGTCATCGTCCGAGGAGCCCCCGCCAAGGTCTCCCACCACGACAAACAACCCCACCTCACCGAGAACGACGCCCACGCCCTTCTCACCGACGCCCTCAGCCGCTACCGCAAGGAACACCGCCACCTCCCCGCACGCGTCGTACTGCACAAGACTTCCTCCTACACGCCGGAGGAGACTGCCGGATTCCGCGCCGCCGTCGACGACGCCGACATCCACACCGTCGAGCTGCTCTGGTTCCCCGCCCACGATCCCGTTCGGCTGTTCCGCCCCGCTGCACACCCGCCCCTGCGAGGCACCCTGTTCAGCCTCGACGCCCGCCAGCACGTCCTCTACACCCGCGGCAGCGTTCCCTTCTATGGCACATACCCCGGCATGTACATCCCCACGCCGCTGCCGTTTCGCATGATCGAAACCGAGTCCAGCCCCGAACACCTAGCCGAAGAATTGCTCGCACTAACCAAGATGAACTGGAACCAGACCCAACTCGACGGACGGCAACCCATCACCCTGCGCACCGCTGATCGCGTCGGGCAGATACTTAGACACCTGAGCCCCCATGACCGACCGCAGGGGCGGTACGCCTTTTACATGTGAGCCTTCACCTGGCCTACGAGAAGGTCCGAGCAACTACTTGTCGTTACGTTGATAGAAATGGCGGCCACGTCGTCTGCCGTGACAAGCCCCCGGTCACGCGAGATGTGAGCAGCTCGCTCTGCCAACCGTCTTGTTGAGGCAGGAGCGCCTCGATTCGCCTGCGAGCCTCACCACGTGCTGCGGCGTTGTTGTCGCCGCAGCACGCGTCGTACTGGCGAAGGCGGTCGGCCAGCATGTCGTAGAGCCGCACGGCCGTGTCGTGGCCGATCAACACGATCTTGTCGTGCGCCGCCTCGGCGGCGTCGTCCCTGGTGGTGGCCGCAGTCAGCAGACAGCCGAACAAGTGGGTCTTCGCCGTCCGCCTGGTCTCGACCTCGATCTGGCCGAGCGATTGGTTCACGTCGTCGCGGATCAGCGGCCTAGATTCGGCCTTCGGAACAGTCCTTATCTCCCGGACGCGGCGCGGTGCTTGGTCTTGAGTAAGCGTTCTCCGCCTCGATGAGGCGAGCGCGAGTGTCGCGATCGCTGCCTCGCTATGGCCGCCGGGGACTCATTCGACCGGCCAGTCGAGTCCGGAGGCAAGACTCTTTGGTCTGGGGCCTTACATGCTTGGGGGGAGCATGTAAGGCCACCTTCGCACGACGTTGGCTGGACGCTCGCTACTGGAATGTTTGCGCGGCGGTTCTGATTACGTTCCAGTTGGATGCGGCGTCAATGACTGACTCGCTGGCGAGAATATACCCCCACCGGTCGTGGACATTCATGTCGGCGTTGACGGTGGAAATCCATGCTCGGGCTGCGTCGCGCTTGGCAAGTGTGACGGTGTTCGTCATCTCGGAGTCGGCTTTGCCTTCGACGAGCCAGTAGCTGTCCTGGTCGTCGATGACAATGAAGTCCGGTTCGTACTGTCGTTGCACTGCTCCGATCATGTAGGTGATCCTGATCGGTACCGTCTCGTTGATCCGCACCCATGTCTTGATGTTCGAGCTGGTGTCGAACAAGGCCGCCAATCGGAATTCAGTCGAGTAGGCGTCGAAGCTATTGATCTCGTAGACGGACTTGGTCCAGCCGTAGTAGGGATGGCGCCTGGTGAAGTCCGCGCTGCTAGTGATGAGGTGCCTGTCCGCCGGTGGCCGGAACTCGACACGCTCGGCTGGCTCGGGCCAGCGAACTTGGACCACTTCCCTGATCTCCCTTGCGGGACGGGAGGTCTGCTGGGCCGCGATCCATTCAGTGAGGCGTGCGGTGGCGAGGCGTCCGTGTTCTGGGCGCCACGAAGTTTGCTCTGTGATGCCTGCTCCCGCAAGAAACGATCTCGCGATGGCGTGGGCGGCGTTGCCTTCGCTGACAGTGGACATGACAGCGTTGGCGCGCATGATGCGCATGACAAGGTCGGACTCGATGGTGTCGACGGGCATCACGGCCTGCGTCGCGATGACTTCCTCGTCTTGGTCGGCGATGACGACCTCGACTTGACCGCGGGCATCGCGTTGGGCATTGAGCGCCTTGCGGGTCAGTGTCGGTGCGTTGTCGTTGCGGAACTGTCGTCCGAGTATCTCAACGTCGGTGTGATTGACCTGGGTCAGCGAGAAAACGTCGCGCTCCCAGCGGCTGACCACCCGCGGCAGGAAGAGGGGCATGCTCACCCCGCCCGGCGAGCGGGGAGTCAAAGTACGGCTGAGCGTGACTCCGGCGATGAGCACGAGCAGGCCGTAGGAGATGAGCAAGATCTGCCAGGAGTTGTTCCACAGCTCGCCCACGCGCGGCAGCGAGTCCGGCATCGGCGTGGTCAGCAGCGTCTTGGACAGCAGGTCCAGCAGCGGGTTGAGCGCCTCGGTGACGATGCCCCGGAAGAAGGCGTTGATGGCCTCGGTGATGCAGGCACCGATGTCGGTGATCCCGCAGTCGTCCGCGGTCTGCTCGCCCTGACCGGGTCGACCATTGCCGGGGTTGGTCGGCGGCGTGGTCGTCGTACCGGGCTGCGGAATGCAGCCCTCACCAGAGCACGGCGTCGGCGAGGTCGTGCTCTGCGTCGGCAGAGTGCAGATCGGCAGCGGCGGCGAGCCCGAACCACAGGGGTCCGGGTCGACCGTCGGGATCGGAAGCGGCGGCTGGTTGGTCGGCGGCGCGGGCTGCGCCGCGGCAGCCGGAGCCACCGGCGTACCCGAGTCCGGACCGAACGCCGCCGAGGCGAAGGTGCCGCCCAACAGGACGACCAGGCTCACCGCCAACGCCACCAGCGCTCGGCTCCGCGTGCAGCGAAGGACTCGCCCGATCCGGCGGGTCCGCCGAGGGTTCGCGACCGGAGGCGCGAGCATCTTCCGGCGGTCCGCCGACACCGACCCGCTTCGCGCGGGGGGCGTTGTGTCGTGCAGTGAGCCGACGGTGGGGCCGACCGATGTGCGGCGTGGGGCAGACCTGACCGGCCTGTTCGGCGGGCGCATCGCCTCAGGCCCCCACGATGCCCTTGAGCACGGTGACGACCAGGGGAGCGAGAGCCGCCAAGGCGTAGCCGATGCCGGCCGCCTTGAAGCACTCCTTGGCCTTCTCCTGCTCGCCGGGGTCACCGCCGCCGAACACGCGACGGACGCCGCCGATGGTGAGGAACACCGTCGCCAGCCCGGCGAGGATGCCCATCAGCCAGTTGCGGATGTTGGTCAGGACCTCGTCGACGCTGCCCGCGATCGCGAGGACCACCGTGTCGGCGTGCGCCGTCGCGCCGGAGGCCAACAGCGCCACCACGACCAGTTCGGCGACCAGCAGCACGCGACGCCGGATGCTGCGGCGACGGCCGCTACGCCCATCAGAGATCGGAGATGTGTCGCCGTCGTTGGCTGGCCGCGTCGGGCCCGCGCACGTCGGTGTATGGGCACGTGAGGTCCCCTCGCGAGGACCGACAACAGGTCCGCAGTGAGGTCGGTTGTCACCGGGCCGGCAGTGATTGTGAGGACGAACAGGGGTACGAGTCAGGCGCATCGCGACACTCCCGGAGTCGTGCCCGACGGCCGCTGTGCCGAGTGCTGTGTGGACTCGTGCGGCGGCGTGGGCGAAGAGGTGGTGTGCGCGGGGGTGGCTGGTTTCCTCCCGCACCCCTGAACTCCGGAAAATCGGCCCTGCGGGGACACGCGGTCGCCGACTTTCTTCGCCGTACGCGGCCTCAGATCAGTGACAGTGCGTGGCAGCGAGACGGTGGTGGTCGAGTGCTGGGCGGCGGCGGTGATGGTCACCGCGTCGGCCACCTGGGCCGCCACGTCACCCTCATGCGGACCGGCGTGCGAGGCGTGGGTGGTGTCGTCGAGCAGGTAGGCGACCAGGCGGTGCTCGGCGCGCTGGCGGGCCTTCTTTGCCGCTTGGTAAGAGAGGTTGCGCTCGACCGCGGCGTCGGCCAGCGGCACACCTTCCAGCCGGGTGGAGCCGATGAGTTCGGCCTCGGTGGAGGTGATCGCGCCCTCGGCGACCGCGCGGGCGAGGACGAAGTCCGGGTGGCCCCACTGGGCTGGCGGCATCGTCGAGCGGAACCCGTGTCCCGAGGGCACCGGCGCGTCCAGCGCCTCGCGCACGCACGCATGGCCGGCGCGGTAGGCGGCCCACCGCAGACGCAACATGACGCGCGGACGGCGCAGGTCGATCTCGCCGAGTTCGGCGACGAAACCGGCGAGCACCGCGGCGTGGATGTCGCTCGGGTCACCGGCGAACTTCGCCGACAAGGTGGCGGCAATGGAGGTCAGCGCGGGCAGCGCGACACCGACCGCGCCGACGGTCCAGGTGCCACCCTCGGTGCGAGCGAGCAGCACCAGGTGTGCCCACGCCGCGTCCCGCAGCGCCTGTGGGCAGCGGCGGCGCAGGAGTCGGTCACGCAGCTCGTTCAACGGCACCCGCCGCGCCGGAAGACCGGGGAACAATCGGCCGTCCACCGACACCGGATGCGGCCCGGCGACCAGCCACTCGAACGCCGACCGCGCAGCGTCCAGCGGCATGGAGTCGCGCTCGAAGCCCGAGTGCGGAATAGCCTCACGTGAACTCATGGAATGGCTCCCGAAAGCAAGTCGGAATCAACGACTCGCCCAGGACGCCACGGCGGGTAGTACCAACCAATAACCAAACTGGTACCGAACTAGTACCGCAGAGGTACCGGCGATCATCAAACCCGCGCGACAGGTGTCACAAGATCGACTAAGCCCATCCTTGGGGATCACCGAACAGGTCTTTTCAAGATCAAATCGGCTCGTCCGGTACCACCCTTCTAGCTGGGAACACGTGTTCCCGGTACTGGCTCGGTACCAGTTTGGTCATAGCCGTGAGTGAGCCGTCACGCGCTGCGACTCACCGGGAGCGCGCGATCTCCGACGGGATCGGAAAAGCGCTTGGCTCTTTCTCTTGGACCCGCCGCCTCCCTCTGTGCGGGCACGCGCGCGCGGCCTTTCTCGCTATTCGCGGTCGTGAAATCCGGTTGAGAAAAGTGACGGGGGCGTGTCCCCAAAGGGGCCGTATTTCGGAGTTCAGGGGTGTCATCAGCGCCTCGCACCGACAGGCGCACCCAGCCTGGCGAAGGGACACCCGTGACCCAGCCCGATAACTCCGCCCGCCGCTCGCCCCGACGGCGCGCCGACTCCACCCACCCGGCTCCCGCCCGCCCCGGCGGGCACCGGGGCGGCGACCGCCGACCCTGGCCGACCGCTCCGACCACCACGCGCGTCAGCCCCGGCAAGCCCGCGAAGTCCACAACCGGCACCGGCCGCTCGCGGTCACGCGGGTCGACCACGACCCCGACTCCGGCAACCGTCTGGACCGCCGGCGCAACCCCGATCGACCTCGACGCTGCGTGGCCCGCGGCCCTCGTCGAGCGGATCGTCACCTCGTTCAGGAAGCCCACTGAACAGGTCGTGCTACTCGACTGGCCGACCCCCGGCAACGCCCGCCCGACGCTCGGCGTCGTGGGTCCCGACGGCGTCATCGACCACGCCCCCGACACCGAGTCGGACCCCGAACTTGCCGACACCATCGCCGCCGTCGAACGCCTCGACCGCACCGCGCGTATCGAGCGAGTCCCGGTCGACCCGACGTCCACCGGCCCGGCTTCCCGCCCGTTCTGGGCCGACCTCGTCGGCGGGGCGGGCCCGGCGCCCGCAACGATCCCCACGGCACCAGAAGCCGCCGTCGAGGTGCCCTTCCCGGACACGGCGACCGAACCCGTGGACAGCGCCGATCTGATCGTCACCAGCCTGCCGCCGCACCGCTCGGGCGACCACGGTCACGGCAACACCGCCGACCTCATCGCGCTCTACGCGGCACGACGACTACGGGTCGGCGGCATCCTCGTCATACTCACGCACTGTGACTGGACATCGGGCGAGCTGACCGACCCGACGAGCGCGGTGGTGACCGCCGGACAGAACGCCGACCTGCTCTACCTGCAACACATCGTCGCCCTGCACACGCCCGTCCGCGACGGCCGTTTCCACCTCGCCGACACCCACCCCGACGCGCACTCCAACGGTGTCCACCGTGACCGCGACACCGACGACGCCGAGGCGCGTACGCGTCACCGCGCCTCGGTACGCGGGCTGCCCGCGCCGCACCGGCGCATCCACTCCGACGTCCTCGTCTTCGCCCAGCCGCACGACCACCAGCCGGCACCCGCGGCGTCGCCGAGTGCGCCCACGGACGCGGTCTCACAGCCCGGAGACCTCCGATGAACACGGCGCCCAACCCAGGGCCGAACGACGACTTCGCCCACGCCGGACCGCACCGCCAGGAAGGCACGCCCGTGACGCACGACGCCACCCACCGGCCCACCGCCGGGTCCTTCGCTGCATCGTCCGCACCGACCGCCGCAGCGGTCGACGACGAGCGGACCCAGCGCATCCCGCGCGCGCTCATCGCCGCGCTCGACACTTCGCCTACCGCTGTGGACAACTCTGTGGACAGCGGTGGGCGGAAGAACGGGTTCGAGCTGCCCGCGGTGTCGGTGTGGACGACCGCGCAGTCCTCGCCGGCCGCACAGCGCAAGAACAAGTACACGCCCGAGTCGACCGCGCACCCGGCCAAGATGCTGCCCGAGGTCGTCCGCCACGCCGTCACCCACTACACGAAGCCCGGAGAACTGGTGCTCGACCCGATGTGCGGCATCGGCACCACCCTCGTCGAAGCCGTCCGGCTTGGCCGCCGCGCCGTCGGAGTGGAGTACGAACCCCACTGGGTCGAGGTTGTGAACGCAAATCTCGACCTTGCGCGAGAGCAGGGCGTCGGCGGTGACGACGGGATCGACGCACGGGTGTTCCACGGCGACGCCCGCCAGCTCGTGACGTTGCTGCCGACCGAGTACGTAGGGCAGGTGGCGCTGGTGGTGACCTCCCCGCCCTACGGTCCCTCGACCCATGGGCAGGTGTCGGTCGTGCCCGGAGCGGGGGTGCAGAAGTACCACCACCTCTACGGCAACACCCTTGACCGCGGCAACCTCGCCAACATCGGCCACCACCGGCTGCTGGCCGGATTCACGCGCATCCTCGCCGCGCTGCGCACGTTCCTGAAGCCGGGCGGGCACATCGCCATCACCATCCGCCCGTGGCGCGAGCACGCCGAGCTGATCGACCTGCCCTCGCAGATCCTCGCCTGCGGGCGCGCGGCCGGCCTGATCCCGGTCGAACGCAATGTCGCGCTGCTCGCCCGCGCCGCCGAGAGCGACCTCGTGGCTCGCGGCAGCTTCTTTCAGCGCGACTTCATCCGCAAGCAGCGCGAGGCCGGGCTCCCGCTGCACCTGATCGCCCACGAGGACGTTCTCGTCTTCCGCACCGCCCTGCACAAGTCGGCCGCCAGCAGCGCAGCCGGTACTTCGGCGGGGGACGTGGTCGACCTCGGGCAGTACCGCTCGGCGCGATCCGCAGGCGCCGCGCGTGACGGTGCGGGTGAGCGAGGCCGGGCGGCATGACACGCCGTTCGCCGCGCTCGCTCCGTGAGCGAGCGGCGCGTCCGCTCACGCTCGTCCCGGCCCCGGCGGTGACGCCCGGGCCGGGACGGCGGACTCGGCCTGTCGCCGAGTCCGGCCCGGTCGTGGGCTCGTTGTGCACCGGCTACGGCGGCCTGGACCTCGGGGTGCTGGCCGCCCTGGGCGGTGGCCGGATCGCCTGGGTCGCCGACCCCGACCCGCACATCGCGCAGATCATCGACGCCCGCACACCGGGCATCCCGAACCTCGGCGACCTGCGGCACATCGACTGGGCCTCCATCGAGCCGGTCGACGTGCTCGTCGCGGGGTTCCCCTGCCAAGACATTTCCGCCGCCGGGAAGCGCGCGGGCATCGAGAAGGGAGTCCGCAGTGGGCTGTGGGCCGACATCGTGGCGGGCCTTCGCGTACTACGACCCGCGCTCATCGTGGTGGAGAACGTCGCCGCGCTTCGCTGGGCAGGCGGAGGACTCCACCGTGTACTCGGCGACCTGGCCGAAGCAGGGTATGACGCGCTCTGGCGTAGCGTCCGCGCCGCCGACGTCGGAGCCGCGCACCGCCGCGAGCGGGTGTTCCTGCTCGCCTGGCTGCGCGAGCCCGGCCCCGGTCGACGAGGCGGAGATGCTGCCGACGCCGACCGCGCACGACGGCTCCTCCAATGGCATCAGCGCCGCCAGCAGACAGGGCGGTCCGTCACTGCTGGACCGGCTTCGGTTGTTGCCGACTCCGCGAGCCTCGGACACCGGCACGGCGGGCCGCAGCGCCGGAGCGGGGTTCCGGCCACCGCTGTCGCAGCAGGTGCTCCCGCTGGTAGACCCCGAGGCGTTCCTGCCGACGCCGCGAGCGACGGACGGGACAAAGGGCTGTCCGGCGCAGCGGGGGTCCAAGGGCGACCTGATGCTGCCCTCGGCGGTCATCCGCCTGCTCACCCCGCTGGCGCACCACCGAGCCGAGGACAGCGAGACCGACGACATCTCGTAGCGGTTGCCGACCCCGACACCGAGACGAGTTCGGCATCCGGCGTCGAGTCGGCGCCGGTGACCTGGGGTGTCTACGAGGCGGCGATCCGCCGCTGGGAAGCGGTGCTCGGCCGCCCGACTCCGCACCCGACCCAGCCCGGCAACCACGGCCGCCCGGTCCTCGCTCCCGCCTTCGTCGAGCACCTGATGGGCCTGGCCGAAGGCTGGGTCACCGACCTCCCCCTGCCCCGCACCGCGCAGCTCCGCGCGCTGGGCAACGGCGTGGTTCCCCAGCAAGCCGCCCACGCGGTGGCCCTGCTGCTCGACGACCTCGCCGAACTCCTCGACATCACCACCGACACCGACCACCGGTCACCGACCGGACAGGAGGTGACCGCGGCATGACCACGACCACCCCCGCGGTGCCCGACCCTGGGCCCGCGTTGCGACTGCTGTCCCTGGGCGCCGGAGTGCAGAGCACGACCGTGCTGCTGCTGGCGTGCGAGGGCGAGATACCGCGCTTCCACGTCGCCCTTTTCGCCGACACCGGCTGGGAGCCGCACGCCGTCTACGCGAACCTCGACCGCCTGGCGGCGCACGCCAAAAGACACGGCATCCCGTACCTGCGCCGCTCCAACTTCTCCCGCCGAGCCATGCGCCCCGCCGCCGACGGCAACCTCAAGCGCACCGCACCGCCCGCGCGCATCGAACCGGTCCAACCCGGACTGACCTTCCACGGCTTCCGGCACAGTCACAAGACATGGATGATCGCCGACGGTGTCCCCGAGATCGCTCAAGCCGCGCGCTTGGGACACACCCTCGAAGACAAATGCAGAAGGTCTACTCCCACATCGCCGCCGAAGTCGAACACTGGCTCATCACCGGCCTGCAAGATCGCTGGGACAAAGCTGTCGCCGACTCGCTCACACCGGAACCACACACCCGCTGGCGCCGCCCTTGATCACCGGCACCGATGGGCGCTTCCTTTGGCGCAGAAGCCAACGGCGTCCTGGCCACTATCGAAGCTGCATCACGTTGGTGTGGCGCGCCCGCCCAAAGCCGGCCACGTCCAACCCGGCCACATCCAGCTCGGCTGCAGCTATCACGGCTACGACGAGCGGCGCGGTCGTGGCGTGGACGGACGCCTGTGTCCGCGTGCACGTCCCGTCTCAACGAAGCCGGCGGACCCGCAGCACGGCATCGTTCGAGGTTCCGGCCTCGCCCGCAGGTCCGGTCACCTCCCGGGCGCGCACCTCGTCGGTTTCCACCGCCCACTTCCCAGGTCCTGCCCGCAGCACGTCGAGGATCGTGGAATTGGGGACGAGTTGGTCGGCCAGGAAGTCCGGCGCTGGTCCGGCCGACCACGAAGGGAAGCCAGCGTGACTGATGACCAATAACGTCCCGCCAGGCGCGACGGCAGCGGCGGCCGAGACGAAGACCCCCTCCCGCTCACGCGGACCGGCCACCGGCGAATGCAGGAACTGAGCTGACACCAGGTCGAAGACACCGGCAGGGAATGAGCGCGTGAGGTCGCGCTCCTGCCAGTCGATCTGGTCAGCCACACCGGCTCTGGCAGCGGCGGCAGCGGCCTGGGCCAGCACCGTCGCGGACACGTCGACTGCGGTGACCCGCCACCCGCGCTCTGCGAGCCAGATGGCATCGCTTCCGGCCCCGCAACCGAGGTCCAGAGCTGTTCCAGGCGGAAGATCGCTCACCTCACCGACGAGGAGGGGGTTCGGCCGAGCCACCCAGTCGACAGGCGGTTGCCAACCCGCGTAGAACCCGTCCCAGTAGGTCTGCGCGGTATCGGTCGGCACGGGCGCGGGCATCGTCCCGCGTGGCGTCCTCGGCGCGGCGTCAGTCATGCGACCACCCTCGCCAAGCAGGTGCGTTGGACACAACGCTTCTTGCCGGAACGGCAAGAGCATCTACACGTTCACCGGTCCTCAACGCACAGCTGCCTGTAGCGCAAGCGGACCAGCCCGATCATCCTGAGCGCCGTTCGCAATCCAGGTCGAGTTCCTGGAGGTTCGAGGGCGGTGGGCAGGTCAAAGGGTTGGTCGAGATTCCCGCTGCGCGTCCCTCCCCGCGCGGAACACGTCCGGTTCGAGATAGATGACCCGCGCGATCGGGACTTCAGCTCGTACCCGTTGTTCAGCGGCGTCGATGGCCGTCACGATGTGGGCACCGGTGGCTGATTCGCTGACGGCGACCTTGGCGGCGACCAGCAGCTCATCGGGGCCCAGATGCAGGGTTCGCAGGTGGATGACCGACTCCACGCCCTGGCCTGGCAGCGCCTTGGCGATCGCGGCCTGGTGCTCGGGGGTGGCGCTTTCACCGATGAGCAGCGACTTCATCTCTACCGCGAGAACGACGGCGATGACGATCAGGAGCAGGCCGATCATCGCGGTGCCAGCGGCGTCCCACCGTCCCTCGCCGGTGATCAGAGTCATGGTCACGCCGATCAGCGCGAACACCAGGCCGCACAGCGCGCCCAGGTCTTCCAGCAGGATGACTGGCAGCTCGGGTGCCTTGGCGGTGCGGATGAACCGCGCCCAGGACCGGCTGCCGCGCACGCGGTTGGACTCGAGTACCGCGGTGCGCAGTGCGTAGCCCTCCAGGACCATGGCCACCAGCAGGACCACGATCGGGACCCACTGCCACGAGTCGATCGGGCGCGGGTCGGCCCACTTGTGCCACGCCTCGTAGAGCGCGAACAGGCCGCCGAGGCTGAACAGCACGATGGACACGATGAAGCCGTAGACGTAGCGCTCGCGTCCGTAACCGAAGGGGTGTTCCGGCGTGGCCGCCCGCTTGGCGCGCTTACCACCGAGCAGCAGCAGTGCCTGGTTGCTGGTGTCGGCCACCGAGTGGACCGACTCGGCGAGCATCGATGAGGACGCGGTCAGCAGGAACGCGACGAATTTGGTCACGGCGATGCCCAGGTTGGCGAACATGGCCGTGACGACGGCTTTGGTGCTTCCTTCGGTTGCCACGAGCGCACCTTAGGACGGGATCACCCGCGTCGTGCGGTGACCTGCGGAATCAGCCGCTAGCGTGTGCGGTTCGAACTGCACAGCGGGGAGTGACACGGTCCGAATGGACGGCTACGGGTTCAACATCGCCCTTGTCGGGGTGTTGGTGCTGGTCAACGCATTGTTCGCAGGCAGTGAGATGGCGTTGATCTCGCTGCGCGAGGGACAGCTGCGCACCTTGGAGCGCGCCAACGGCAGAGGTGCGCGGACGCTGGTGAGGCTCGCTCGCGACCCGAACCGGTTCCTCGCCACCATCCAGATCGGCATCACCCTGGCCGGCTTCCTGGCCTCGGCGACTGCGGCCGTGTCACTGTCCGAGCCGCTCGTGCCGCTGCTCGGGTTCCTCGGCGGCGCTGCCTCGGGCGTGGCGGTGGCGCTGGTGACGATCGTGCTGACCTTCTTTACTCTCGTGTTCGGTGAGCTCGCGCCCAAGCGGCTGGCCATGCAGTACGCGCTGCGCTGGGCGTTGCTCGTGGCACGACCGCTGGACGTGCTGTCGACGATCTCGCGGCCCGCGGTGTGGGTGTTGAGCGCCTCGACGAACCTGGTCGTGCGCGTCTTCGGAGGCAATCCCAACGCCGAGTCCGAGCAGCTTTCATCGGAGGAGTTGCGAGAGCTGGTGAAGAGCCAGCGAGGACTCAACCCGGAACAACGCGAGATCATCTTCGGTGCGCTGGAGATCCACGAACGCCGCCTGCGTGAAGTGCTGGTGCCCCGGCGGTCGGTCTTCATCCTGTCCGACGACCTCGACACCGCGAGCGCGCGCACGGCCCTCGCCGCGACGGGTCACTCCCGCGCGCCGGTCGTGCGCGATGGGCACCTGGACGACGTGGTCGGTCTGGTCAACCTCCGCGATTTGCTCGACGACGACGTGAAGCTGGCGGAGGTCGTGCGCGAGCCGCTCGTGTTCCCGGACTCGGTGAGGGTGTCGGAAGCGTTGCGGCGGTTCAAGGCCGAGCGCGAGCAGTTCGGTCTGGTCATGGACGAGCACGGCGCTGTCGCCGGCATCGTCACGCTTGAGGACCTGCTCGAGGAGATCGTCGGTGAGATCTACGACGAGGCCGATCGCGACGTCATGGCGGTGACACGAGCCGAGGACGGCTCGCTCGTGCTGCCCGGCACGTTCCCGATCCACGACCTCGTCGACGTCGGTATCGAGCTGCCGGAAGCGCCCGAGGGCAACTATTCCACGATCGCAGGCCTGGTGCTCATGTTGCTCGGCAGGATCCCCGAGGAGCCGGGTGACACGGTGACCGTGTCGGGGTGGAACGTCGAGGTCCTGTCCGTTGCGCACCACGCCATCACCTCGGTGCGGATGCGCAGGCTGCCGTAGCCGTTACGGCAGCATCGTGTCCGGCGGGATTTGCAGCGCGATGGTGATCAACGAGTGCACCCGCGTCGCGATGACCGCCAGCAGGCCCTGCATCTCGGGTGCGGCGCCGTCCGCGGCCGTCTGCAACGTCTGGAGGTCGACGTCGATGCGGTCCAGGATCGCTGTGACGTCGGATGCTCGGGTGCTCAACGCCGTGGAGATCTCCTCCAGGGGAACACCGTGGACTTCCAGACGTTGAACCAGGTGGATCCGATCCACGTCGGCTTGGGAGTAGAGACGATAGTTCGACGCGGTGCGCTGGGCGGGGCTGATCAGGCCCAACGTCGTGTAGTAGTCGACGGTGCGGATGCTGACGCCCGCTCGCGCGGCCAGTTCGCCGATCTTGAGCAACGCTTCGCTCACGTTCACCTCCTTCCAGCAACCATACAGTGCCGCGTGCTACTGTTGGTTCATGTCTGAAGAAGCCGACATCGACGGCTGTAGTAGTACGCCGGGGCGAACCCGGCTGAACGTTCTCAACGCCGCGAGTGCGGCATGTTGATCCTCTCCGGCCTGCTGGCGATCGTGGCGCTCACCGCCGCCACCGGCTATTTCGTGGCCCAGGAGTTCGCGTACATGGCGGTCGACCGCGGTCGGCTGCAGCAGATGGCCGAGGCCGGCGACAAAGCCGCCGAGCGTGCCTATCGCGTGACGCAGAAGCTCTCGTTCATGCTGTCCGGTGCACAGTTCGGCATCACGGTGACGGCGCTGCTCGTCGGTTACGTGGCCGAGCCGCTGCTCGGCACCGGCCTGGCGAACCTGCTCGGGCTGCCCGAGTCGTTCGGTGTTCCCCTGGCCATGGCCGTGGCACTGATCTTCGCCACCGTCGTGCAGATGGTCCTGGGTGAGCTGCTGCCGAAGAACCTCGCGATCGCGAAGCCCGAAGCGCTTGCCAAGTGGCTGAGCTCGTCCACGCTGGTCTACCTCAAGATCGCCGGTCCGATGGTTCGGTTGTTCGACACGGTGGCCAACAAGCTGTTGCGCTCCATCGGGATCGAACCGGTGGAGGAACTGCCGCAGGGCGCTACCCCGGAGGACCTCAAGCAGATCGTCGGCGACGCGGGGGAGCAGGGTCACCTCGACCCGGAGCTCGCCCAGCTGCTCGACCGCGGTCTCGACTTCCGCGAGCTGGCGGCCGAGCAGGCGATGACGCCGCGGGTGAACGTGCACTGGGTGCGGTTCGACGAGCCCGCCTCGCGCGTGGTGGAGCTGCTCGACACCGGCCACTCCCGTTTTCCCGTGGTGGGCGACGACCTGGACGACATCCGGGGCGTCGTGGGCCTGGCCGAGGTCTTGGCCCTCACCCCCGAACAGCGGCCCGCCACGCCGATCGGTGAGATCGCCGCGCCCGCGCTCGTGGTGCCTGCGACGTTGCCGCTGCCGGCCGTGCTGGAGCGGCTGCGAAGCGAACGCCGTCAGCTCGCCTGCGTGCTCGACGAGTTCGGCGGCTTCGCCGGGATCGTCTCGCTGGAGGACCTCGCCGAGGAACTCGTCGGTGAGATCCACGACGAGGACGACCTGATCGAGGACACGATCGAACGTCTCGACGACGCCAGGTGGCAGGTGCCCGGACGCATGCGGCTGGACGAGGTCGAGGACACGACCGGTGTCGCGCTGCCGCTGGACGACGCCTACGACACCGTCTCCGGCCTTCTGCTGCACCAGCTGGGTCGCACCGCCGAGGTGGGCGACGAGATCGAGCTGGACGGCGTGACCGTGCTCGTCACCGCTGTGGCACGCAACGTGCCCGAAAGCGTGGTCCTGACGTCACGAGTCCGGGAGGAGGCCCGATGAGTACCGGAATGTCTCTCGCTATCTCCTTCGTCCTGCTGGCGCTCAACGCCTTCTTCGTCGCCGCCGAGTTCGCGTTGATCGCGTCCAAGCGGCACCGGCTGGAGCAGGAGGCCCAGACGTCGCGCGCGGCACGCGCCGCCGTCGCCGGCGTGCGCGAGCTCTCGCTGATGCTCGCGGGTGCCCAGCTGGGCATCACGCTGTGCACCCTCGGACTCGGCGCGCTGGCCAAGCCGGCCGTCGCCGATCTGCTCGACCCGCTGCTCACGGCGGTGGGCCTGCCGGACGGTGTCGCGTACGGCGTCGCGTTCGCGATCAGCCTGGTGCTGGTGGTGTTCCTGCACATGGTCGTGGGCGAGATGGCGCCGAAGTCCTGGGCGATCTCGCACCCCGAGAAGTCGGCGCTGATGCTGGCGCTGCCGTTCCGGGCGTTCGCGCACTCCGTCCGCTGGATCCTCAGTGGACTCAACAACACCACGAACAGCCTGCTGCGCCTGATGAAGGTCGAGCCGCAGGACGAGCTGGCGCAGGCGCACCGGCCTGAGGACCTTCGGCTGCTGGTGCGGCAGTCCGCCGAGCACGGCCTCATCGGTGAGCACCAGCAACGACTGCTGACCCGCATGCTGCAGGTGCAGAAGACGACGCTGCGCGAGGTCATGGTGCCGATGGAGGAGACCTCCACCGTCACCGAGCAGACCACGGCCCGCGCGATCGAGCGCCGCAGCCTCCAGTGTGGACGGTCACGCTTCCCCGTGACAGATGTGCGCGGTCACTACGTCGGCCTGGTGCACATCCGCGAGGCCATGCGTGCCACTGCCCGTGGCGAGGACCCGGACGCCCGCTCGTTGATGGGCCCCGTGCTCACGCTGCAAGCCGGAATGCCGGTGGCCGCGGCCGTCACCGCGATGAAGGCGGACCGCGCGCAACTCGCGCTCGTATCCGACGACGACCGAGTGGTCGGTATCGCGGCGCTCGAAGACCTGCTCGAAGAGCTCATCGGCGACTTCGACGACGAGACCGACGCACCGCGCGTTGCGGTGCGCCAGAACTAACTCACACCCCAGTCCCCTCAGGAGGAGACTTGTTCAAGCGGATGCTCAGCGCGTTCGGCGTCGGTGGCCCGTCCGTCGACACCGTGCTGGACTCGCCACACGCCGCGCCCGGCCAGGTGGTCACCGGGCAGGTGCGCATCCAGGGTGGCAGCGCGGACGCCGAGATCGGCCAGGTCGTGCTGTCGCTCGTCACCCGCGTCGAGGTCGAGCACGGTGACCACGAGTTCGGCGGTGTGTCGGAGTTCTTCCGCATGGTCGTGCAGCAGGGCGTGCGCGTCCCTGCCGGTCAGCTGATCTCGATTCCGTTCCAGCTGCCGATGCCGTGGGAGACGCCGATCACCGCGGTCGGTGGTGGCCCGCTGCCCGGCATGACCGTCGGCGTGCGCACCGAGCTCGTGATCGCGGGCGCCCCCGACAAGGGCGACCTCGACCCCGTGCTGGTGCACCCGCTACCGTCGCAGGACGCGGTGCTCAACGCGTTCGGGCAGCTCGGTTTCTCGTTCCGCAGCGCGGACGTCGAGGCCGGCCGCCTGCACGGCGTGCCCCAGGAGCTCGGTTTCTACCAGGAGATCGAGTTCTTCCCGCCCGGCCAATTCGCCGGTCAGGTCTCACAGGTCGAGCTGACGTTCGTGGCGAACCCGCACGAGCTGTACGTGATCCTGGAAGCCGACAAGCGCGGCGGCATGTTCTCCTCCGGTGGTGACGCGTTCGGTCACTTCCACGCATCGCACCAGGAGGCGCAGGGCACCGACTGGGCGTCGGCGATCAACGGCTGGCTCGCCCAGGTCGCCCAGCGCGGCCACGCGAACCCGGCGTTCGGCGGCGGGCACGCGGGTCACAACCCGGCGTTCGGCGGCCAGCCTGGTTACGGCCATCAGCCTGGCTATGGGCACCAGCCCGGCTACGGTGGCCACCACGGTTACGACCAGCACGGTCACCACGGCGGTCACCACCGCAGCGGTCCCGGCATCGGCGGCGTGGTCGCCGCGGGTGCGGCCGGGGTCGTGGGTGGCATGGTCCTCGGTGAGGTCATGGAAGACGTCTTCGAGGGCGACGACGGCGGTGACATGGCGTTCGAGGAGTGATCGTTGTGCCGGGCGGGGTATCGGCGGCGGCCCTGCTCGGCACCTTCGGCGCCGACGAACTCGGCGTCGGCGACACCCGTGGCATCGACTGGATCGAGCTGATCATCCAGATCGCGCTCGCCGTCAGAGACGTCAGTCTCGTGACGGGAATGTACGGCCGCAAGAAGCTGGAGCGGCCATCAGGACCGGCGCGGCAGGCGATCACCGCTCCCAAAGTGTCTTCGCCTGCCGCGCCGCCCTCTTCGCACCTCACGCATGACATCACTCGGGACAGGGAGTAGGCCGCACAGTTGGAATAAATGCTCAGCCCCGAGCTGTGGGTCGCGTTCGGCACCCTCCTGTTGCTGGAGGTCGTGCCCGCTAGCCCTGATCACTCGGCTGCTGCTGCTCGCCTTGCTGTCGTGGGTCATCGGCATGACTGCACCGCTGTTCACCCGTGCTGGGGCAGGAGATCTCCGGCCGGGACGTGATCCTGCTGCTCGGCGGGCTGGTCCTGCTCGGTAAAGCCACCTACGAGATCCACGAGCAACTCGAGGGTTCGGAGCACGGCACCACTCGCAAAGAGGTGTCGTTCGCGTCGGTGATCGTCAAGTGAGCAGCAGGCGCTCACTCACTTCCTATTGCACCTGGGCGACGCCGCCGTACCCGAGTGGCCGCGCCGCGTTTGTCTGCTCCGGAGGGCTCTCGGGCCGCCAGTCCGGCAGGCACACCAGGCCTGGCTCTACCAGCCGCATCCCCTCGTCGAACCAGCCGAGGATCTCCTGATGGGTGCGGACGTACACGTGCTCGTCGGCGGCGGCGTAGGCGCCCACGAGCCGCGCCACCTCGGCCTGCAGTTCGGCACCGGCCTGTTCACTGGCGATGTGCGAGATCGCGACGACGCTGCCGGGCGCCAGCCGCCGCCGGTAGGTCGCGACCAGCTCGCCGGGCTGGTCGTCGTCGGAGATGAACAGCAGCACTCCGACCATCAGCAGCGCGACCGGCTCGGAGAAATCGAGCAGCCGCCGGGTCTCGGGGTGATCGAGGATGCTCTCCGGCTCCCGGATGTCGGCCTGGATGATAGTTGCGAACGGGTTGCCCGCTAGCAGCTGCCGGGCGTGGGCGTAGGCCACCGGCTCGTAGTCGACGTACACCACGCGGCACTCCAGGTCGACTTGCTGGGTGATCTCGTGAACGTTGCCGACGGTCGGGATGCCCGATCCGAGGTCGAGGAACTGGCGGATGCCCTGGTCGAGACAGAACCTGACCACCCGGCCCAGGAACGACCGGTTGAGCTTGGTGACGGCCGGCACCGAGGGCGCGATCTGCAGCACCTGGTCGGCAAACGCGCGGTCGACGGCGAAGTTGTGGGCGCCGCCCAGAAAATAGTCGTAGGCGCGGGCGGCCGACGGCACGCTGAGGTCCACGTCGGTGCGTGGCTCGAAGGACGAGGAGGACACGGCGCTGCGCCTTCCGGAGAACGTGGCTGGTTCCAGGATCACCGAGACTAGCTGCAATGCACACCTGTGTAACCCTGCAGACTGACGACTGCGGAAGCTCGACAACAGTCTCCTCGCGGTGTCGCCCGTCAACGCTGATCACCCGAAATGGTCCGGCGCGCATCCACCCCTTGATGTGCTGGATCAGTCCTTGTTCCCGGTTCAAGTAGGGCACCTGTGGTCGGCACATGACCCGGAGGTGGTGGAGCACGTGCATCACGACCTGAGCCAGTCACGACCATCTGTACGACGCGGTGCTCGCGGGCGGCGCGTGGCGGCACGCGCACGAGCACCGCATCGACGACCACCACGAGTGCTGGCCGCGTTAGCAAAGTTGTGCGCAGCTGGGGCAGGTTCCGGTAATCGTCACGCGCACGAGCACGTCGGTGAATGCCAGTGCTTCGTCGGGTGTCCAGTCCGGCGGCCTCGATGAGAGCCGAGATCTCGACTGTTGTGCGGCGTTCCGAGCAGACGAGATGGTGGTGCGGTCGCCACGACGTGGCGCTGCTCACGGCCAGGACAATCCACATGGGACGGAGACGAGGAGAGCACGGCTGACGACCGGCAGGCCGAGGTTCGCGGCGCGTTCGACGCGGCGGCAGCGGACTCCACGGCCCTGGGACGCCACCTGTGCGAACCGATCGGCACGGCCGCCGTCAAGATCGCCGATCCGCAGCTCGGCGACGCGTCCTCGACGCCTGCTGTGGGTACCGGTACTTCGGTGGTTCCCGCGGCGCGACTCGTCGGTCAGGCTGGGCTCGTCGACGCCGGCGACCTGTCCCGGCCCATGATCGACGAGTTGCGGCGGTCTTCTTCTCGAGCATGACAGCTGGAACCAACCGCCTGATCAGCCACGCATGCGCTGGCGGTCGAGTGGTGTTCACGATCTGAAGGACGACGCGATGGTCGCAACCGGTCAGCACCTCGGTCGCGCCATCGCCGAGGCGACGAACACCCGGCTGGACGCCGTGCGCATGCTCTATCTGGCGTCGCCACCCCGTTTGCGAACGATGAGGTGGGGTGCAGTATCGGCTGAAGTGGTGACGCCAGCGAGTTCGTTCGGCTTCTGGACAAGGACGTACGCCTCTGACGAAGGCCACTGCCCTCCGCTGCTGACACTCCGGAGGTTCCAGGCCGGACGGCACGAGTCGCCGAAGGTGAGGCCTGTGCACGTCGGTCGTATGTGCTGCGCTACTCGGGTGAACGACTGAGATGCGGTATTCATGCGCATAACCTAATATGATGTTGCGTTCGGTAAGGGCGCTAGGGCATCCGGGTGGCGTGATGCCCGGGACATCGACAGGAGATCGCTCATGACGACGGCACATCTCGAACACACCGACCACGGCCACGTGCACGGCGAGGGATGCGGCCATGTGGCCGTTCCGCATGGTGACCACGTGGACTACGCGCACGACGGTCACCTTCACCGGGTGCACGACGGGCACTTCGACGAGTGCGAGCCGGCCGACCACCTTGCCCACTCCGACCACGGCCATGCGCACGGTGAGGGATGTGGCCATGTGGCCGTTCCGCATGGTGACCACGTGGATTACGTGCACGATGGACACCGCCACGCCGTTCACGGCGAGCACTACGACGACCACTGACCCACGCTGCTCATCCGACAGGTCTGAATTCGGTGAGCGGGCCTGCCGGGGCTTCAGGCAGACCTTCAGGTTCGCCGCGCGCAACTCGGCGTGCGGCGCCTGGTCAAAGGCTGGCGACCAGGTAGTACAGCGCGCTCACGGTGGCCGCAACGACGATGACGACAGCCGTGGTCTGGACCCACCGCTTGTTCATGCCCGCCTCCGTGCTCGGTAGTGGCGCTGGCTGCGGGGTGGTGGCCGTCGCGTCGACGGTCGGGCAAGAGCCTGCACTGGTGACCACTCCCTGCCAAGTAGAACGCGCGGCTCCCGGCTCGTCTGGCCGACTTCCACCCCGCTGAGGCTTCGCGTCATTCGCCGCCGAGCCCAACGCGGCGTCCGCATCGTCCTGATCGTGCTGGACGAACCGACCGTCGCGCTGGGCACTGAAACCGCGCTGGGCACTGAAACCGCGCTGGGCACTGAAACCGAAGTGGTCGTTCAACAGGCCGCCGACAACCCGGTCACCGGCAAGGCGGACGTGGTCAACGCGCACACGCTGTCCACCGTGGTCGGTGCGGACCAGATCCTTGTTCGAAGAAAGCTGGATGGTGCGACGCGCACATCGAGCTGATCGAGCGGGACTGCCGACACGCGCACATGTGACGGACTCCGAGAAGTAAGGGCCTGTCCCAGGCTGATCGTCCGCTACTGAACATCAAGCGGTGCGTGAACTCGCAGCCGGTGGTCGCAGGTCGTTCTGCTCGACTGCCGAGCGCGACACACTGATTTAAAACGACAATCGTTTCCGTTAAGCTTGGTCCATGGGAGTCGAGCTCGTACTGGTGGCCGGTCTGACGCCGCATGACGTGGCCGAGGAGATCTGGCGCGCGCTGCCCGGTGCGGTGCTGGTCCGCCACGATCTGCGTGATCTCGCCGGGGGAGTGGTGCGTCGCTGGGTCGACGGTGAGCTGACCGTGCTGGAACTGGCGCACGGCTGCGTGTCCTGCACGTTGCGCCTGGACCTGCTCCCGCTGCTGGAACGCTTGAGTGGCCGGGTGGTCATCGATCTGGATCCGGCGTTGGAGCCCGAAGCGGTCTGCTTCGCCCTGAGGGAGATCGACGTCAGGATCGAGGCGGTGGTCACCGTGGTCGACCGGGCGAACTGGCTGACCGATGCCACCGGCGGGGACACGTTGGAGGAACGCGGCTTGGCTGCCGCCACCGATGACGATCGCACGGTGGCGCAGGTCGTGGTGGGGCAGGCCGAGTTCGCCGACGCGCTCGTGCTGACCGGACCCGGCGACGACGCGGTGCTGGATGCCGTGCTCGACCGGCTCAACCCACGCGCACCCCGGACGATCCGATCCGGGCTGGACGTGACCGCTCTGCTGGCCGCCATCCCGGCCGACGCCCGCAGGGGCCGCTTCGACGACGGCTTCGGCACGCTGCTGCACGGGCAGCCACCGCTGGAACCGGCACGAGGTGTGTCGATCGTCCACTTCACCGAACGCCGCCCGTTCCACCCCGCGCGGCTGCACGAGGCGATCGACACCTTGCTCGACGGTGTGGTGCGCACGCGAGGCCGGGTGTGGCTGGCCAGCCAGCCGGACGCCGCGCTGTGGCTGGAGTCCGCCGGCGGCGGACTGAGCGTGGGCAACCTGGGGCCGTGGCTGGCGGCGGTGGAGGACTGGTCGGACGTCCCGCCGGACCGGCGCGCGATGGCTTCGGCGACCTGGCATCCGCAGTACGGCGACCGTTCCCAGGAGCTGGTGGTGATCACCGCGACCGCGTCGCCGGAGGAGATCACCGCCGCACTGCACGGCGCACTGGTGACCGACGAGGAACTGGCGCTCGCCGACGAGCTGGAGTTCGTCGACCCGTTCGCCGAGTGGCACGACGAGATGGAGGGGTTGTGAACCAGGCCTTGCTGACAGGAGGTGCGGAATGTGCGCCCGGCTCAGACCGCGAACCGACCACGAGCGCAGCATCCTGCACGTGCTCGAATCCGAGCGGAGATTCCTGACCGTCGCACAAGTCCGGGACCGCATGACGGCGGCAGGCCGCTCCACCCGTCTGGCCACTGTGTATCAGTGCGTCAACCGGCTGGTCGATGCCGGAGTCCTCGAGCGGTTGACCATCCGATCGGGCGCAGCTGTCTACGGGCTCCGCCCGGCCTGCCGAAGCCGTCATCGCCTCATGTGTGCCGGGTGCGCGCTGGTCGTGAACGCGGACGACGGCGAAGTGGCCGAATGGGTCGCGAAAACAGCGGCTCTGCACGGCTTCACGGTCACCGACGATTCGGTGCTCCTGTCCGGGACCTGTGCGGCCTGCACGGAACCTGGTCCAGAACAGTCGAACGTCGTCGAGTTGCCGGCATCGGCCGGCAGTGGCATCGATCGACACGCTCTGGACCTCACGGATCGTGTCAGTGAGGAAAGGACGGGATGAGCACACGTCGAGAGAACTCCAAGCCGGATCCGGCCGCCGGCTTCACGGCCGTCATCTGCGGCGCCTGCTCGGACGGGGAGCAGGATCTCGAGTTCCTGCGTGAGGCGGTCCGCCGTAGCGCGCACGGGATGCTGATGCGAATCAACTGTCCTCTTGGGACCATGTACTGCCACGGCAGGAAAGCGTCGGCGAGCGCAGGGCCGGTCATTCTGGTGCAACCGTGCACCATCAGCCGTAGTCCCGTAGGGTCCGCTGTCATCGTCGGTCCGGTGCGGACCGCTGACGATCTCGCCGCTGTGGCGAGCTGGCTGGGAACCACTCCCGTCGACGGGAGCGAGCTTCCGCCGCGACTGCGAATGATCCAGCACTCACGGCAACAGTCCGTTTGGAACTGACGTGAGGTCCTTCACCGCCTCTTACTGCGGGTTCGGGCCGGTCTCGGCTGCCCGGGTCAGCTGGCGAATCCTGCGCCGGACGCGCCACAGGGCGACGAGGATCGCGGTGAGCAGCAGCAGGGCGCCGAGCGCGCTCCAGGGAATCGCCCAGACCGTGGTCTTGGCGGTAGCGGTCGTGACCGCGCCCGCGAGGTCCTGTCCTGCCGAAGCGAGAGGTTCGGCTTCCCCGTGAACGGTGAGCGGGCCCAGCGGCCACACGCCCGTGAGAGTGCGGGTGAACGTGATGGCGCCGCCGGGGAGGAGTTCGGTCGCGGTGTCTCCGGTCCATCGGGTGCCGCCCAGTCCGAACAGGCCTTCCACGCGCACCGATGGGCGGACCGCGAGGCGGACGTTGCCGTCGTTGACCACGGTCCAGGTCACGTCGACCTCGCCGGGTGCGGCGGGGTTGGCCGTGCCGCGGTAGCCGGCCGTGGGCTGGTCGACGCGCAGGTTCGGGGTGACCGGGCCGGCGACCCGGACGTAGAGCCTGGCGCCGACGCGCCGTTCGACCTGGACCTGGGCGTTGGTGGTGAGGGCGGCGACCAGGCCGCCGACGTGGTCGCCGGGTTCGGCGTCCGGGGGCACGGTCATGCGGAACGGCACGACGGTGGTGGAGCGCGGTTTGAGAACGATCTTCGGCTGGGTGACGGAGATCCAGGCGCCCAGGGACGGCGAGGGTTCGTCACGGGCGAGCAGGTCGAAGCCGCCGGTCGCGGTGTTGACGGCGTCAGCGGCGTAGAGGTCGACGGTCAGCTCACCCTCGCCCAGGTTGCGCACGGCGATGTGGTCGTCGTAGCGCATGCCCGGCTCGACAACGTAGTCGAACTGCGTGCGGCCGTTCGGCCCGGCGGCGTTGGCAGGGGCGACTGACCAGGTCAGCCTGCCGTCCTCCTGCGCGGGTTGCGCCGCTGCGGGCGTTGCGGAAACCAACGCGAGTGCGACGATCAGGGCGGCGGCCAACGGACTTCTCACGTGGTGCTCCGTAGGAACGGACGGGTGCGGGGTGGCCCCGCACCCGTCCTGGTCCGTTATCAGATGGCGGTCAGGATGAGCATCGCCTGGTAGGCGCCCGGCGCGGTCTCGACCGGGGCCTCCAGGGTCAGGCCGGCACCGAGCTGGGCGGTGCCGCGACCCGCGCCCGCCGAGGCGGTGGCGAGCTGCGACCACGTGGCCAGGCCGTTGCCGGTGGCGAAGCCGGAAGCCACCTGCGGGCCCGCGGTCACCGTCTGGCCCGTCGACGCGGAGAGCACGTTCGGCGTCCAGCCGAGGTACTTGCCACCGAGCTGGCCACCGTCGACCGTGGTGAACGCGCGCACGCGGCCGGACGCGGTCCAGCCGGGGTTGTCGGCGCGGGTGTCGGTCACCGTGATCGGCTTGAGCGCGCCCGCGGCGGTGAACCGGTCAGCCGCCGGGTTGAGGGTCAGCGCGCCCAGGTCGACCTCGCGGTTCTCCGGGGCGACGCTGATGGCCAGCACGCCCTCCTGCGCGGACAGCGTGGTCGTGATGGCCGGGCCGTTGACCGGGTCGTTGCCGTGGTCGTCCACGACGATGACGGCCGGCTCGGACTCGGCGATGACCGCGTGGTCGTGGTTGTAGAGCACGGCCTTGACCTGACGGCCGTTGTCCGCGGTGCGCACCACGAAGCCGTACTTCCCGGTGAGCGCACCGGAAACCACGGACCACTCGGTCGCGCCCGCCGCCTTGGTGAACCAGTGGTAGTGGTTCTCGTCGGTGACGGGGTTCTGCACCGCGGTCAGCGCCGCGACGCCACCGGCGTGGTAGTGGGCCGACAGGCCGGTGATCGACAACTGGGTCGCCGGCGTTTCCGGACCGGAGGACAGCTCCTCGCCGACGAAGACGGTGTAGGTCACCGGCGGGATCGTCACCGGGGTGCCGCCGGGCGGCGTCGCGGTGGCGCTGACGGTCAGCGCGTACTCGCCCTGCTCGGTGAAGCCCCAGTTGCCGTGCTCGTGGTCGGCGGCGCTGGTGAACGACTTCGGCCCGCCCTCCGCGGAGGCCAGGAAGACGTTCGGCCCCTCCTCGCCGTTCTGCCACAGCGCGAACGCGCCGGGGCCCCGCAGCGAATCGAGGGTGTAGGTCACCGACGTGCCGTCGGCCACCGCCGAGCTGTAGCCGAAGCCCGCGAACACCTGACCGGGCTGCGAGTTCTGCGGCAGCACGTAGTAGGTCTCGCCCTGGGCCTTCCACCCCGGCAGGGTGGCGATCGAGGCGCTGACGGTGCGGGACGCCACCGAAGGCTTGGCGTGCACGGTCAGGTCACCAGGGGCGACGTTGCCGCTCCCGGTGTGCGCCGTGAGCACGTGGGCGGAGTTCTGGACGTCCACGTAGAACAGGTCGACGTGTCCGTCGGAGACGACCACCTTTTCCTGGGCCGCGGCGGTCCCGGCCAGCGGGCCCGCGATCAGCCCCAGAGCGGCGAGCGCCACGACGGCGGCTCGCGTTCTGGTTCTTGCCTTTGTTGCGGTCACTGCGTTCCTTGCCTTTCTTCGGGGACTGGAGAGGTGTGATCAGCGCCTGCGACGAACGCCGGCGAGGGTGGCCAGGTTGGTGAGCAGGAAGCCGAGAGGGATCAGCAGGACCGCGGCGACGACAAGGCCGGCGACGGCCGAGCCGTCGAGCCCGGTGGAGGCCAGGCCGGACGGCAGCGCGCACTCCTTGCCGTCGGCCGTGCGGCCCACCTGCTCGACGACCGGCGTGCCCGTGCGCGCGGCTTTCGGGTCACCGGGCCCGACGTGGAAGGTGAGCGTGCTCTTGGCACTGGCCTGGCGGCCGTCGATCGAGCCACCGATCGAGAACGTCACCGAGTAGCTGCCGGGTTTGGTGAACGCCCACACCGCGTGCACGTGCACACCCGACTGTCCTACTGGGACGGTGGTGGCGCGGGGGAACCCGGCGACCGTGCCGAAGTAGCGGTCACCGACGCCACCGAACGGGTCCTGTCCGTAGACGGCCAGCTCACCGGGGCCGTCGACCTTGTCCAGCGTCAGCGTGATGTCGCTCTTCACGGCGGCGAGCACGGAGGGGTGCTGGGTGTTCCAGCCCAGCCACGGCACACCGGAACGCTGCGTCAGCGGGATCGTCCACACCGGACCCGATCCCAGGAAGTCCAGGCCCGAGCCCGGCGGTGGCGTCGCCCGTGCGGCGTCACCGAGGTGGAAGACGTAGCTCGCCGGATCGCGGTAGGCCGGGGTGCCCTGGCGGTCGTCCTTGACCCGTGCGGAGAACGCGCCGCCCTCGACGACGGGGCCGAAGTCGAAGTGGCCATCGGTGACCACCTCGACCTCACCGGGTGGCACCGTGCGGGTGACCGTGGTGGGCACGCAGGCCTGCGTCGTTGCGGTCGCCGGCGGCGCGGCCTTCGGCGGCGCGCCAGTGGTGGTGCCCGGGGGAGTGGTGGTCGGGGCGGGTGGGGTCGTCGTGCCCGCGCGGACGTCCAAGACCACGGGGCGCGCCGAGACCGTCGTCGCCCCGCTTCCATCGCGCACGTCGAAGCCGAGCTCGGCACCGTGCAGGTCGAGGCTCGCGGTCAGCGTCAGGACCTCGCCTGTTCCGCGTTCGGTGGTGGCGCCGGCCTTCCGCGTCCACCAGGTGACGGTGTGGCCGGGGCGTTGCGGGGTGACGAGCGCGGTGGCTGTGATCGCCTCGCCCTGCGGGTAGGTGCCGCGGACTCCGGTCACCACCGCACCCGAGGGTGCTCCGGGATTCGCCACGGGCGTGGACTGCGACCGTGCGAGGAGGTCGCCTGCCGCGGGGACGAACCGGGCGGTGAAGGCCAGGGCCTCGGCGTCCGCCGACAGAGCAAGGCTCGCGGAGCCATCGCGCAGCGGCTCGTGGGCGACGACCTCGTCCCGCGTCGCGGTGTGCCGCACGAACTCCACCCAGCCCTGGGGGACGCCGCCGTCGATGCTCTGCGGCCCGCCGGTGACCGTGCTGCTGAGCTCCAGTCCCGCCGGTGTTCCGGTGGCCGACAGCGTCGTAGTCGTGGCCACCGCGTTGTGCGGCCCGACGACGACCGCGTACCGCGCCGGAGGCGAGACCAGACGCGTGCCCGAGGCCGCGGTGGCGGATGCCTCGAACTCCAGCTCGTAGACACCGGGTGCGGTGAATGCCCAGTTGGCGTGCGCATGGGTGGGAACCGCGACACGCGCTGTGCGCACGGCAGGATCGTGCGAACTGAAGACGCGTTCGGGGCCGTCGGTCCCGGAGACGTAGACCTCGAGGCGACCTGGCCCGCGCGCCGTCCGCAGCGTGAGGTCGACAACGTTGTCCACGAGCGCGCCCCGCGGCACCGACTCGGTGTTCCAGCCCGCCCACAGCATGTCCGGCTGGAAGGTCTGCGGGATCACGTGGATCGGCGTGCCGCCCGGTACGCCGAGAAAGCTGTAGGCGGGTGAGGAGGGCGCCGGTCGCTTGGCGGCGTCGGTGACGTTGAGGGTCGTGGCCGACGGGTCGAACGGTCCGGAGTCGCTCTTGCCCTTGACGGTCAGCGCGCCGTTCTCGAGCAGCACGGTCGCAAGATCGACGTGACCGCCCGCGATGAGCTGCCGCCTCGGGGGTTCGGGGGCCGGACCGGGCGCGGCGGCTGCAGCGGGAGCTGCGATCACGGCGACCATTGCCGCCACCACGGCGGCGACCGCGTCCCGTCGCTTCGGGTTTCGATCACCTGCGCGGATTCGCATGCCGCTGCCTCCGGGGGTCATGACCTGAACGTAAGTCAAATGATTGTCATTTTCAATAAAACGCCGAGGCGTCTGCCGTCGGGAAGGTCACACGTCGTTAGCGGGCTAGCTCGCGGTGCTCTCGGCCCGGTGTTTCGGGGTGCGGGCGAGCAGACCGTGCTTGGGCGCCAGAACCCAGGCGGTGAGGAACACCGCGGTGAGCACGAGGACGATCGTTCCGCCAGTCGGGAAGTCCCACGACCACGACACGTACAGACCGACCAGCGCGCACAAGCCGCCGATCACGGGCGCGAGCACCATCATCACGGCGAGCCGGTCGGTCAGCAGGCGCGCGGTCGCCGCCGGTGTCACCAGGAGCGCGAGCACCAGGATGTTGCCGATCGTCTGCACCGAGATCACCACCGCGAGGGTGACCAGCACGTAGAGCACGATGTCGAGCCAGAACACCCGCAGGCCCGTGGCCCGCGCCATCTCCCTGTCGATGGTGACCGCGACGAACTCCTTGTGCAGCAGGAACACCGCGCCCAGCACGAGGATGCCGGTTACCGCGACCGTGTACAGGTCCTCGTCCGGGATGCCGGTGATGGAGCCGAACAGGAACTGCTGCAGCGACCCGGCGTAGCCCGGTGCCTTGGAGATCACCACGATGCCCAGGGCGAACGCGGCGACGAAGAAGATCCCGATGACCGAGTCCTCGCGAAGCCGCCGGTTCTGCGAGAACACTGCGACCAGCACCGCGGTCGCCACGCCGGCGATGGTGCCGCCGAGGATCAGGTTGCCCGACACCGCGAACGCGATGGCCAGTCCGGGGAACACGGCGTGTGCGACCGCGTCGCCGATGAACGCCATTCCCCGCAGGACGACGTAGCAGCCCACGACGCCGCAGACGATCGAGGACATCACCGCGACCAGCAGTGCCTTGGGCAGGAACGCGAGGTCGGGGTTGACCAGGTCGCGGAGGAAGTCGATCGGGGACATTCAGACCGCCTTGAGGATCTTGAGCAACGGGCTGCCCTCGCTGACGCCGAAGGTGTCCATCCACGGCTGCTCGTCACGCAGCTGATCCGGTGACCCCGCGGCGACGACCGTGCGGTTGAGCAGGATGAGCCGGTCGCAGGTGTAGAGCGCGCCCGGCAGGTCGTGGGTGGTGGTCAGCACGGCGTGGGAGTCCCGGGCCAGCGACAGCAACAGGTCCGAAAGCAGTTCCTGCGTCGGCATGTCCAGACCCGTGAAGGGCTCGTCGAGCAACAGCGCCGATGGCTGCAGCGCCAACGCCCTCGCCAGCAGCACGCGCTGACGCTGCCCACCGGACAGTTCACCGACCGGGCGGGTCCGCAGGTCGGCCATGCGCACCCGGTCGAGCGCCTCGACCACCGCACGCCAGTCCGCCGCACGAGGCCTGCGGAGCAAGCCGAGCTTTCCGGTGCGGCCGGTCATCACCACGCCCTCCACCGAGAGCGGGAAGTCCCAGGCGAACTCGTGCCGCTGAGGCACGTAGCCCAAACCGGTGCCCGCGCGGCGCACCGGCTCCCCGTCCACCTCCACCTCACCGGCCTTGGGCTTCAGGAGGCCCATCAGGCTGCGCAGCAGTGTGGTCTTGCCCGCCCCGTTGGGCCCGACCAACCCGACGAGTTCGCCTCGGTCGACGGTGAGGTCGACGTCGGTGAGCACCCGGCGCCCGCCCAGGTCCACGGCCAGCCCGCTCACCCGCAACGCGTTCACCCGGACGTCCCCTGCCGCTTCGCCGCGCGGCCGCGCACGATCACAACGACGACGAGCACCCCCAGCACGACGACGGCCGCGACCAGCGCGATGACACCCCAGGGCGGTCCTGAGCCACCGTCGTTCCCGACAGTGTCCTTTTCGGACGCTGCGGCAGAAGGTGTTGTGCTCGAAGACTTCTGTGGCGCGGCCGCGAGAGCCGCCTTGGCATCGGTCGCATCACCGACGGCGAAGCGCAGCGTCGCGGTGTTGCGGACCTCCTTGCCATCCACCAGTTTGGCGTGCGCCTCCACCTGGACGAGGTAGACGCCAGGGGTGGTGAAGACCCAGTTCGCGTGCGTGTGCGTGTTGGTGTCGACCCAGATGTCCTGGCGTTCGGCCTTGGTGGAGTCCCACAACACGTCAGCGGCGCCGAAGTTGCCGGCCTGCAGGTAGACGAACAGCTCGCCGGGACCGTCGGCGCCGGTGAGGGTCAGGGTGATTCCGCGGTCGACGACCTCCATCACCTCGGGGTCCTGGGTGTTCCAGCCGACCCAGGTCACCTCGGGGTTCTGCACCTGCGGCAGCACGTGCACCCGCGTGCCCGGTTTGCCGATGAAGGCGTACGCGGGGTTGTCCGGCACCGTGAGCAACGCCTTGTCCGAGACCTGGAACGCCGTGCGGTCCAGGTTCCGCCAGACGGACTGTTCGCCGGTGTCGTCGTGCACCATCAGCTTCCACGCGCCGTCGACGTAGCGGGGGCCGATGTCCACGTGGCCGCGCGCCAGCACAGCCTCGTCCACGGCGATCCGCTGGTCGGGTGCGATGGTCTGGTCCGGCCCGTCGCTGGGTGGCTGCGCCAAGGCCGCGGCGGGCGCCAGCAGCGCCGCCACGACCAGCAGGGCGCTCGGCAGGGACCGTCTCATGTACTCCTCTTTCATCAGCGCAGGCAGTCGCGCAGCGAGTCGGCGTTGAACCGCATCATCCGGACGTAGGTCGTGACCTCGCCGTCGAAGGTGTCGCCGTAGATCGGGCAGACCCGGATCCCCTGCTCACCGGCGACCTGGGTGAGCGTCGACGAGCGGGCGGCCAGGTTGGGTTCGAGGAACACCGCGGGCACCGCGAGGTTGCGGATCGTCTCGGTGAGCTTGCGGCGGTCGGCCAGGGAGGGCTCGGCGGCGGGATTGGGCGTGACGAACCCGGCAACGCTCATGCCGTACGCCTGGGCGAGGTAGCCGAACGCGTCGTGCGTCGTGATCAGATGGCGGCGCGCCGCCGGGATCTCGTCGATCTGCGCGCGCACGTACCGGTCGAGTGCATCGAGCTCAGCGAGGTAGGCCTCTGTGTTGCGGCGGTACTCCCGCGTGCCCTCGGGGTCCTTCTCGATCAGCGTGTCGCGGATGACCTGGGTGTAGGCCATGGCGTTGCGCACGTTCTGCCACAGGTGCGGATCGATCTCGCCGTGCACGTGCTTGCCGAGCACGGCCTGGGCGAGCTGGTAGACCCGCTCACCGGGCCGGCCGAGGAACCCGAACCCGGCGGGGATCTCGCTGAGCGCCTTGCTCGGCACCACGACGACGGCATCGGACGCGGGCACGACCTGCTGCGCCTTCTCCCCGCCTCCCTGCGGATCGAAGAGCGCGTAGACCTGCTCGCGGTCCAGGTCGACGGTGAGGTCGGCATGGCCGCGGTCCACCAGCACAGACCGGTTCGGAGGCTGCACGCCGACCGCGAAGGTGAACTTCGACTCGCCGAGCGGCACCGGTCGTGACCGCTGGTCCACCCGCAGGCGCGCCGACAGGGTCACCTCGTAGACGCCGGGTTCGGTGAACGCCCAGGACATGTGGGTGTGGGCGTCGGCGGGCAGGACCGCGGTGTCGTCGCCGTATCCGTCGCCGGGGTTGAAGCCGTCGCTGGAGTCGAAGTAGATGTCGGCGTCACCGAACGATCCGGTGAGGTAGCCGTAGACGTTTCCAGGACCACTGGCGGCGGTCATGCTCACCAGGACCTCCGACGCGCGGTTCGCGCCGTGAGCCTTGCCGTCGCCCCTGGCCCGCAGCCCGAGCCACACGGTGTCCAGCGTGACGTCCTCGACCAGCGGGATGATCTCGGCGGCGTACTTGACGGCGTCCTCGGCCAGCGAGACGTTCGCCGCCTCCGGGCGGAGGTTGGCATCCAGAGCTTTGATGACGGAGTGCTCCTCCAGCATCACGTAGTTGCTGAACGCCACGTCCGCGTACACGACGTTCCGCACGTCACGCAGACTCGGTTCGTAGGAGTGCGGGTCCGCTCCATCAGGCACCAGCGAGGTGACGTTGACCCTCGACCCGCCCACGTTGCGCACGAGATCCCGCAACAGGCCGGTCGTGGCGACCACCTGCAACCGGCCGTCGCGATCGCTCAGCGAGGCAGGAGCGGTACAGCCCGAAGCCCCCACCATGACGATCAACCCGACCATCAGGTGTCGGCGCAAGCCAGGGAGCACGTCGTCACGCCAATCTGTACCCGAGGTAGTTAGTAACGATAACCATAATCACCAGTGCTCATCGGAAGCCAGCCCTCGGCGGTCGTCGTGGTCTACGCCACTCGGGTGTGGCATTCGGGCGTCGTTGCGCGGGATGTGGAGGCCGGGTCGCCCCGGGCCTCCACGTGGATCACGGCTGGACGGTGAAGGTGTAGGTCTTCTGGCCCGTGGTGACCGTGCCCCCGCCGGCCTTCGTGGCGGTCACCTCGAAGACAGCGGTGTAGGTGCCGGCCGCTTCGAACGCCCAGTTGGCGTGGGCGTGGGTGTTCACGGCGAGCGTGCGGGAGTCGGGCAGGCCGTTGCCGCTGTCGAACCACACGGTCGGCGTGCCGAAGGACCCCGTCGTGTAGACGCTGAAGTCCGCCGGCCCGGTGACGGACACGAGTTTCACGCTGAGGGTGTTGTTCTGGAGCACACCGCTCGGCACGCCCTCGGTGTTGAGGCCTGCCCACAGCACGCCGCCGACCTGGCTCTGCGGCAGGATCCACACCGGTGAGCCGGGGGGCGAGGAACGCGTAGGAGGGGCTCGACGGCACCGTGGTGCGACTCGCCGGCACGGCGTTCAGCGTCACCGGCACCGGCACTGAGTGCGGGCGAGGTATCCGAACTGCAGACCCGAAACGATCCTCCTGACGGGGAAGCCGGACGCGCCGCGACCAGATCATGGCCACGGCCGCGTCTTGGCCTGAGGCTTCAGCGAACGGCGACCATCACGTAGTCGTCGCCGTACTGCCAGACAGTTCCGACATCGCTGAACCCAGCCTGCCGCAACGCTTCCTCGTGCCACCGCGGACTGAGGTCGTTGCCGTGGCCACTCGCCTTCGTGGTCAGCTCCTCCTCGGTGAACATCTCGCGCAACCCGGCGTCGGACCGAGCCTGGGCCCACCATGTGGCCCAGTCCTCGTTCGCGAGGACGCCCGCGCGCTCGGCGCGGCGGTCGCGCACGAACTCCGCCAGCTCCTGCAGAGCCGGCTTCTCGAAGTACAAGTGGTCACCGTTGATCAGCACACCGCCGGGCCGCAGGGCGGTGGCCAGGTCGTCGTAGACGCGGCGGAGGCGGTCGGGCTCGAGCCAGTGCAAGGCGGTGGTCGACACCGCAGCGTCCCACCCGCGGCCGGCACCCACGCGTTCGGTCCAGCCGGGCTCGCCGAGATCGGTGAGGACGTAGTCGATCGGCGCCTGCTCGGGGCGGGTGTGGCGGGCAAGACCGAGCAGGAACGGATGCACGTCCACACCGACGATCCTGGCGTGAGGGACGCGCGCGTGCAGCCGCGTCGACAAGGAACCGGGTCCACAGCCCAGGTCCACGACCACGGGTGCCTCGACGGGCGCGCACACGCGTTCTACCACGTCGCCGATCACCTGGAACCGTTCCTCACGTTCGGCGATGTAGTGCTCTTGCTGGCGATCCCACCGGTCCACCCACGACGCCGCGACCGCTTCGTGGTCAGCCATGCTCGACCTCCTCTGGTTCGTGTTCCGCCTGACATGCCGGATTCGGGCACGACGACGTGGTCGCCTTCGGGCGCCTCCGCAGGTCAGATTTGATCCTCATCATCGCCGGGGTGACGGATCTGTTCGACGGCTTCCACCCTGCCGATCCGCGGTCGTCAGCCGTACGCGCAGGGTTCGGGGTTGCGCGACGATCGCTCGAGTCAGGACGCCACTCGCATCGCATCGGTGGGTGCGGCAGCGGGTGGAGCGGATGCGCGGTTCCAGTCCATGCGGGACCACGGCAATTGCATGTCCTGCAGCTCCGTGATCTGGCGTGGCCGCAGTTCGGTCATCGCTGGTGCCTGCGCGTGCCGCGAGTAGGCCGCGTCGATGTAGCGGTGGCCGGTGTCGGGGGCCAGCAGGACGACGTGCCGTTGTGGGTCCAGTCCCTGTTCCCAGCGCGTGGCGAGGTACGCCGCTCCTGCCGACAGGCCGGCGAAGACGGCGTGCTCGCGCAGGAGAGCGATGCTGCCGGCGAGCGCCGCGTCGAAGCCGGTCCAGTGCAGGGTGTCGTAGAGGGTGTGGTCCACGTTGCCGAACGGGATGGAGCTGCCGATCCCGGCGATGATGATCTCCGGGTCGTGCACGTGCTCGCTGCCGAAGGTGACGCTGTCGAACGGCTGCACACCGACCAGGCGGACGTCTGGGCCGGTCTCACGGAGATAGCTCGCCAGCGCGCCGGTCGACGCTCCGGTGCCGACGCCACCGACGACGGTCAGCCGATCTGCGCCCACGTGGTGGCGAACGAGCTCGGCGATCGAGCGGTAGCCGAGGTAGTGGATGTCGTCGTGGTACTGGCGCATCCAGTGATGACGAGAGTTGTCCCGCAGAATCTCCTGCACGCGGGCGACTCTGCGGTTCTGGTCGAGCTTCAGGCTCGCGGTCGCCGGCATGGGTTCGACGGTCGCACCCAGGATCTCGAGCTGAGCGCGCAGCGTCGCGTCGACCGTGGTCGAGGCGACGATGTGGCATTTCAGCCCGTAGCGGTGACACGCGAGCGCGAGGGCGTGAGCGTAGAGGCCGCTGGAGCTGTCGACGAGGGTGTCGCCAGGCGCGATGGTGCCGCGCTCGAGCAGGTGCTTCACCGCGGCCAGCGCCGAGGCGACCTTCATGGTTTCGAAGCGCAGGCAGGTGGTGTTGCTGTCCAGCCTGACGACAGCGGGTCTGCTGAGTGTGTCGGTGATGTGCTCATCCACGTCTTTCCCCAGTTCAGGGTCGTGTGCGGTAGCGGTACAGCACTGTTTGTTCGGCGCTGAACTGGGAGAACGGGAACGGCTCCGCGGACAGCGCGGTGACGCCTGAACCGAGGAAGTGGCGGGCGATCGCGCTCGCGGTCTGGGCGTAGATCACCAGCGGGATGGCGCGTTCGCGGCACACGCGCAGGATTTCGTCGAACGTGCCGTTGCCGATGGTCATCCCGGTGGCCACGACGGCGTCGGCAACGCCGAGCACGTCGCGCATGTCCTGTGCCACCGGGTCACCCCACTGCGTGGTGCGCAGCGTCAGGTCGCAGGGCAGGCATTCGGCGCCGCGTTCGCGGATCGCAGCGACGAGGGGGTTGACCACGCCGATCAACGCCACCTTGACGCCCGGCGCGACGTCGAGCAGTCCGGCCACGGCGGCGTCGCGGGCCTGGGCGCGTACTTCCGGCGTGCCGGCGGGCAGGACGACCTGCTCCGCCTGCTCCGTCCGGTGTGGACGGACGTGACCGAGGTAGGCGTCGAGCACCGCCACCCGCACCGCGGCGGGTGCGCCGGTGAGCACGTCGGCGACAGCGGCACCGGAGTGCTCCAGGCACACCGCGGGATCGACCTCGCCCTCGGCGAAAGCGCATGCGCCGATCGCGGTGCCCACCCGCGCGAGCACGTACTGGTTGCGATAGGTGGTGTTCCCGCCCGCCAGCCGGGTTCCGTGGTGGACCCAGAACACGCTGGTCGCCGCGACCGTCTGCGGATCCGGTCCGTGCCGCCCGGCCAGGACCTCGGTCGCGAGATCGTCCACAGTGGTCACGACTTCTCCTTGGTGAGCCGGAACAAGAACGTGATGACGCCGTCGTACCAGTCGTGCCGGTGGTGGACCTGCGTGGTGAAACCGCGTTCGGCCGCATGGCCGATGATGACGCGCAGGTCGGCGGTGTTCGACAGGATCAGGAACACCTCGCCGTCCTCGGTGAGCAGGTCTCGGTCGGCGAGCTGGTCGAAAAACGTGATCACCAGCGGCGCACCGGCACAGACGTTGCGAACGATGTCGGGATCGTCGCTGACCTTTTGGCTGACCGCAGGCGGGTTGAAGGTCACCACGTCCAGCCGTGCATCCTGGGGGACGGCGTCGAACAGGTCGGACACCAGTGGAACGAAGCGGCTGTCCGAGCTGTCCCCGACATGAGTGCGGTAGTGCTCAGTGGTGGCCTGCACGCTCGCCGGGTGCACGTCGAGCGCGTACACGGTGTGTGCGCCGCGCAACCCGGCGGCGACGGCCTCGACACCCACGCCGACACCCATCGCCGCGTAGACGCGGTCGCGCGTCTCGATGTCACCGTCAAGCAGGCGCTGATGCAGCATTCGACTCGTCTCACCGGGGTGGAACACACCGGGCGGCAGGCCGAACGCCATCCCGTTCCAGGAGTAGTCGCGGTAGGTGTGCAGATCAGCCTTGGGCTGGTTGATCGCGATGACGTGGTCAGCGGGTAACACCGGTGGCAGGTCCGCCGGAGTGACGGTCACGGTTCTCCTCAGGTCAGTGCGCGGGACTGCGGTAGCCCACGGCCAGATGGCCCAGGCTGTCGCGGCCGATCTCGGCGTCGACTTCGAACACGTCGCGCAACAGCGGCGCGGTGAGCACATCGGAAGCGGGACCATCGGCGACGACGGCCCCGCGGTGCATCAACACGAGCCGGTCGCAGTAGCGGGCAGCCAGCGCGAGGTCGTGCAGCGCCACCACGACGGTCTGCGGGGTGGCGCTGATCAGCTCCATCAGTTCGAGCTGGTGACGCACGTCGAGGTGGTTGGTGGGTTCGTCCAGCAGCAGCCCCCAGGTGCGCTGGGCGAGGGCGCGGGCGAGGTGGGCGCGTTGCCGCTCGCCTCCGGACAGCTGCTTCCACGGCCGGTCCGCCAGCAGGGCGAGGTCGAGCCGGTCGAGCGCTGCGGCGACGATCGCGCGGTCCGTGTCGTCCGGGCCGCGCCACCGCGACCGGTACGCGGTGCGGCCGAGCATGGCGACCTCGGCCACGCACAGATCGCTGTCGGTGTCGGCGGTCTGCTCGACGAAGGCCATTTTGCGCGCCCGATCGCGTGGGGGCCACGACGCGATATCGGTGCCGTCGTACCGCACCGCACCCGCGGTCGGCGTGCGCAACCCCGCCAGGCATCGCAACAACGAGGACTTGCCGGATCCGTTCGGGCCGATCAGCCCGACCGTTTCGCCGGGCTCGACCACCAGGTCCACGTCCCGGACGATGGTCTTGCCCGGCACGCCCCAGCTCAGGTGCTCGGCTTGGATCCTCACAGCTCTCCCCGCTTGCGCAGCACCATCAGGAACAGCGGAACGCCCAGCAGCGCGGTGAACACGCCGACCGGGACCTCCAGAGGCGAGAACACCACTCGGGCCAGCGCGTCGGTCCACACCAGGAACGCCGCACCCACCACGGCCGACAGCGGGAGCAACTGCCGGTGCAGCGGGCCGATCAGGAACCTGACCCCATGCGGCACGATCAAGCCGACGAACCCGATCGCCCCCACTGCGGCCACTGCCACGGCGGTCATCAGCGAGGTGGTGACCAGCAGCACGGTGCGCGTCGTGCGGACATTCACGCCGAGCGAGGCGGCGGTATCGGTGCCGAACGCGAACCCGTCCAGCGCGGCCGAGCACAACCACACCACGAGCAGACCCACCGCGAGGACGACCGCGCACATCAGCACCGACTGCCAGCGCGCCGATGCGAGAGATCCGAGCAGCCAGGTGGTCAGCGCACGGATGCTGTCCGCGTCGCCGGAGGACAACAGGATCAGCGAGGTGAGCGCGGAGAACAGCTGGCCGACGACCACACCGGTCAGCACGATCCGAATCGAGTCCAGACCGGAGCGGCGCAACAGCAGCATCAGCAGCCCGAACGACACCAGCGCGCCGACCAGCGCACCGCCGGTCACACCGAGCTGTGAGCTGGCGAACCCGAGCACCACGACCACCACGGCGCCGGTGGAGGCACCGGAGGAGATGCCCAGCAGGTAGGGGTCGGCCAGCGCGTTGCGCGTGAGGCTTTGCAGCGCGGCGCCGCACACCGCCAGCGCGGCGCCCACGAGTGCAGCCAGCAGCACCCTCGGCACTCGCAGGTCCCAGATCAGCGAGTCCTGCAGGCGCGACAACGGCTCGACCGGCAACCCCAGCCGGGTGCCCGCCGCCCGGCCGATCTCCGCCCATCCCACGCCCGCACCGATGCGCACGGCCAGAGCCAGCGACACCAGCAGGAAAACCAAGCACAGCACCGCCACGAGCGCCTTCCGGCGGCGGGCGGGCTCGTGCGGCACGACCGGTGCCGACGGGACGACGGGATCGGTCGCGGGGTTGAGCAGCACCGTGGAGTCAGCCACGACCGGCGATCTTGTCGAGGCCGGCGCTGAACGCGCGCAGCGCGTCCGTGGTGCGCACCGACGGGTCCATCTCGATACCGGGCAGCTCGATGATCTTGTTGTCGCGCACCGCGGCCAGCTGCGACATCACCGGGTGCTCGCGCATCATCGCGATCTTCTCGCTCGCCTTGTCACCGGGGTTGCCGCGCTCGGACAGGTCACCGATCACGATCACGTCGGGGTTGCGGCGCGCGACCTCCTCCCAGGAGACCTCAGGCCATTCCTGCGCGACGTCGTCGAAGACGTTGGTCGTGCCGGCCAGTTTGCTCATCTGGCTGGCCAATGCGTCCTTGCCCGCGACGTAGGGGACGCCCTTGAACACCGAGTAGACCCACGCGACCTTGAGGCCCTGCTGCCTCTTCGCTCCCGCCGCCTCGACCTCGGCGACCACGGCCCGCTGCTCGTTGGCCAGCTGGGTCGCCCGGTCGGTGACGCCCAGGATCTTCCCGAGGTTCTCGTAGTCGCGGAACAGCCTCTCGAAGGGCGGCGTCGTGCCGTCGGGACAGTTCACCGCGCTGACGTACGTCGGAACGCCCAGGTTCGACAGTTCGTCACGCGTACCCGCGCGGTCAGCCGTGAACAGCTCTTTGAACGAGGCCACCACCACATCGGGGTTGGCGGCGCGCAGTGGCTCCGACGTGAGCACCTTCGGCGACAGGACCGGCACCTTCGCGTACGCCTCGGCGTACTTGGGGGAGACCTTGGTCTTCAGGTTCGCCGTGCCCGCCATCTTGTCCTGCACGCCCAGGGCCAGCAGTGTTTCGGTGGAGGACTGGTCGAGCGTCACCGCGCGCTGCGGGGTGGCGGTGAACGTCAACTGCTTGCCGCAACTGTCCACCGCGACGGCCTGCGCCGAGGAAGACGGCGCGGAGCCGCTTCCCGGTGCGGCGCAGCCAGTGGCCAGGACCGCGGCGGCGAGCGCTGTCCCGAGTCGGGCGAGGTGTGACATTGGTGCCTCCAGCGAGATGACGACTCGGATACTGTAACGACAACCATTTGCAGATCAAGAGTCCATTGGGAGTGTGATGCACGTGCTCCACGACGCCGTAAAACCGGCGTCGGTGCTCCGCAGCGCGCCGTTCGTCCGGTTGTGGACCGCGACAACGGCATCGGGAATGGCGACGTGGGCGCTCCCGTTCGTCCTCGGCCTCGCGGTGCTCGACAGGTCCTTGACCGCTATCGAACTCGGTGTGCTGCTGGCCGCGCGCACCGCGGGTTTCCTGGCCGCTGTTCCGGTCAGCGGTGTGCTGGCCGACCGGTACGCCAGGCGGCAGGTGGTGCTGTGGTCCGGTCTGGGCGCGGCCGTGGCGGCACCGGTGATCGCCTTCGGCATCGACAGGTCACTGCTGCTGATGACGGCCGCGGTGGTGGTGATGGGTGCCGGGCAGGGCGCATGCCGCCCCGCGTTCCAGGCGCTGACCGCGGAGGTGGTGACCGACGGACAACGACAGCAGGCCAACGCGGCCATGACCCTCGCCGTCCGGGTCACCACGCTGGTCGCGCCGAGCCTGGTCGCGTTGCTGGCGCTGGTGGTGAACACGCCGGTGCTGCTGCTCGGAATCGGCGCTCTGTGGCTGGCCGCCGCCCTGATCCCGCCCGGCGGGACCCATCGCCCCGAGGTGCCGGTCGCCAAGCCGCGGTTCTGGACGGAGTTCGCCGACGGCGTGCGCGAAGCACGCAGGCATCCGTGGTTCCTGGCCGGGCTGGGTGCGTTGACGCTGGTGATCGCCACCGGCTACTCGGCAACAGGCGTGGTGCTGCCACTGGTCAGCCGCGACCGCTACGGCACGGAAGCCGTTCTCGCCGCTGCGATGACCGCCTACACCGTCGGGGCACTTGCGGGCGCCCTGCTGATCGCGCGCTGGCGTCCACGCGCCCAGGGGTGGATCGCTCTGGCGGGGCTCGCCCTGTACGGGTTCGCTCCGCTCAGCCTGCTCCTGCCTGTGCACCCCGCCCTCGTCGTCGCCGCCTACGTGTTCGCCGGGGTGGGCATCGAGCTGTTCAACGTACCGTGGTTCACAGCGACCCAGCGGGAGGTCGAGCCGGACAAGCTCGCAAGAGTGTCCTCTTTGGACTTCCTGCTGTCCTACGGCCTCGCGCCCGTCGGCCTCGCGCTGATCGCACCAGCGATCCAGGAGTTCGGCGCGACCGCGGTCCTGGCGGTGTGCGCGGTGGTGTGCTTCGCCGCACCCGCGGTAGCAGCGTTGGTTCCCTCGTCCCGTGAATTCCGGGTGCAACGATGAACGACTTCGTGATCGTGCCCGAGCGGATCAACGCCATCGATCCGCAGGCCCGGCACGCCCTCGACGAGACCGGCGCGGTGATCATCACGGACTTGCCCGGCCGTCCCGCCTCGCTCACCGTCGCGGCCGCAATGCTGTTCGGCACCGCACTGCGGGAGCTCTACCCCCACCGCACCCGCCGTTCTGTCGACGGCACAACGGTACCGTTGCACGCCGACAGCTTCGACATCGTCGTCGACATCTCGGGAAATCCGACACGGCGGCGGCACCCCGACGAGGATTACGTCCTCGTGCTGCTCGCCGAGCAGGCACCGGCCGGGGGAGAGTCCTTCGTGCTGGACGCACACACCTTCACGGACTCGCTGGCACCTGATCTGCGGGCATTCCTCGCCGAGACCGACGTCGACCTCTACGGCCGCTGGGCAGGCACACGTGGCCTCCCCGCAACGCCCAGGGCGGGCAGGCACATCGAGTACACCCGCACCGGCCGGCGCATCACCCGCCGCACGGACGGCGCGATCCCGCTGCACCGCGACCCCGACAGCGAGCACATCACCACCATGCTCGCCGGCCTTGACGTCGCGGTGGAGCGTGCCCAGGCGGCACTGCCCAGGTTCCGCCTCGACGAAGGGGAAATCCTCGTGCTCGACAACTACCGTTGCTGGCATGGCCGCGAAGCGCACACCGGGCAACGCACAGTTCACATCCAGACGTTGCGGACTGATAACGCCAAGTAGCCAGAACAGTTGTCGACACTGCCGGTCGACGATCCGACCGGCGAAGGACTTCAGCTGTGCAGGAGCACCGCTGCCTTGGCCGGGATCCGAGAGGCGCGCGGCCGCAGCCGCGGACTTGGCCACCAGGTGACCGAGGCGACTACGGCGGCAGATGCGCTGAGCGCGTTGGAAGGCGAGTCGTTCGGCCTCGTCCTGCTCGACGTGAATCTGCCGGACATGAGCGGATCCGACGTCACCGAGCCGCATCAAGGAGAACCCCTGCACGAACTCGATCCCCGTCGTAGTGGTCTCGCGACGCACATCGGACCCGACGACAAGATCATCGGTTTGTGGAGGCGGTCCTTCCACCTCATCCGCCGGTGCTCAGTTCTGAGGCCGAGGTCATTCCACTGAGGACACCTGCTTCGGACGAATCATGACCAACGCTCCGACACGGGAAGTGGGGTCACGACGCGTCCAGCTGAAAGTGCCAGATGACCTGCGCTGGCGCACCTGCGTTGGCGGCTCGTGTTGCTTCGGGCACCATGTCGGCCAGGCACCACGGCCACAGCTCCCACGGTCCTACCGTGCCGAGCGTGTCCGTCCGGTCTGCGGGCACCGGACGTGCGCGGGCCGGCAGGGGAGGTTCCTCGCAGCGACGCACCTGCAGTCCCACCGGCAGCGCGGCACGCAGGTAGTCCCCGATGAGGTGGCGGTGGGTGCTCAGCCGGCCAGGTCGGCCGTCAGCGCTGCGCACCGGGGGAATCGCGCCCTGCGCCACACGTTCGGGGTGCATGTCGGCGATCACCAGGTGCCCACCCGGACATAGCACCCTGGCGAACTCCGCCATCACCGGCTCGAGAGCCGGGACGTGGGTCAGCGCCAAGGCGCACACGACCAGGTCGACCTCGGCGTCGGCCACCGGGAGTTCGGTGAGATCACCGAGCAGGAACTCGCCCTGCGGCACCTTGGCGCGTGCCCGCGCGAGCATGTCGGGGGAGCTGTCGACGCCAATGACCCGGTGACCACGCCCGGCGAGGATTTCGGCGTAGCGGCCAGTTCCGCAGGCGGCGTCCAGGGCGACACCCACGGGCAGTGAGTCGACGATCTGCTTGACCAGGGGCTCGTCGATGTCGAACGACGAGTTGGGCTGGTCGTACGTCGCCGACCACAGTCGATAGCCCGTGACCGTGTCGACGCGGTCGACTTCCACCGCTGCGTTCACCAACGCCTCGTCGGCGAGCACCTTGCGGATCTCCGCGATCCGGGCCTCCACGAAGTCGCGGTCGAACTCTCCGGTGAACGCACGCAACAAGGCAAGGCCCTCAAGCCCGAGCAGGTACGCCCGCGGGTCCTCGTAGATCACTCGACGGAGGCTAACGCGGTGCTTTCGGCTGAGCCACCGACTTTTCGTGGCCCGGCACCCGAACGTGGCTCATCGAGTGGACTGCCAGTGGGCGTCCCAGAACCGCCTCCAGGTCCTCCCTCGTCACACCACCCTGCCGTGAGTTGAACCGGAACCCGCGGGATCTGCCCTTCACCCTGACTTACCTGTTCCGGGATGAGGGCTCCGCGCGGTTGGCCGGTGCGACGGGGCTCATCGCGGGGCACCCGGTCGCCTCCGCGACGTTGTCCGCCGGCGACCCGGACGCGATGTGGCCCGTCGAGGCATTGGCTCGGGGGAGTCCGCGTTGGTCGACCTCGACGGTCCCATGTTCGCCGGGCTGCCCGGCGGGGACTTCGAGAAACCGCCCGTGCAGGCGCTGGTGGTGTCGCTGAAGCAGCAGGACGGCGCGTCGTACGGACTCGTGGCGGCGGGGTTGAACCGCTACCGCCCGCTGGACGAGGGCTACCGCGCGGTTCTTCAGCTCGGTGAGCACATGCAGCCAATATTTGGCGCCCTCATCGCCATCGCCGGCCCACAACCCGAGGGTGTGACGGGCATGCCTGGCAGGTTCTTCTCGCTCCATACCGCTCAGCCATGGCCTCCTCCGGTTCAGGAGCCCAGACTGTGAACAACCTCAGTCAGTTATAGAACTAGTAGTGGCGTCAGGACCTCGAAGTCCGCGTGGCGACGTCGGTGTGCTCGGCCCGCGGTGTCACGGTGTGCTGCTCTGACCAGGTCCCGCTCGCACGGACCGGTGAACGGCGGACCACGCCGGACTGCATGACGAACTCCACCTGGCCGACGACGTCGATGTCGGTGAACGGATCGCCGGCCACCGCTACCAAGTCTGCCACCGCGCCGGGCCTGATCACTCCCAAATCGGGCTGTCGCAGCAGTTCCGCGGCCACGCTGGTGGCGGCGCGCAAGGCCCGCAGCGGACTGATGCCGTTGGACACCATCGAGCCGAACTCCCGCCAGGTTTCCGCGTGCGGGATCACGCTGGCGTCGGTGCCGAACGCGATCGTCACGTCGCTGTCGGCCAGGTGCTCGGCACCGGCGCGCAGCCGGTCGGCGTGGCGGCGGACCTTCTCGCGGATGAAGGCCGGTTTGTCCTGCCAGTATTCGTCGTCGTCGAGTTTGTCGACGAAGCCCAGCATCGCGTACTGGGTGGGCACGAGGTACGCGCCGTGCTCGGCGACCATCGCAAGCGTGTCCCGCGACGCCAGGCTGGCGTGCTCGACGGAACGCACGCCTGCCCGCACCGCCCGGCGGACCGCCTCGTCGTTGAGGGCGTGCACCGCACACGGCAGCCCCAGGTCGGTCGCCGCAGCCACCAACGCGCGCATCTCCTCCAGGGTGTAGGTGACATGGGCCGGCTCGTCGTTGACCGACCCGAACCCGCCGCTGGCCGCGAACTTGATCCAGTCCGCGCCGTGGCGCGCCTGTTCGCGCACCTTGCGCACCACCTCGGCGGTTCCGTCGCCCAGCGTGCCGACCTCGATTCCGTACCGGGCGGTCAGCCCGGGTTGTTTGTCGCCGTGGCCGCCTCGGGCGGAGATCAGGTTGGGCGCCACGATCAGGCGAGGGCCTTCGATGACGTCGTCGGCCTGCGCCTGGCGCAGGTCGATCGTGATCGGCTGGTCGGCACAGCCCAGGTCGCGCACCGTGGTGAACCCGTTGTGCAACAACTGCCGCAGAGCGGGCAGCGCAGCCAACGTCTGATGGCCGACAGAGCTGGTCGCCAGTCCGCTGTCCAGCACGTGCACGTGGCAGTCGATGAACCCCGGCAGCAACGTCCGCGCGCCCAGATCAATGGTCCGCACCCCGTCGGCACGAACCTCTCGCCCCATGTCCGCGATCCGGCCGTCTCGAACCAGCACCTTCAGCTGTTGCGACGGGCGCTCGGCCACGCCGTCCCACACGTGATCAGCCAGCAGCAGCACTTCGCCGTCGCGATCACCGCGGCGCGACTCCGTCGATGGGGGCACAGTCCGGGTTGCCCACCACGCCACCGCACCTCCCAACGACCACCCGAAAGCGTGGAACGGTGCGCGCTCTGCTCGTTGGCCTTGCTGCCCACCATGTCCGGCTCCGCAGGTGGCACTCATGCGCGCCCGTCGCCCGGCGCGCGTGAGGAGTTGCGGCCGGCGAGCAGCGTGACCGATGCCGGTATCCGTCGAGCTCTTGTTCGCAATAGAGGAGGGAGATCAGTCCCGGTTCGTAAGCCTTCAGCAGCACGCTGACGGCCTCGGCTGGGTCGCGTTGCCGCACCAGGTGTAATCGCACAGCCAGATCCCGTCGGCGCTGACATGCTCGTGTGAGCTGGAGGCTGGTCAGGGGCGGCCTGCTCGCCGCCGAGGCGCAAACCGCGCGCCGTCGCGATCCCTCGGCCTGGCAGGGCGTTGTGGGTCACGATGGACTACGACCGGCCCAGTGGATCGAGAAGTACGTATCCCGTGGATAACGGCGCGGTACGTTGCTCGACTCCTTCCCGGGATGGACCCAGAACTTCACCCATGTGCTTGGCTCCGCCAGCCACCGTGCCGGCCCTGGCCACAGAGCTGGTGGCCGACGCGGTCTCCGGCGACACCCGTAGCTGCGCATCCGGTAGATCCTCTGAACGGAGGATGCGGCCTCCGGCCGGCGCTACACCACCACAGGAGCTTCGACGCCGACCAGCCTCTGTGAATCAACGGCCGGAAGAGCCTTGATCACTCCGGACGGGTGAATCCGAAGCTGTCAACGCTTGAGGTGTCCCCAACGGACTCGTAAATCGGAGTTAAGAGGCGTCAAGTCGTCTCTTCGGGAGGACACCCCGTGACTCACATCGACCGTGAAACCCGTCTGCATTCAGCAGATTTCGCCTCTAGCGGGCGACGCTCGTCTTCCGTGTCGCCTATCCCGTTGCAGCACGCCAGGGACGCCCAACCGGACCCGGCCCCCGGCGTTCGGCCGCCTGCGCACGACCTACCGGTCAGTGCGGGCCAAATGCTGTTCACCCCTACCCAGGCAGCTGCGTTGTTGCAGGTGCGGGAGACGTGGCTACGGCGGCGTGCTGCCCGGCGGTTGGTCCCGTGCACCTTCCTTGGCAAGCACCTGCGCTTCTCCCGAGACAACCTCGAGCAGATCGCTGCGGACGCGGTCCGCCCAGCGAGCACCGCCTCCGAATCGTCAGTCCGATCAAGTGGACCACGTGGTCGCCGGAGCGTCTACGGGCATCGTCGGGGTCGGCCCGGAAAGTTCTCCGGCCAAGAACACATTTAGGTTGCCCTCCTCGCTGAAACGAGCGTTCATACGGGTTGCGCTGATTGATGCGCATGTTCAGATCTCAGTGAAGGGTGAACGATGGCCTGGGTAGAAAAGCATGGAGACACGTTCCGCGTCCGCTACCGCCTTGAGGACGGAACGGTCTTCTCGGAGAACGGGTTCGCGACTATCACATTGGCGGAGAATCGGGCCGCCGATGTGGAGTCCGACCAGCGGCGGCAGCGGTTCACCGATCCGCGCTTGTCGAGGACCACGATCGACGAATGGATCCGAGTGTGGTCGGAGGCGCACAGCGTTGCGGCTATGACGTGGTCGACCTATGACTCGCACATCCGCAACCACATCTTGCCTCGGTGGTCCGGCACGGCTGTCGGTGACATCGAGAGGATCAAGGTGAAGGGATGGGTGAACAAGACACTGCGGCAGAACCTGGCCGACAAGAGCGTCAAGGACATCCTGGTGCTGTTCTCGATGATCCTTGGCGAGGCCGTCGAGGAGGGACTGCTCACCTTGAACCCGTGCCGGAAGCTGCGGATCGCCTTCGACGAGGCGCCGGAGCGGCCGCATGCCAGTACGGAAGAAGTCGATGCGCTCGCGGGACGAATGGATCCGGACGACGGGCTGCTGACGCTCACGGCCGCGTACACCGGCCTGCGGTGGGGCGAGCTGGCTGGACTGCAGTGGATCAGGACTTATCTCTCGAGCGATCCCAGGATCGAGGTCGACCCGAAGTTCGGCGCGTTGCACGAGGTGCGAGGACGAAAGCTCGAACTCGGCCCGCCCAAGACCCCTGCCAGTGTTCGGTCTGTACACCTGCCGCCGTTCCTGGTCGACGAGTTGCTCGCGCACCGGGAGCGAAACCTGGATGCGCAATTCGTGTTCCCCGGAGCGAGGGGAGCGCTGCGGCGCCGGTCTAACTTCCGTCAGCGAGTGTGGTTGCCGGCTCTCGCTGGTGACGAGAAGCTGGGTTGGGCGCCGCTCAACCAGGAGATGCACTTCCATGATCTACGCCACACGCACAAGACCTGGCTCATCGAGGACGACGTGCCCCGCGTGCTGCGACTCAACCGACTGGGACATAAGCGCAAGGACGTTGACGACGGCTACTCGCACGTGACGGATCTGATGATCAGCCGAATGCTGGCCGCGCTACAGAGCCGATGGGAAACGGACGGCGGATGGACCTGGAACCAGTCAATGATGCCTAAAGTCGTGCCGCAGGCACTGTGACCACTTAGGTATCGCAAGTGTGGTCAGGAGGCCGTGCTCCCAAATTGCTCCCACGGCAACGCAAACGGCCCGCCGATGAGATCATCGACAGGCCGTCTGACCAGGTAAAACACACTGTGGGCGATACTGGGATCGAACCAGTGACCTCTTCGGTGTGAACGAAGCGCTCTCCCGCTGAGCTAAACGCCCGTGTTCTGTTGTGTTGCTGTCCCGCTCTCGCGGTGTGGCCATAGCCTACAACATCATCAACGAGAACCAAAAATCGGGCTCTGCAACCAGCTCCACTCGAGGCCGAACCAGCCGCCTACCAGCGCGAACACGTTGAGGAAGTAGCAGGTTACGAGGACGATGGCGCAGACGCCCGCCATCACCAGGCCGCGGACCCAGGACGGCTGGCGCTTGAGCCATGCGACCCAGCGGTCGTAGTAGCGCTTGGCGAACTGCAGGACTTTGCCTGCCCACTCGAACTCCGTGGCGAGGATGGCCAGGCCCGCGAAGACCACGAGCCAGCCCGGGCCCGGATACGGGATCATGATGACGCCCGCGATCAGGACCAGGCCGCCGATCACGCCCACGCCGATTCGGTAGGCCAGGTTCAGTGCCGGGTTCCGGTGGAACCAGTGGCGCCAGCCCTTGTGCTCTTCGGGCTTCACGTCGGGCTTCGTCATGTGTCGATCATCCTGTTGGGATTCAGGCGGGTGCAACCTGGCCGCCCGCTAGCACCTCCGAGGGTTCCGGCGGGGCTTGGCGGCCTGGTTCGAGCGACACCGCGAAGGTCGTGTGCTTGTGCGCGTCGGAGGACCAGGTCAGCAGTTGCGGGTCGGTCGAACCGGCTCGTACGTCGAACATCGCCAACGGTACCGGCGCTTTGGTGCTCGCGCCCCAGACTACGTAAACGTGACCCGAGTCGTTCGGTTTCAGGTTCGTCGGCACCACGGCGCCCGAGGCCGGGTTCGAGAGGACGACGGCCACCTCGTCGCCTGAGCCCGTGCGCAGGACCGCCCTGTTCGTGGCCGGGTCGGCGGCCAGGGAGAGGGCCTTGTTCAGGTCGTCGGTGCGGGCCTGGGCGGCCGCTACCTGGTTCGAGAGCTGGTTCACGCGCACGCCCAGGTAGCCGGCGCCTGCCAGTACGGCCAGCGCTGCCGCGGCGGCCAGCAGGACGCGGCCGGTGCGGCGGCGGTGTTGCGGGCGCAGCGGGATCGGTGCGGCGTGGCGCGGGGTGTGCTGTTCGGGCGCTTCCTGGGGGATGTGCTCGATCTGTTCCATCAGCTTCGCGCGCAGGCGGGGCGGTGGCTGTTCCTGGGGGACCGCGCCGCCTATGCCCGCCAGCACCTCCTGCGTCGCCTGCACGGTGTGCTGGCACGTGGTGCAGGTCGGCACGTGGTCGCGGGCCAGTGCTTCTTCGTCTGGCTCCAACGAGTGCATCGCCCAGCCGACGGCGAGCTCCTCGTGAGCGCACAGGTCGCCGTTCACCGGTGAACTCCTGTCGTCTCGCCGGTCTCGCCGGCCCACAAGTTCCCCAACGTGCCTCTCAGGCGTCTGATCGCTGCGAACGTGCGCGATTTCACAGTTCCCAGTGGGACGCCTGTCAGCTTTGCCACTTCGCACTGCGTGTAGCCGCCGAGATAGGCGAGCGCTATTACTTGGCGCTGTTCTTCCGGCAGCGTGTGCAGGGCTGCTCTGACCTCGGCGCTCACCACGCTGACCAACGCTGCGTGGTCGGAGCCTTCGGCAGGAGGGGACATGTCGTCGGTGAGGGGAACAGACCGACGACGCTGAGTGTTCTCCTTACGTACGGCGTCCACCGCGCGGTGGTGCACCAAAGTCATCAACCAGGTGCCGAAACCTCCGCGGGCGGGGTCGAACCTGGCGGGATGCCGCCAGAGTGCGAGGAAGGCCTCCTGGACGACGTCCTCGGCCAGTTCCGGGTCCACGCAGATGCGCCTGGCCAGCGAATACGCTGGTGTGCCGTACCTGTCGTACAGCTCACCGAACGCCGACCGATCGCCCTGTGCGAGTCTTTGCACGAGCTCGAAATCGGTCGGCCGGCCGTCGCTCGACGCAACGGTTGGGCCGGGCGAGTCAGCCACCAGAGATGTCCTCACGTCCAACATTCGCGCAACAGCCGGTACCGGGTTCAGGTTAGACCCAGCAAGATGGGAGTCGCTGAACACCGGCTGAGAGCGAGGAGGCCACGGAGCGCGTGCACGCGGTCGCGTTGCGAAGTCGAGCTGACCCGATGGGGTGATCTGGACCCGATTCGCGAGCGTTCCTCGCCACATGCACGTCACAACTGAGGTGCTCGGTCGTTTCATTGACCGGGAAGGGAGAAGAGGGTAACGACGATGCGCAACGATCACGTGACGCTCCGCTCGACAGCGGTCTTCGACCTGCTGGCACCGAGGACCCCCGCGGTCCCGGTTCAAGTGGAGCTTCGATACGACACGAAGGACCCGTACGCGGTTGTGGCCGCGTTCCGCACCGGCCGCGCCGGTTGGGTCGAGTGGGTGTACGCCCGCGACCTGCTCGCAGACGGGCTCATCGCCGACGCCGGCGACGGTGACGTCCGGATCCGCCCCGCCGCAGACGACCCCGAGGTCGTCGTGATCGAGCTGAGCTCGCCTTCCGGGCACGCCATGTTCGAGGCGTCCGCCCAGGAACTCGCCGACTTCCTCGATCGGACCTACGACGTCGTCGTGCCGGGCAACGAGCACCTCTGGGTCAACGTCGATGAGGCGCTCACGCACCTCATCTCGAACGATCTGAGCTGAATAATCCGAGGTAGGGGGCCCGCGATGCCGAAGCGGGCACCCCCGGTGAAACTCGCTTGAACCCCTCGTATAAGCTTCGTTTCAACATCATGAAGTCAGTGATGTACGCGGATGTAGCGCAGTTGGTAGCGCATCACCTTGCCAAGGTGAGGGTCGCGAGTTCGAGTCTCGTCATCCGCTCTGTGGTTCCACGGTGTACTTGCCGTGGGGTCATACTCCTGGCGGAGTGGCCGAGTGGCTTAGGCAAGGGCCTGCAAAGCCCTGTACACGGGTTCGATTCCCGTCTCCGCCTCGGACGATTAGCTCAGCGGGAGAGCACTACCTTGACACGGTAGGGGTCACAGGTTCAATCCCTGTATCGTCCACTTCGGATCGACAAGCGGGGCCAGGTGCACAGCGCACCTGGCCCCGCTGTCGTTTCACGGTCGTGCCGGCGGACACGTCACCCCGAAGATCAGCCGATTTGGAACTTCGGGGGACCGTCGGATAAAGTTCACTCGCGCCACGGGAAACCGGGGCGCACGCGGATGTAGCGCAGTTGGTAGCGCATCACCTTGCCAAGGTGAGGGTCGCGAGTTCGAGTCTCGTCATCCGCTCGGACGATTAGCTCAGCGGGAGAGCACTACCTTGACACGGTAGGGGTCACAGGTTCAATCCCTGTATCGTCCACTTGAAGTACGAAGCCCCCGATCACATTGTGGTCGGGGGCTTCTTGCTATTCGGTGGTCGTCCGGTCGTGGCCGTTCTTCGGCCCATTCGGTGCGGCACGGCAAGATCATGATCGAGCTGCTGGGCACGCCAGGCGCGGTGGGCCAGGAACTGCCGCGACGGAGAGGGCACGGGCCGCCGCGGCTGCGCGGAGTGATCGAGAAAACCAGGAACTGATCAAGGGCGGTGTCCTCCCGGGGACACCGCCCTTTTCGCGTTGCCGGTGTTGACCGCTTTGGTGGGCAACAGGAAACGCCTGGTTCCAGGCTATTCGAAGACGAATGCTCGAAGGGAGCTCGCAGACAGCGGGCGAAATTCGGAAATCAATTCCGATCACCTTCGGAGGATTCGCCATGTCCAAAATCGTGTCCACTGTCGCCGCCGGTGTTGCCACGCTCCTGACCGCGATCGCCGTCGCGGCCTCCCTTTCCGGTGGTGTCGCGGCCAACGCCGACGGCACCCCGCCGCCGCCCCCCACCACGACCACCACGGAAACGCAGAACGGCGGGGGCAACGTCTGGCACGGCTGAACATTCGCGGAATCGCCCCGGCCATTTTCGGCGAGGCCGGGGCGATCGCCTCGATCAGGTTCGAATGACCGCGCCGGAATCGCGATCGGGTGGACCGATCCGCCGCTGACCGCACTCGCAGGTCATCGCCGCCCGTTCGCCGCGCACCTCTCCGGCCTCGGGTTGGTCGAGCTCGCGGAAGAGCGCTTCGGCGGTGTCCCAGTGCTCGACGGCTTCGACGTGCCGGCGCAACGAGTGCAACGTGCGCGCCACGCCGATCTCGCCGTGCGCCTGGTTCGTCAGGTTGCCCGTGCCGGTGGCCGCGTCCAGCGACTTCCGGTAGAGGAGCAACGCCCCTGGCAGGTCACCGCCGTCCCGCGCGGTCGCGGCCCGGTCGCGGTGCAGCCGCGCGCTCAGGTCCGGGTCGTTCAGCCCCGTCGCCGCCTTGGCCGCGAGATCGTGGTGGTGCGACGCGAGGGGCAGCCGGCCCGCCAGCCGGTGGGCGTCGGCGATGTTGGTCAGCGCGAACGCGGCCGTGCACGCGTCACCGAGTTCGACGGCGATCTCGTGGGCTTCGAGGTGATCGGGGATCGCCTCGTCGAGCATCCCGAGGTGCTGCCGGATCGCGCCGAGGTTGTTGAGCACGTGGGCGAGGCCGTGCCGGAACTTGATCTCCCGCAGGATCTCGGCGGCCTTCTCCTGCTGCACCAGCGCGACGTCGTAGCGGCGGTGCTGTTCGTTGAGGTAGCCGAGCATGCTCAACGCGTGCGCGCGGCCGCGCAGGTCGCCGCACTGCTCGCACTTCGCCTGTGCGGCCTCGAAGTGCTTCATCGCCTCGTCGTGGTCGCCGAGCTGCAGGGACGACACAGCGAGCGCGCCCAGTGCCACGGCCTCGCCCGCCACGTCGCCGAGGCGGGTCCACCGCCGCAACGCCTGTCCGGCCAGCTCCAGCGCCTCCGCGTGCCGGCCGCACCTGTCGTTCGCGGTGGAAAGCCGTTGCAGCACATGGGCCTGGGCGTAGTCGTCGTCGGTGCGCACGGTCTCGACGGCCTGGATCCAGTCCTCGAACCGGTTCGCGGTGTTGAAGTGCCGCCAGATCAACGCGGCCAGCCGCCACGCGTGGTCCGGGCCCGAGTGCCCGATCGCGGCCATGAGGTTGTCGCGCTCGGCGGTGATCCACGCCAGCGCGCCGTTCTCCTGCGGGAACCGCAGCCCGTACGGGCTCTCGCTGTCCACGGAAGGCAGGCCGAGGCGGTCGAACGGGTACGCGACGCTCACCGCGCCGGCCAGCGTCGCGAGGTAGAAGTCGAGCAGGCGCGCCAAAGCGTCGGCCGGGGGTTCCCCGATGGCGGCGAACTCCTTGACGGAGTCCAGCATCTGGTAGCGGTCGGGTGCGACCTCTTCCAGCAGGCAGACCTCGTGCAGTTCGAAGAGGAGCTTGCGGGTGGCGGCGACGTCGAGACCGGCCAGCGCCGCCGCGCCGACGAGGTCGACGTCGGGGCCGGGCAGGTGCCCGAAGAGCCGGAAGAGCCGCTGCTGCCGCTCGTCGAGTTCCCCGTAGGAGGCGCGGATCGCGGCCGCGCCCTCCTGCCACGAACCGCTGTCGTCCATCAGGCCGAGCAGGTGCTCCAGCGACCACCTGTCGTGCTTGCGCAGCAACGCGGCCGCGACCGTGATCGACACCGGCAGGTAGCCGCAGCGCTTCACCAGGCCCGCCACGTCCGACGGCCTGCCGCGCACCCGCGGCCCGATCAGCGCCAGGAACAACGCCGCCGCGTCGTCCGGTGGCATCGGGGCGAGCCTGACGTGCTCGCTGATGTCAGGCTCGCCCATCTTGCGGCTCGTGACGACGGCGAAGCAGTCGCGCGCCTCGGGCAGCAACGGCCGGATCTGCTCGGGTGACGCCGCGTTGTCCAGCACCACCAGCGTTTTCGTGCCGTAGAGCTGGGTCTGGTAGAGCGTTGCCTTGCGCCCCACCGTGTCCGGGATCTGCTCGGCGGGCACGCCCAGCTCGGTCAGCAGCTGGGTCAGCGCCTCCGAGACCGACATCGGCGCCACGCCGGGCGTGAACCCGTTGAGCCGCACCAAAAGCTGCCCGTCCGGGAACCGGTGGCGCAGGCGGTGCGCTGCCTCGACGGCCAGGCCGGTCTTCCCGACGCCGGGAGCGCCGCTGATCCACACCGCGCGCCGCTCGTCCGACCCCGCCGCCGCGGCGTCGATCGTGGCGAGCTCCTCGGCCCGGCCGGTGAACCCTCCTGGCCGGGACGGCAGCGAGCTGACCGGCTCCCCGCGCCGGGCGCGTTCCGCGAGGTTGCGCAGCACGGTTCCCGGTTCCAGCCCGAGCTCGGCGAGTGCCTCGGACGCGACCTCGAACGCCCTGAGCGCGCCGACCCGGTCGCCGCCGGCGATCAGCGCGCGCATCAGCAGTTCGGCGTACTTCTGGTTGTCCGGGGCGGTGCGGACGGCGCGGCGCATCCGGTCGCGGGCCGAGCGGTGGTCGCCGGAGAGCAGTTCCAGCTCCGCCAGGTCGCCGAGCGCGTCGAGGTGGGCCTCGTCCGGCGGGATCACCTCGGCGCCGCCGACCCGGTCGATGTCGATGTCCTCCAGGAACCTGCCGCGCCACAGCGCCACCGCCTCGCGCAGCAGTGCGACGGCCCGGCGCTGCTCGTTGTCCTGCAGGGCCTGCGCGGCCTCGGCGCGCAGCCGGTCGAAGCGGAGCGCGTCGACGCGGTCCTCGTCGACGCGCAGCACGTACCCGGTGGCCGTGCGCTCGATCTCCGCGTCGGTCCCGTCGAACGCCTTGCGCAGCTTGTTGATGTACCCGCGCACCAGCGTCCGGCGTTCCGGGTGGTCCGGCCACACGACCTCGGTGATCCGTTCGGGTGACACGGGCTTGTTCACGTTCAGGAGCAGCACGACGAGGATGAAGCGTTGTTGCTGGTCCCCCAACGGTACGGCGGTGTGGTCGTGCCACGCCTCCAGCGGACCCAGCAGACGAAATTCCACGCCGTCCTCCTGTGTCTGAGCTTCCATCTGGGTGGAATGTCGCGCAAGAGCCCTTTGGTGTGTCGGCGAATCAGCTTTTTGTCCACGTTTGATCAACGCGATCGGGTAACGGTGCACGGCATGGAGCCCGATGTGTTGCCGTGTTACCTGGTGTGCGACGTGTCGTTCTCGATGAGCGACCACATCGACGAGGTCAACGCGGGAATGCGCGAGTTCCGCGGTGTCGTGCACGCGGATCGGCGTGCCACCGCGCAGATTCGGCTCTGCGTCGTCGCTTTCGCGGAAAGCCCGCTGGTCGTGCGGCCTTTGCAGCCCGCGCTGGACCCGGCGGAGCTGATCAGGCCGCGGCAGGAATCGGGTTCCGACTTCGGATCCGCCTTCACCCTGCTGCGCACCGTCATAGAACGCGACGTGCGCGCCCTCAAAGAACGAGGTCTGCGGGTGCGCCGCCCGGTGCTGTTCTTCGTCTCCGACGGCAGGCCGACGGACCCGGCCTGGCCCGCCGCACTGGCACGGCTGACGGCCACCGAGCCGTGCCCGGAGATGATCGCGTTCGGGCTGGGTGCCGTCGACCAGCCGACGCTGGACCGCATCGGCACCTCACGCCTCTTCCTCGGCCGCGACGGCGTCCGCCTGGGCATCGCGCTGGCTTCCTCGGTCGCGCGGACGGTCTCGCGGCAGGAGCTCGTGTGACCTATCCACGGCGTGTCCACTTCTCGTCCACACGTCCGTCGCAACCTGCCTCCGCCACACGCGAGAGAGAGCACGGGGAGGAGATCGGGAGATGATGACGAACCTGGTCAGGGAGCTGAAGACCCTCCGCAAGGGGCGGGGAGTGCACGCCGGGAGGATCGCGGACAGGGTCGGGCCGTCGCTGGCCGCCGCCTGCGGCATCACCAGCGCGGACGGGTCGGTCGCCGCGAAGCAGAAGCTCGTCACCCGGCTGACCGAGCTGGTCGAGCAGCTCCCGGAGGACCTGCAGCTCGCGGCCAGGGCGGCGTTCGGCCTCATCGCCGACGTCCGGCAGCCGCTCTACCAGGAGCGCGTCACCTGGGTGGCCGCGCGGATCGACCGCGACTCGCGCACCGTGCGCCGCCGGGTGGACGAGGCCGTGGAGCAGCTGGCCGAGCTCGCCGCCACGACGTCCCCGCGCACGGACGGTGGCTGGCACACCGCGGAGCTCAGCGTCGCCGTGGTGCTGGACCAGGGACAGCCGGAGGTGCTGGAGCGCTACCAGGTCGTCGTCGACCAGGACGGCGTCGACTCGTTGGACTTCGCCTCGGTCTTCCCGGTCCGGCGGCGCGACGTGGACGTGCACCTGCTCTACGGCGGCACCCTGAAGGAGCGCGCCGACGGTGGCCGTCCCGGCTTCACGCTGGTCCCGGCCGAACCGCTGGTGCGCGGTGAGACCCACGACTTCGCGATCCGCTACCGGATGTCGCACCGCGACGCCATGCACCCGTGCGTGCTGCACGTGCCCGAACGGCCGTGCGAGCTGTTCGACCTGCGCGTGCGGTTCGAGCACGACCGCAAGCGGCTCGTGCGGGCGTTCGACGGCGTGCTGGTGCAGCGGTCCGAGGCCGAGCCGACAGGGTCGCAGCTGACGGTGGACCGGGCGGGGGAGATCCACCTGCGGTTCCGGCGGCTGCTGCCCGGGTTGCTCTACGGCGCGCGGTGGGGGAGTTCGGCGGTGTGCTCGGCGCGGCGGGCCTCATGAGCGGCGGGGCTCGTACCAGGTCTCGCCCACCGGTTCGCCCGCCATGTTCCAGGCCCAGACGCGGGTCGGCGTGATCCGGCTGTAGACGCCGGGTCCGACGAGGCCGGTGCGGTCGACCGGGTCGTCGGCGAGGCCGTAGATCCGGATGGCCCTCGCGACGAACGGGGTGAACGAGACCAGGTCGTCGACCACGAGCGACACCTGGCGGCGGCCGGCGGTGATGTTGCGGAACTTGCGGGTGTTCCTGACCTGGTCACCCGCACCGCCGACCCAGATGTGCGTGCCGTCGTACTCGAACGCCAGGGGCACCACGTCCGGCTGGCCGTCCTCGTCGACGGTCGCGAGGCGGGCCAAGGGCTGTTCGCGCAGGTAGGCGATCTCCTCGTCGGTGAACATGCCCTCCATACGAACAGGAAACCGCGTTTTCGACTACTTGGCGTCGTTGTTGAACGTGAGGAGGCACCAGCCGTCGGACTCCTTCTTCAGGAACCCGCCCGCCTTGGTCTCCGTGCCGTTCAGCGTGTACCACATGCGGGCTTGGCCGGAGTCCTCCGCTTTGGTCGTGGTGACCTTGTCGTGCAGCCGCAGCTGCCCGCCCGCCGCGATGGCCTTCTCGGCCCACGTGTTGACGGAGCGGGCCGTCGAGCAGATGTAGAGGCGCGCGGCCGTGATGTCCTTGGCGTTGATCGCCTTGGCGAAGGCCTGCACGCGACCGGTCGGACTGTTCGGATCCGGGTCCGGCGGCGGCTCCTGGGAGTCGGCCACCGGCACGAAGCCCATCTCGCAGACGACGTACCCGTTGTCCTCCTGGAAGAGCGCCAGCACGCCGCGCCGCTTCTCGGGACCTCTGTCCGTCGCGTACTCGACGGACATGATCGCGACGGTCGCGTCCTTGTTCCCGTCGTTGTAGACCGGGTCGCTGGGCTTGATCTTGCGAACCTCGTCGAGCTTGAAGACCGGCTCGGCGTCACTCCCGCGCTTCGGATCGAGCGGTTCGACGTCCCGGTAGAGGATCTCCTCGGCGCGCGAGATGTCCTTCTTCTCGGCCTTGGTGCGGCCGTCCTTGCACACCAGCACGTTCACGAACTGGTCGATGTCGCGCCGGTTGAGCGCGTCCTCGACGGCCTTCGCGGCGCTTTCCGGCGTGGACTGGTCCACAGGGGCGGAGCTGGCGGCCGGCTTGGACTTCATCCAGCCCGGCCAGAGCAGGCCCGTGCCCAGGACGCCGGCCCCCACGAGCAGCAGCGCCACGAGACCGAGCACGACGAAGACCACCGGGGACTTCTTCTTCGGCGGTCCGGGGTGCGGTTGCCCCCACGGCTGCTGCGGCGGCGGACCCCACGGCTGCTGACCCTGCGGCTGGTGGTTCCACGGCTGTTGCGGCGGTCCGGACTGGTGGGGCGGCTGCGTCACGACGACCAGTCTGGCGGAGCCGGCGGCGCGCTGTGGCCCGAACGGGCGAACGTCCACCTGACGCGTGAGTGCCTGACCACCGCGAACTCAGGTCGCGGTCACGGCCCGCAACGCCCACGGCACCACCGGGTCGAGCGACGTCAGCCGGTCGCGCAGCCGGGTGTCCACGGTCAGCACCCCCGACGCGAGTCCCGCCGCGACGTCGGGCCGGCGGTCGAGGTAGGTCTGGTGCAGCGTGCCGTCGCGGAGGCGTTCGTAGTCCTCGCGCCAGTGCCAGCCGACTCCGGGATCGAGGCGGGTGTTGGCCGCGTAGGACGCGCCGCCGTTCGCGATCTTGCGCTGGTACTGGTCGTAGCCGCGGTCCGGCACGTGCAGGATGTCGATGCCGGCCGTCGTCATCGGGCCGAGGAGCGGACCGGACACGCCGTGGTTGCCCTGGTCGACGGTGACCTCCGGGTCGCCGCGGTGGCAGGTCTTGGGCCCGATCCTGGTGCCGCGCGGGGACAGCGACGCCGTGTCGCGCAGGATCAACCGGTGCACCCAGCCACCGTCGGCGGACGGGTCGGCGACCAGGTTGTCGCGCCGCATCTCCACCACGCCGAACGCCGGGTCCACCGCGCCGAGGTCGTCCTTCAGCGAGGCGGACGCGGGCCAGAAGAACTCGTCGGCGTCCGCGTTGATCACCCAGTCCGCGCCGTGCGCGGCGGCCGCGCGGCGGGCCATCGCGGTCACCCAGCGGCCCTGCTCGTAGTCCTGCGCCGGTTCGTGGTGCAGTTCGAGCACGCCCGCGTCGCGGTACGCCTCCAGGATCTCGACCGTGCCGTCGGCCGAACCGTTGTCGGTCGCGACGACGAGGTCCACGCCCGCGGCGAGGTGGTGTTCGATCATCGCGGCGACGACGTCCGCCTCGTCGCGGACGAGCAGGGTCATGATCAGGCGCACTCGCACAGCGTACGGACGGGGCCGGGCATGCTGGACGGATGCGTCCCCTGGTCCTGATCGACGTCGACGGCCCGCTCCACCCGTGGGCCGCGAACCCCAAGCCGGACAACTACCGGCTGTTCGAGATCAAGATCGGCTGGCGGCGCCGGCTCCGCGTCTGGCTCGACCCGGACCACGGCGTCCAGCTGAGACAGCTGGCGGAGGACACCGGCGCCGAGCTCGCGTGGGCCACGACGTGGCTGCACCGGGCGAACACCGAGATCGGGCCACGTCTGGGGCTGCCGCCGCTCAAGGTGATCGAGTTCCACGACGAGACCGGCTGGAAGTACCCCGCGGTCGCCAGGTACGCCTACGAAAGGCCTCTTGTCTGGTTCGACGACGACTTCGGGCTGCACGCCGGGCGCCGGGAGCAGTTCGTCCACAAGCGACGGCACCTGACCACCGCGCTGATCCACGTCGATCCCCGTACCGGGATCACGGCACAACACCTCGGCGAGGCACGGAAAGCATTCAGCGGCAACCCGTAGGACGCCGAGAATTCACGGTTGGAGTCGAGAAGGTCTCAACCGGCGCGGCTGGCTTGACAACGAAAGCAATCCGAGCGAATCCTCCGCTGGTGCTGAAGCGAGGGAACGTCACGACGAAGTTGATCGGCGTCGGTGCGCTGGTGCTGGCGGTGGCCGCCTGTGGCGCCCCGCCCGCCAAGGAGACGCCGGCTGGTGCCGCCGGAACCGCGAAGTCGGCGAGTGAGCTCGGTGGCATGGACAAGCTGGTCGAGGCCGCCAAGAAGGAGGGCAAGCTCAACGTCATCGCGCTGCCCCCGGACTGGGCGAACTACGGCGAGATCATCAAGGCCTTCGAGGCCAAGTACGGCATCAAGGTCGACTCCGCGCAGCCGGACGCCTCGAGCCAGGAAGAGATCAACGCCGCCAAGCAGCTCAAGGGCAACGACCGCGCGCCCGACGTGTTCGACCTCGGTCTGAACGTGGCCCTGGCCAACAAGGACCTGTTCGCCCCCTACAAGGTCAGCACCTGGGACGACATCCCCGCGGAGCTCAAGGACGCGGACGGCCTCTACTACGGCGACTACGGCGGCTTCATGTCGATCGGCTACGACGCCGCGAAGGTGCCGGCGCCGGCGAGCGTGAAGGACCTGCTCAAGCCCGAGTACAAGGGCAAGGTCGCCCTCAACGGCGACCCGACGCAGGCCGGTGCCGCGTTCTCCGGTGTCGTCATGGCGGCGCTGGGCAACGGCGGCAGCGCCGACGACATCGCCCCCGGCGTCGAGTTCTTCAAGCAGCTCAAGGCCGCCGGCAACTTCCAGCCGGTCGACCCGTCGCCCGCGACGATCGAGTCCGGTCAGACGCCCGTCGTCATCGACTGGGACTACACCAACGCCGCCCAGGCCGACAAGCTCAAGGGCAAGCTCGACTGGAAGGTCGTCGTCCCGGCCGAGGCCCAGATCGGCGGCTACTACAACCAGGCCATCAGCAAGGACGCCCCGCACCCGGCGGCCGCGCGCCTGTGGCAGGAGTTCCTCTACTCCGACGAGGGCCAGAACCTCTACCTGTTGGGCATGTCCCGCCCGGTGCGCCTGGAGAAGATGGGCGACAAGGCGGACAAGGCGGCGAAGGACAAGCTGCCCAAGACCGACGGCAAGCAGGTGTTCCAGACGCAGGCCCAGGCCGACAAGGCCAAGGCCGTCCTGACCGCGACCTGGGCCCAGGCCATCGGATGACCTCGGTCGCTCCGGTAGCGGCGGCGAAGCCCGGCGGCCCCACCCCGAAGACGGGTGGGGCCGCCGGTCGGCCATCTGTGGCCGCCTGGCTCGTCGCGGTGCCGTTCCTGGCGTTCGTCGGCACCTTCCTGGTCTACCCCACGGTGCTCGTGCTGTTCGGTGCCTTCCAGGACTCGAACGGCGCGTTCACGCTCGACAACCTCAAGACCCTGTTCACGGGCGTCGTCTTCGACGCCTTCGTGCGCAGCATCGAACTCTCCGCGCTCACGGCGGTCATCGGCGCGATCTTCGGCGCGCTGCTCACGTGGGCCATCGCGGTCGGCAACCCCGACGGGATGCTGCGCCGGACCGTCATCGCGGGCAGCGGTGTGCTCGCGCAGTTCGGTGGCGTGCCGCTGGCGTTCGCGTTCCTCGCGACGGTCGGCTTCGAGGGTCTCGTCACGAAGTTCCTCCGCGACAACGTTGGCATCGACCTCTTCGCCGGCAGCGCGTGGCTGTTCGAACTGCCCGGCCTGACGCTCGTCTACACGTTCTTCCAGATCCCGCTGATGGTGATCGTGTTCCTGCCCGCGCTCGACGGCCTGCGCCCGCAGTGGCGCGAGGCGAACGCGAGCCTCGGCGGCACGAGCTGGACGTACTGGCGCCACGTCGGCGGCCCGATCCTGACGCCGCCGTTCCTCGGCGCGCTGCTCCTGTTGTTCGCCAACGCTTTCAGCGCCTACGCCACGGCCGCGGCGCTCGTCTCGCAGGGCAGCCCCATCGTGCCGCTGCAGATCCGCGGGTTCCTCACCGGCGAGGTCGTGCTCGGCCAGGAGAACCTCGGCAAGGCGCTCGGCCTCGGCATGGTGATCGTGGTCAGCATCGCGATGGGCGTGAACGTGCTGCTGCAGAAGAGGGTGGCCAAGTGGGTTCGCTAGTGAAGCAGCGCGTTCTGCGCACGGTCGTCCTGCTGGTCCTCGGCGTCTACTTCATCCTGCCGTTGATCGCGATGGCGGAGTTCTCCACGCGTGGCAGGAACGACACGCGCAGCCTGGAGTCGTGGACGTCCATCGTCGACGACGAAGGCCTGATGGAAGCCCTCGTCAACTCGCTGCTGCTGTCGGTGACGAGTGCGGTTCTGATGCTGGTGCTGCTCGTGCCGACGATGGCGTGGATCCGGTTGCGGCTCCCGCAGTTGCAGCGGCTCGTGGAGTTCCTGTGCCTGCTGCCGCTGGCGATTCCCGCCATCGTGCTCGTGGTCGGCATGGCGCCGCTCTACGCGTGGGTGAACTTCTTCCTCGGCGACTCACCGCTGACGCTGACGTTCGCGTACACGATCCTGGTGCTGCCGTTCGCCTACCGCGCGGTCGACGCCGGACTCGCCGCGATCGACCTGAAGACGCTCGCCGAAGCCGCGCGCAGCCTCGGCGCGTCGTGGTTCACGGTGCTGTGGAAGGTCGTCGTGCCGAACATCCGCGTCGCACTGATCGGTGCCTCGCTGTTGAGCGTCGCCTTGGTGCTCGGCGAGTTCACCATCGCGTCGCTGCTCAACTTCGACACGTTGCAGGTGCAGGTCAACCTGCTCGGCAAGCGCAACGCGGGTGTGTCCGTCGCGGTGTCGCTGCTGTGCCTGATCTTCGCGTTCGTCCTTCTGTTCGCACTTTCTTATGTCGGCCAGCGGCGCCGTCAGACCGTTGCCGAGGAGTAAGCACATGGGTCACCTGGAACTCAAGGGACTGCGCAAGACCTTCAGCGGCAACACCGCCCTCGACGGTCTCGACCTGGAACTCGCCGAGGGTGAGCTCGTGTCGCTGCTCGGCCCGTCGGGCTGCGGCAAGACGACGGCGCTGCGCATCGTCGCGGGTTTCGAGACGTCCGACTCCGGCACGGTCACCGTGGGCGGCAAGGACGTCACGAAGGTGCCGGCCAACAAGCGGGACATGGGCATGGTCTTCCAGGCCTACAGCCTCTTCCCGAACATGACCGCGGCGCAGAACGTCGCGTTCGGCCTGAAGATGCGCAAGGCCGACGCCAAGAAGGCGGGCGAACTGCTCGAACTGGTCGGTCTCGCCCACCTCGGCGGCCGGTACCCGCACCAGATGTCCGGTGGTCAGCAGCAGCGCATCGCACTGGCACGCGCTCTCGCGATCCAGCCGCGCGTGCTGCTGCTCGACGAGCCGCTGTCCGCGCTGGACGCCAAGGTCCGCGTGAACCTGCGGGACGAGATCCGTCGCATCCAGACGGAGCTCGGCATCACGACGCTGTTCGTCACGCACGACCAGGAGGAGGCGCTCGCCGTCTCCGACCGGGTCGGCGTGATGTCGCACGGCCGCCTGGAGCAGCTCGACACCCCGTCCGTGGTCTACCGGCAGCCCGCGACGGCGTTCGTGGCGCAGTTCGTCGGCGTCACGAACTCGGTGGAGGCCAAGGCCGAGGGCCAGACCGTGGTGGTCAACGGCGTCACGGTGCCCGTGACCCACGACCAGCCGTCCGGAAGCGACGTCCGCGTCATCGTGCGTCCGGAGGACATCGGCGTTTCCGCGCACGACGGTGACGTCAATGGCAAGATCGTGGGCGATGTGCTGACCCAGTCGTTCCTCGGGCCGGTCACGCGGATCTCGGTGAGGGTGGGGGACCAGGTGCTGCGCATCGACCAGCCCTCCAACACCGCCGCCGCGTACCAGCCGGGCACGCGGGTCGCGCTCGACCTCAGCGAATCGCGGATCATGGTGGTGCCTGGATGATCAAGAAGCTCCTCGCGCGCGACACGGCGGAGGCCCACCGGGTCGCGACGCCGTTGGAGCTGCTGTTCGACCTGAGCTTCGTGGTGGCGGTCGCCCAGGCCGCCGCCTCGTTGCACCACGCCGTCTCCGAGAACCACGCCGGTGCCGGTGTGCTGGCGTTCTGCATGGCGTTCTTCGCGCTGTGGCTGCCGTGGCTGAACTTCACCTGGTTCTCCAGCGCGTTCGACAACGACGACACGCTGTACCGGATCATCACGATGGTCCAGATCGCCGGTGTCCTGGTGATCGCGGCGGGCATCCCGGCCGTGTTCGAGCACCAGGACTACCGGATCGTCGTCGGCGGCTACGTGGTCATCAGGCTCGCGATGGTCACGCACTGGCTGCGTGCCGCGCGGGACAACCCGTCGCACAAGGCGTGCGCGCACCGGTACGCGGCCGGCATCGCGGTCATGCAGGTGCTGTGGGTGCTGTGGCTCTTCGCACCGCCGAGCCTCGCGCTCGGCCTGTGGGCGCTCGGCATGCTCGCCGAACTGCTCGTGCCCGCCTGGGCCGAGAAGGCGAGCGCGACGACCTGGCACCCGCACCACATCGCGGAACGGCACGGCCTGTTCACGCTGATCGTGCTCGGCGAGTCGATCCTGGCGGCCACGCTCGCGTTCCAGAAGGGCTTCGACACCGGCGTCAACCTCATCTCGCTCGCCGCGGCGTCGCTCGTCATCGTGTTCTCGGTGTGGTGGATCTACTTCGAGGCACCGTTGCACCTGCACAACCTGAAGAAGGCGTTCCTGTGGGGGTACGCGCACCTGTTCATCCTCGGCGCGATCGCGGCACTCGGCGCCGGTCTCGCGGCTTCGGTCGACTACGACCTGCACCTCTCGCACGCGCCGGGCACGACGGTGGCCGCGTTCACGACGGTGCCGCTGGCCGTGTTCTTCCTGTGCGTCTGGTACGTGCAGGACTGTCCCGGGCAGGACGGGCTGCGCAAGTACCTGCTGCCGATCGGGGCCGTGGCGGTGCTGGCGGCGACGTTCGGACCCGCGCCGATCCACGTGACGGCGGGGATCGCGCTGGTCCTGGCGATCGCCACGCGGCTGGCGCTCGGGCAGGCTCAGCGCGTCGAGGTGTAGTCCCGCAACGCTTCGCAGGAGTGCGGCAGACCGTACTCGCGGACCAGCGCGCTGAAGTTGCCGAAGTTCCTGCCGTCGATCAGCCAGGTGCCGGGGGAGCCGGCGAGCGCGTCCACGAGCCGGCGTCCGTGGTCGTCCAGCGACGGGTAGCCGGTACCCGCCGGGAGCGCTCCCGCGGGGAACGCCAGGCGCAAAGCCTCCTTCACGACGTGGAAGGCGCTGCTGCCGGACACCGTGGGGATGCGCTCCAGCAGCGCGTCGAACGTCCGGCCGGCGTACCGGTCACCGGTCAGCTTCAGCACGCCGCCCGCGTAGGCGGCGAGATCGCCGTCGAGGAACGGAACCCTGTCGTTGCCGGGCAGTGAGCCGCCGGCGGCGGAGATCAGTTCGTCCACGACGTTCCGGGGTGCGTCCGGACCGTCGAGGGTCGCCAAGGCGATCGCGGCGCCCCAGCGGGCGATCGGCCTCGGGTCGTCGAGCGTGATCGTGGGACGGCCGCCGAGCAGGCCCATCGCGACCGACGCGGTCGCCGCCACCACGCCCTCGTCGTCGCCCTCGGTGACGTTCGCCAGCGCCCGCAGGCTGTCCGGTGCGTCTTCGGGGAACCAGGCCAGCGTGTACGCGGCCATGCACTGCACCGGTGGCTCCGCGCCCAGGAGTTCGCGGAACAGCGGAACCCCTGCGCGGACGGCGTCGTAGGCCCGCACCCAGATGTGCGCCAACATCCGGCCGCGGTCCTCGTCCGACAGGCCCTCGACGTACTCGTAGTCCGCCTCGTCCTCGTCGAAGTCGTCGTCGCCCGGCCGGGGCGCGGCGGCCAGGACCGCCTCGCCACCCGCTGCCCGCGCGCGGTGTTCGGCGACGGGCAGGCCTCCTGGCAGCCACCTCTCGTCGAACCCGGTGACGATCCCGCTGAGCAGGCTCAGCAGTTGCGGCTGTTCGTCGCACTCGGGTGCGGTCAGCACCTCCAGCAGGAACGGGACCGCGTACGCGGTGGCCTCGTAGATGGTGCCCTGGTGGTAGATGTTGCCGTTCAACTCCCACAGCGACTCCCGCCGGCGATCCCCGTCCGGCGACACCAGGCCGCGGATCTGATCGGGCACGTCGTCGGCAGCTCCGTAGGCGTGGGTCAGCCGCGCCCAGTCCACCTGATCAAGTCCGTTCAGCACGGAGGACATCCTGTCAGGCCGGGCACTTCGGCGGGTTCGCCTCGTTCTGACACCGGTGGTGCGATGATCGTCGCCATGACCGGTGTCCGTGAACTCCGCTTGGTCGTCACCGCTGACGACTACGACGAGGCCCTGCGTTTCTACCGAGACGTGCTGGGGCTTGAGCAACGGGCGGCGTTCTCGTCCGACGGCGGCAGGGTCACGATCCTCGAAGCCGGGCGGGCGACGCTGGAGATCACCGATCCGCCGCACGCCGAGTTCATCGACGAGGTCGAGGTCGGCCGGCGCGTCGCCGGGCACGTCCGGGTGGCCTTCGAGGTGGACGACTCCGCGGCGGCCACCCGTGCGCTCGAGGCCGCCGGGGCCGAGGTGATCGCGGAACCGACGCGCACGCCGTGGAACTCGCTGAACGCCAGGCTGGCGGCGCCGGCCGGGCTGCAGCTGACGTTGTTCCAGGAGCTGGGCGAGTAGATGACGATCTCCGCTGCCGGGTACCGCGATCTCGCGAACCGGGACGTGCTGGCGTGCGCCGTGGTGACGGTCGCCGCGAAGTTACCGATGTCGATGACGCCGCTGATGATGGTGTTCCTGACCAGGGGACTGCCCGGCGGGTACGTGCTGGCAGCGTCGCTGGTCGCCGTCTACGTGCTGGGGGAGATCCTCGGCGCCGCGCTGCTCGGGCTCTTCCTCGACCCGTCGCGGATGCGCGGGCAGCTGTCGGTCGGGCTGATCGTCGGCGCGGGGGCGTTCACGACGCTGGCGCTCACGCAGAACGTGACGGTGCTGGCGATCGCGGCGTTCGTCGCGGGTGCCGGGCCGTCGACGACACCGGGCGGGTTGCGGGCGATGCTGCTCGGGCTGGTGCCGGACGCGTTGGTGCCCAAGGCGATGGGCTTCGACGCCATGATCACGCAGGTGGTGTGGGCGGTGGCTCCAGCGCTGGTCACCGTGCTGGCGTTGAGCGTCGACCACCGGGCGCCCGTCGTCGTGTCCGTGTCCCTGGTCGTCGTGGCGGCGTGGCTGGTGTTCATCCTGCCGCGCGGGCACGTGACGTCCCGGTCCGGTACGGCGAAGGTGCGCGTGGTCGCGTCGGCGTGGCCGATCTATTTGGTCAGCGCGGCGGCACTCGCGCAGCTCGCGGTCGCCGAACTCGTGCTGCCGGCGTTGCTGGAGCACCGGGGGATCGGCATCGGCTGGACCGGGCCGCTGCTCACCGGGTTCGCGGCGTGCAGTGCGCTGGGCGCGGTGCTGTACGGGCTGCGCCCGTGGCCGGGATCGTTGCGCGCACAGGGTCTGGTGCTGCTCGTCGTCACGGCGACGTGCGTCGGCGCGCTGGCGCTGTTCCCGAACCTGCCGGGCATCGCGGGCGCGTTGCTGGCCGCCGGGCTGTTCCAGTCCGGTGTGCTGGTGACGCGCAGCCTGGCGTTGCGCGAACGGCTTCCCGTCGGCGCGCACGCGGCCGGGTTCTCGATGATGTACGCCGTGACGGGCGCCGGTTACGGGCTCACGGCCGTCGTCGTCGCGTGGGCGCTGGACGTCGGGTCGCCGGTCTGGGCCGTGTTCGGTGGTGTCGCGGTGACCCTGGTCCTGACAGCGGTCAGCGCGGCTGCCGAACGCCGGCAGCCGCGCTGATCTGGGTGGAGAGCCACTACCCGCGGTAGAAGTTCCCCTGGGTCTGCACGTTCAGCTCGTCCGTGCGGAACAGCTTCGCCACGAACGTGCGCGGGTCGCGCATGTCGATGACGTCGAAGCCGCGGCCCATCTCCGAGGAGTAGATGTAGCCGTTGTACCAGTACGTGGACCACGTACCGCCGCCCGCGCCGTTCGGCATCGGGCCGCGCTCGAAGAAGCCGATCTCACGCGGCTTGGCCGAGTTCGTGAAGTCCCACACCGAGACGCCGCCCTGGTACCAGGACTGCACCATGATGTCCTTGCCGGGCACCGGGATCAGCGAACCGTTGTGCGCGACGCAGTTCTCCGTGTCGCCCTGCATGCGCGGGATCTTGTAGTAGGACTTGAACTCCAGCTTGCGGTTCTTGCCCTTGCCCACGATGTCGTAGATGCCGTTGGCACCCCGCGTCGGGCCGATCTTCTCGTTGCAGGTCGCGGCGCCGCCGCCACCGAGCTCGTCGGTGAAGACGACCTTGGTGCCGCTGTTGTTGAAGGTCGCGGAGTGCCAGAACGCGAAGTTCTTGTCGTCCTGCACCCGGTTGATCTCGACCAGGTTCTCCCGGTCGGTGATGTCCCAGAGGACGCCGTCACCCATGCAGGCGCCGGCCGCGAGGTCGAGCTGCGGGTAGACGGTGATGTCGTGGCAACCCGAGGTGGCCGAGGTGTAGCCGGTCTCGATGGTGCCGGGGACACCGGCGTTGCCGCCGTCCGGGAAGAGGACCGGGGCCTTGAGCAGCGAGGCCGCGGCCGGGTTCTTCACCGGCACCTTGACGATGGAGATCTTGTCGTGCGGCGGCTGGCAGTCCGGGAACGTGGCGTTGGGCGAGTAGGAAGAGACGTAGAGGTAGACGTCCTTCTTGTTCTTGCCCGGCACCAGCGTGTGGGTGTGCGAACCGCAGGCGGTCTCGACGGCGGCGACGTAGCGCGGGGCGCTCTTGTCGCTGATGTCGAAGACCTTGATGCCCTCCCACGACTCCTTGATCGTCGCGGACTGGGACACGCTGCTGCAGGAGTTGTCACTGCGCGACGAGTCGGTCGACAGGAACAGCAGGTTCCCGTACACCGAGATGTCGTTCTGCGAGCCGGGGCACAGGACCTGGCTCTTGATCGTCGGCTTCTTCGGGTTGCGGATGTCGTAGATGACGAAGCCGTCGTAGTTGCCGACGAACGCGTAGTTGTCCTGGAACGCGATGTCGGTCTGCGTCGAGCTGAGCGGAGCCTGCTTGTCCAGGTGGGCGACCGGGACCATGTTGCGGCTGCGGGAGATCTCGTCAACCCCCGGAAGGCCGTCGACCGCTTCCGCCTGCGCTTCGAGTTGAGCCTCGCTCAGTCCCTTGCCATCGGCAGGGAGGTCGGGCTCGGCGTACGCGGGCGCGGTCAACGTTGACAGCGTCAGCGCGAGCGCCCCCAGAACCGACAACGACGCTCTGCGCCGGCGGGCCGTTGCGCGTGAAGTCACTGCTTTACCCCCTCAGTACGGGTTGGTGAGGGGGAGTATCACCCCTTCGCCTTGCTAAAGGCCAGCGTCTTTCGGAGGTATTCTCCGGAGCATGCGCTCTGGGGTTCTTGTCATCGCGGCGGCATTCGCCCTGCTTGCAGGCTGTACATCGGAGCCTGATGCGGCACCGGTCATCGCACCGGACACTCCCGGCGGCTCGGCGTCGACCGTCGCGCCGTCGGACCTGACCGGCGTGACCCAGCCTCCGCCGAACGACGCCGACCGCCAGTACGTGGCGATGATGATCGTCCACCACGAGCAGGCGCTCGCCATGACGCGGTTCGCTCCCGACCGTGCGCAGAACGAGACGGTGAAGGGCCTGGCGGAGCGCATCCGGTTCAGCCAGGAACCCGAGATCGGCGCCATGAAGCAGTGGCAGCGCACGTTCAACGCCATCGGAACGCACGGGGACCACGGCTCCATGCCGGGCATGGCCACCCAGGACCAGCTGAACGCCCTGGGGGCCGCGCGGGGCAAGGACTTCGACCGGATGTTCCTCGAGCTGATGATCAAGCACCACGAGGGTGCGATCAAGATGGCGACGGACGTGCGCGCGTCCGGCACCAACGTCCAGGTCGAGGAGATGGCCGACGACGTCGTGGCCACGCAGGACGACGAGATCAACCGGATGAAGAAGCTGCTGACGGAGCTCTGAGCGCCTCGCTATTCCGTGCGCTGCCGGGGCAGCACCATGTCCTCGGCGTGCTGGAAGGTCTCGACGGCGTTGCCCGTGACGTGCCGGGCGATGCCGCGGTTGCGCTTGTGGGCCTCCCGGAACGAGTCGGAGGCGACCCAGTCGCGGAAGTGCTCCTCGGACTCGAACTCGTTGACCGACACGTAGGGCTGGTCGTCCTTCGTCGGCTTGAGCAGCGTGCTGCGCAGCAGGCCGGGGACGCCGGGCAGGAACGTGCGCATGTTGTCGCGGAAGTGGGCCTCGAACTCCTCTGCCCGCTCGGCAGGGACGAACAGCCGGTTCGTCGCGATGAACATGGGGCCCTCCTTGATTCCGACGCTCTGTCGGGAACTATTCCAACTCCCCGTCGGGAAATCAAGCGCGATACGATCCGGATGTGCCGAGGATCAGCGCAGACACCGTGGCGGAACACCGCGCGAACCGGTTGCGCGCCCTGCTGGACGCCGGGCGGGACATCGTGGCGACCGACGGGGCGGAGGCGCTGACGCTCGCGTCGCTCGCCAGACGCGTCGGCCTGTCGCGGCCGAGTCTCTACGAGTACTTCCGGTCGCGGGAGGAACTGGTCGCCGCGATCGTGTCCGACGCGCTGCCGGAGTGGGCGGACAAGCTGGAGGACGCGGTCAACAGCGCGTCGTCCGTGCCGGCGAAGATCGAGGCGTACCTGCGCACCGAGCTCGCGATCATCACCGACGGCAGCCACGGGGCGGTGGTGGCGTTGTCCGCGCACACGTTGCCGGACTCGTCGCGCGAGCAGATCCGGGCCGAGCACGAACGGTTGCTGGCTCCGCTGGTCGGCGTCTTCAAGACCGCCGGGGTGCAGCGCGCGCAGTTGCGGGCGATGCTCGTGCACGCGATGGTCGAGGCGACGTCGCGGATGATCACGCCGGGTCGCAACGAGCACAACGAGGCCGTCATCCAGACCCTGCTCGACCAGGTGGTGCACGGGCTGGACAAGCCCATCAGCTGAACGGCACGACCTCGCCGTGGCGGACGAGTTCGCCGTGGTGCGCCGGGTCGAGCGGGCCGAGGGCCAGGTCCAGCAACGCCGTCGCGGCCTGGGCCGGGGTCGGGGCGGTGCTGACGTCCCACCACAGCCCGGACGTGGGCGTGTTGATCATCCCCGGGCAGACCGCGGCGATCAGGACGCCTCTGGCGAGGTCCGTCTCGCGGCGTTCGGCGGCGAGCACGCGGACGGCGGCGACCTGGCCGATCTTGGACGGGATGTTCACGAAGCCCGGCCACGCTCCTGCTTTCGCCCTGCCGTCCTTGACCTCGTCGCGCCAGCGGGCGATCTGCGCGTCCACCTCGTCCAAAGAGGACGGTTCGGTGAACCGCCTGTGCAGCACCGGTGCCAGCTGGTGGAGGGTGCCGAGCGAACTGGCGACCACGATCAGCCTGCCGTTGTCGGCGAGCAGTGGCGCGAAGGCCTTCAGGAGCCTGGTGGTGCCGAAGTTGTTGACCTGGGTGTAGGCGTCGATGATCGTGGGCGGGTCGTCGCCGGGACCGACGCGCATGACGGCGTTGCCGAAGACGATGTCGATGCCGCCGTGCCGTTCTTCCAACCGTGCGGCCAGTTTCGCGGCGGCTTCGGGATCCGCGACGTCCAGGAGTTCGCCGCGGACCGCCGCGCCGCCGCCCGGCACGGACCGCACGGCCTCGGCGATCTTGCCGACGTCCCTGCCGGTGAGGTAGACGGTGTCGGTGGGCCGCAGGCGTTGCGCGAGCCCTTCGACCAGTGCCAGGCCGAGGCCCTGGGTGGCGCCGGTGACCAGTGCGATCGTCATGTCATGCCTTCGCGAGGAGGGTTTCGGAGTACGTCCAAGCTAGGACGCGCGGAGGCATGCGGGTAGCGAGCGAATCTCAACAGGGGTATGCGTAGACGTCATGGCTCTGACCGATGCGTCACTGGTGGCGCTGCGCGTGTTCCGCGAAGTCGCCGAGCGCGGCACGTTGACCGCGGCGGCGACCGCGCTGGGGTACACGCAGTCCGCCGTGTCACGGCAGATCGCGGCCCTGGAACGAGCGGCGGGCGCGGAGCTGCTGGAGCGGCGGCACGACGGTGTGCGGCTCACCCCGGCCGGACGGCTCGTGCTGCGGCGTGCCGCCACCGTGGTGGACGAGGTCGACGCGGGTGCCCGTGAGCTCGCGGGCCTGCCCGGGGACGTGAGCACCGTCCGGCTCGGCTGGTTCGCGACGGCCGGTGCGTGGCTGGTCCCCCGTGCGCTCACAGCGCTGGGGCGCACGCATCCGTCGATCACCGTGGTCACGCGCGAGGGGAACACGCCGGCGTTGGTGCGCGCGTTGCGGGCCGGCACGCTGGACGTCGCGTTGATCTCGTCGGTACCGCCGTTCCGCGCGCCTGACGACGAGACACCGCCCCTGGTGGTGGACACCCTCGTCGAACGCAGTCTGCGCGTGGCCGTGCCGTCCACGCATCCGCTGGCGCGCAACGACTTCATCGACGTCGCCGACCTGCGGGGCCAGCGGTGGATCTCCGGCCCCGGCGACCGGTGGGTGATGGGCATCTGGCCCGGGCTGGACGAGCGGCCCGTGGTCGCCCACACCGCGCGGGACTGGCTGGCGAAGCTGCACCTGGTCGCGGCGGGCCTCGGCATCACGACGATCTCCGCGTCACTGGTGGCCGTCGCGCCCGCGGGGGTGCGGATCCTGCCGGTGCGGGGCGGGCCCGCCGAGCAGCGCCGGACCGTGCTCGCGCGGCTGCCCGGACCGGTGCCGGAGCCGGTGTCGCGCCTGGCCGCCGCGCTGCGGGCCGCCGTCGTGGAGGCTGACCAGCGGCATCAACCGATCGGTTGATCAGGGTCCCGCTCGTTGTTCGATGATCTTCGCGCGCCGTGCTCCCAGGCTGGGGACATGGCAATCATCGAAGTGCGCGACCTCGGGAAGAGGTACGGGCCCCGCGTGGCGGTGGACTCCGTGTCTTTCGAGGTCGCCGAGGGGGAGATCTTCGGCGTCCTGGGGCCGAACGGGGCGGGCAAGACGACGACCGTCGAGTGCGTGGCGGGGCTGCGGACACCGGACCGGGGGAGCGTGTCGGTGCTGGGGCGGCGACCGGCGGACGTCCGCGCTTCGATCGGCGTGCAACTGCAGGCCTCGGAGTTGCCGGAACGGATTCGGGTCGGCGAGGCGCTGGAGCTGTTCTCGTCGTTCTACCCGTCGCCGGTCGACTGGTCCGCGCGGCTGGGGCTGGTACCGCACCGGAAGGCCGAGTTCGGGCAGCTGTCCGGCGGGTTGAAGCAGCGGCTGTCGATCGCGCTGGCGCTGGTCGGGTCGCCGCGGATCGCGATCCTGGACGAACTGACGACGGGGCTCGATCCGCAGGCGCGGCGGGACACCTGGTCGGTCATCGAGGAGGTGCGCTCGGCCGGCGTGACGATCCTGCTGGTCACGCACTTCATGGAAGAGGCGGAGCGGCTCTGCGACCGGGTGGCGGTGTTCCGCGACGGCCGCATCGTCGCGCTGGACACGCCCTCCGCGCTGGTGTCGCGTGTGGACGGTGCCACTCGGGTGCGGTTCGTGCCGTCCACCGCCTTGGACGTGTCGCTGCTGGAAGCCCTGCCGGAGGTCACGTCGGTGGCGTCGGTGGGAGAGCAGCTCGTGGTCAGCGGATCGGAGAACCTGCTGCACGCGGTGACCTCCCTGCTGGCACGGCGGCAGGTCGTCGCACACCAGCTCCGCGTCGACCAGGTCTCCCTGGACGACGCCTACGTCGCACTGACCGGGGGTCGTGATGCTGAAGATCGTTGAGATCGAGGCGCGGTTGTTCCTGCGCGATCGGATGAACTCGCTGTTCGGGTTGCTGTTCCCCAGCGTGCTCCTGCTGGCGCTGGGCGCGATCCCGGCGTTGCGGACGCCCGACGAGAACTTCGGCGGGCAGCGGTTCATCGACAGCTACGTGTCCGCGCTCGTCGTGTTCGCGCTGGCGTTCATCGGGTTGCAACGCCTGCCCGCCGTCGTGGCGACCTACCGGGAGAGGGGCGTCCTGCGGCGGCTGTCGACGACGCCCATGCACCCGGCGCGGTTGCTGGCCGGGCAGATGGTCGTCAACTTCGCCGCGGTGATCTTGTCGGTGCTGCTCCTCATACTGGTGGGGTACGTCGTTTTCGGCGTCGACCTGCCTCACCATCCACTCGGCCTGGCGTGTGCCGTGGTGCTGGGAGGCGCGGGCACGTTCGCGTTGGGCCTGGTGATCGCCGCCCTGGCCCCGACCGCGCGGGCGGCCGGTGGCTGGGCGGCGGTGGTGTTCATGCTGCTGATGTTCGTCGGCGGCGTGTACCTGCCGCGGTTCATGCTGCCTTCGGCGATTCAGGCGATCGGCTCGTACTCGCCTCCCGGCGTGGAGGCGATTCACCAGGCGTGGCTCGGTACCGCGCCGGACTGGAGGCATCTCGCGATCATGGGACTGGTCGGGCTCGTGGCAGGTACCGTCGCGGCCAGAACCTTCCGCTGGGATTGACGTTCTCCCCCCGAACTAATGGTGGGGATTCCCTCCACGCTGCGCGTGAATTGCGCGGCGCCTGGGTGGATTACCGTTTCACCGCGCGGTGCCGGCATCGCTGCTGGTCTGACCCGTGCTCCACGGTCGTTTAGCCTCTCCGCACGTCCTGCGGCGAGAATGTTGATGGCCGCGTTGACATCTCGGTCGTGGACTGCTCCGCAGGGGCAGGTCCACGCTCGGAGGCCGAGCGGCATCTTGCCGTTGATCTGGCCGCAGGCCGAGCACGTCCGAGTCGACGGGAACCAGCGGTCGACCCGGCCGAATGTGCGTCCGTGCCGGCTGGCCTTGTATTCCAGCATCGCGGTGAACTGCGCCCACCCCGCGTCGTGAACGGACTTGGCCAGGCGCGTGCGTGCGAGACCGGCGACGCACAGATCTTCGACGAACACCGCTTGGTTGTCACGGATGATCATCGTCGAAAGCTTGTGCTGCCAGTCCCTACGAGTGTCGGTGACCTTGGCGTGTGCGCGGGCGACTTTCGCGACTGCTTTCTTGCGTCGGTTCGAGCCCTTCGTCTTGCGGGACAGGTCCTGTTGCAACTTGCGGAGTTTGCGGGCGGCGTTCCGCAGAAACTGGGGTGCGGTGACTTTGGTGCTGTCCGACAACACCGCAAAATGCGTGAGCCCCAGATCGATACCGACCTCGGAGCTGGTCTCCGGCAACGGCTCGTTCAAGGCGTCCACGACGAACGACGCGAAGAACCTGCCCGCCGCGTCCCGCACAATCGTCACACTCGACGGTGGCGCGGGCAGTTCCCGCGACCATGCCACCCGCACATCACCGATCTTCGGCAACCGCAAGCGGCCGTTGTCCAGGACCTTGAACCGGGCGTTGGCGGTGAACCGGATGGCCTGCCGGTTGTCCTTGCGCGACCGGAACCGTGGTGCTGCGACCTTACGGCCCTTGCGTTTTCCGGACACCGAAGCGAAGAAGTTGCGGTACGCCACATTCAGATCAGCCAGGGCCTGCTGCAACACCACCGCGGACACCTCGCCCAGCCACGCTCGCTCTTCTGTCTTCTTGGCCTGGGTGATGACCTGCTTCGACAAGTCGCCGTCCGAGATGTACCGCGATCCGGCCGTGTGTGTTTCCTGCCGTAGGCGCAGGCCGTCGTTGAACACCACCCGTGCACACCCGAATGCCCGCGTCAGCGACTCCTGCTGCGGGGGTGTCGGATAGACGCGGTATTTGTAGCGAAGCCGCACAGCAAAGATCATAAACTCGATCTGAGGGCTGGTGTCGCTGACCCACATCTGAGCTCGGCTGGATGAGAGCATGCAGGCGGTGTGTGCACCGACTTCGAGATTGAGCTGGCCTTCTGGCTCGCTCGCAGCGTCGACGGCGCCGCTCTCGGAAGCCCGGCGCACTGGCCCACACTTGGGAGTAGCTCGTGGACATGGCCGCGTTGGACAGGTGGGAGCGCAGGCTCGTCGCGATCGCCCGCGTGATCCCGTACTTCGTGCTGACCGTGACGACGGTGCTGTACACGATCTTCACGACGCAGTCGGTGCCGGAGCGCTGGTTCACCTACGGCGTCGTGGCGTTCGGTTTCGTGTGGATGGCGTGGTGGTTCACGTTGCATCCCGCGTGGCACCGGCGTCCGGAGCTCATGGCCGTGTTCATCGGTGGCATGGTCGTGTTCTACGCGGTGCTGGGCATGCGCGAGCACTGGTTCGGCGCGGTGTCGTACGCGGTCTACATCTACGCGAGCGAGCTCCTGCGCGGACGCTGGATGTTCGTCGTCGTGGCGCTCACGGCCGGGCTGGCGACGCTGTCGCTGTTCGGCGGCTACCCGCCGCCGGGCGAGGAGGCGGCGTTCTGGTTGCTGCTGCTCGTCTTCGTGGTGCTGGCGTGCACCTTCACCTACGTCGGCCACGTGACGACCGAACAGTCCAGGCAGCGCAAGGAACTCCTCGACGAGAACGAGGGGCTGCACGCGCAGTTGCTGGTGCAGGCGCACGAGGCAGGCGTGCAGGACGAACGCCACCGCATGGCCGGCGAGATCCACGACACCCTCGCCCAGGGCCTGGCGGGCATCATCACGCAACTGTCGGCGGCCACGGCCGCCGACTGGGAACGCCGCGTGGCGGTGGCCGCGGAACTGGCGCGCGCGAACCTGGCCGAGGCCCGTCGTTCGGTGCACGCCCTGCGCCCACCGGCCCTGGACTCGGCGGCGCTGCACGAGGCCCTGGACGACGTGGCGTCGGGCTGGTCGAAGCACAACGGCGTACCGATCTCGGTCACGCTGACCGGGGCCGTGCGCGAAACGCACCCGGAGGTGGAGGTCGCGTTGCTGCGCACCGCCCAGGAGGCCCTGGCGAACGTGGCGAAGCACGCCTCGGCGTCCCGCGTGGGCCTGACCCTGTCGTACATGGAGGACGTGGTGACACTGGACGTGCGCGACGACGGAGTGGGCTTCGACCTGACGGCCCCGTCCGACGGCTTCGGCCTGCCCGCGATGCGCCACCGCGTGCACCGCCTGTCCGGCGCGCTGTTCGTGGAGTCCGAACCGGGCGCGGGAACGGCGATCTCGGCGCGGGTGCCCGCGTGATCCGCCTCGTCATCGTCGACGACCACCCGGTCGTCCGCGACGGCCTGCGCGGCATGCTGTCCACCGGCGACTTCGAGGTGGTCGGCGAGGCCGCGTCCGGGGACGAGGCGGTCGCCGTCGTCACGGCCGTGTCGCCGGACGTGGTGCTGATGGACCTGCGCATGCCGGGCTCGGACGGCGTGTCCGCGATCGAACGGCTGCGCGACCACCCGTGCCGCGTCCTGGTGCTCACCACCTACGACACGGACCGCGACGTGCTGCCGGCGATCAAGGCGGGCGCCACCGGTTACCTGCTGAAGGACACCCCGCGCGACGAACTGCAACGCGCGATCCGTGCCGCGCACGCGGGCGAGGCCGTGCTGTCGCCCGCCGTGGCCACGAGGCTGCTGGGTCAGGTGCGCGAGCCGGCGCTGGAACCGTTGTCCGCACGGGAGCTCGACGTGCTGGCGCTGGTCGCCAAGGGCTCGACGAACCGGGCGGTGGCGGCGGCGCTGTTCATCAGCGAGGCGACGGTGAAGACCCACCTGCTGCACGTCTACGCGAAGCTCGGTGTCTCGGACCGGGCCGCTGCCGTGGCGGTGGCGTACGAACGCGGGCTGCTGCGCGGCGCGGGCGGTGGTGCCCGGACCTGATCGTGATCAGCCCGGTGAGTGGCAGCGCCGCAGCCCCCCGCGGCGGGATCGATTCGATCGACCCCGCCGCCTGCGGCAACTCCCCCTTGCCACTCCCTCACCCCTCGTCAGAAAAGGAGTGGGAAGGGGACGCTGGAATACACGGCACCGTCGAGATCACTCGTTCGGGGTAGTCCAGAGCTCGTCGACCAGGGCTTTCGCCGTGTCGGTGAGCTGCTGTCCACCGAAACGGCCGATGCGCGTCCACGGGCCGAGGCTCACCTCGTAGACGGGCGTGTCCCACGCCTCGGGGTAGGTGAGGTAGCCGAGGTAGTCGTTGGCGTACCCGACGGGCAGCACCGTGCGGCCGTCGCCGGACATCGACTTGAGCTGGAAGCCGAGTTCCACGAACGGCTCGCCGGGCAGGCCGGCGAGAGCGAGTCCGCCGATGCGCAGCACCTGCACCTCGGCATCGATGGGGTCGGTGCCGCGGTCGATGGCGACGAGGGTCTCCTCGACGTCCTGCACCCGTTGCGTGAGCCGGACGATCTCGGCCTTCGGGGCGTTGCGGCCGATGGCGTCCGCGAGTGCGCGCCGGCGGCCGATCAGCTCGGCCTCGAAGGGCCCCCGGTCCGGCAGGTCGCGGGAGTCGACCCGGACGGTGCGCCGGGCGGCCGTCACCGGGCCGCTGAGTTCGGTCTCTCCCGGGACGTCGAGCGCGGTCTGGGCGAGGTACATGCCCATGCGCGCGGTGTGGGCGAACAGGTTGCGGATGACCTCGAAGTCCGGGTTGTTCTCCTCGTCGAACCTGGCACCGCCGTGCGTGAGCGGGTCGGGCGGCGGCGCCTGGTTGCCGGCCGCGCCGGGCAGGAACAGCGCGGCCTGGCAGTGCGGTTCGTTGAGCTCGAGCATCGCGGACGTGACGCCGGGGAAGTCGGCCGACACGAACGGCTGCACCTGCACGTACACCGGGTGCGTGGTGAAGTGGTAGAAGACGCTGCTCCACTCGTCGCCCCGGAACCGCACCACCGTGACCTCGGGGTCCTGCGGCGGGATGCCGGGGTAGACGTGGCCGTTGCGGTTGATGGCCAGCGTGCCGGGCAGCACCGCGCCCCTGCCGATCGTCGCGGTCACCGGCCGCCGGCTCTCGACGGCCTCGCGCGCGGCCTGGACGATCCGGTCGCGGAACGTCTCCAGCCACTCCTGGTCGGGAAACGGTCTGACGTCACCCGTCTCCGGGCTGGAGTGCGTGTGGGAGCTGGCGATCATCACGTGCGTGGGCGGCACACCGGTCTGCTGCTGGACGCGCTCGCGGACCTCGGCGGTGAAGTCGCGGCCAGGCCCGAGGATGTCGTTGTTGATGCCGAGCGAGTCGACGGCGATCACGATGACGGTGTCTCCGCCGGTGATTGCCGTGGCCCTGACGAAGAGCGGATCGTGCACGCCGAGGAACAGGGAATGTCGTGGCTGACCGCCCAGATAAGGAGCTGTTGGAGGCGGCGTCACATCTACTTTCGCCGAACCGGCGTGGAATGGCATGGCCCTCACCCCTGAACGTGGATTTACCCGTGCAAGTACCGGATCCAGTCGCCCAGATGTGAGATGTCCGTGAGATCGCTCGAATGGAGGAACTCGTTCCTGAGGACGGTGGCGAGCGCGGCGCCACCGTCCTCGAGCTCGACGACCCCGATTTCCAGCTCGGCGGGCTCGGCGGGGATCAGGTAGTCGCGCAGCACCGTGAGCGGGAGGTCGTACAGCTCACCGACGACCTGTGCCCCGCCGGACGCGTGCATGGCGGGGAACTCGTCGCGGACGGAGAAGTAGCGGTACTTCGCCGCGCTCTTCACACGGCCGAGCATCGGTGTGCCCTGGAGCTGGCTGTGGAGGGGCCCACCCTGCATGCCGCCGCCGTTGAGAAAAATAAGTGTCATTCTCTTCTGACCTCGGGTTCTGGAATGGGGCTTCGGCGTGAAAGGTGTACCGGCCTGCGATTTCCCAGCAGATGAACGGTCCGTTCACCTCTCGTCGCCGAAGTGATCAGGAACTTGTGGTGAGAGAATTTCGTTGCGTCAGGAGGAAGCGCGCGGGGGAGCGGTGGATCGAGGTGGTGAGGTCTCTCAGCGGTAGACCGGTGCCACCGTGCTTGAGTGCGACGAGCTCGGCAGCGATCGACACCGCCGTCTCCGCGGGCGTGCGGCCCCCGAGATCGAGACCGATGGGGGAGCGGAGCCTGGCCAGCGCGGCCTCGGTGACACCTGCCTCGCGCAGGCGGTCGAGGCGTTCGAGGTGCGTGCGGCGAGACCCCAGCGCTCCCACGAAGGCGAGCGGCCTGGACAAGGCCTCCACGAGCACCGGGATGTCGAACTTGGCGTCGTGGGTCAGCACCACCACCACCGTGTCGGGGTCGGTGTGGGTGGACGCGAGGTAGCGGTGCGGCCAGTCGACGACGACCGAGTGCGCCGCGGGGAAACGTTCGGGAGTGGCGAACACGGGGCGTGCGTCGCACACGGTCACGTGATAGCCGAGGAAGCGCCCGATCTCGGCCACCGCGGCAGCGTGGTCGATGGCGCCGAACACCAGCAGGCGTGGCGGTGGCATCCACGACTCGGTGAACACCCGGCCCTCCGCCTCGAAGCGCACGGACAGCGGATGCCCGGCAACGGAAGCCGAGAGGGCCGCGCGCAACGCGGGGGAGTCGCGCTGCACCAGCACGTCGAGTGAGCCGCCGCAGGTGAGGCCGACCGCGAACGCCGTGTCGTCGGAGTAGCCGAACGAGGCGAGAACGGGCTCAGAGGTCGACAGCACCTGGCACGCCAGGTCGTAGACCTCGGCCTCCACGCAGCCGCCGGACACGCTGCCGATCACCTCGCCGGACGGCCCGACGGCCATCGCGGCACCGACCGGACGCGGGGCACTGCCCCGCACGGCCACCACCGACGCGACCGCGAACCGGTCCCACGACAGCAAGGCCGGCGCCAGGTCACGCATCGCACACTCCTCTCAGGGTGAGGTCCACGCCTCTCAGCGTGAGGTCGCGTCTCTCAGGGCGAGGTCCCGCCCTTAGGGCGAGGTCGCGCCTCTCAGGACGAGGTCCCGCCCTCAGGGCAAGGTCCCGGCCGGGTGGCCGCCCGGCCGGGACCTCACCGCGTCACTTGCCGCTGATCAGGTCCACGCCGAAGTACACGGCGAACATCAGGGCGAGGCCGGTCATCAGCCAGCCCGGCCAGCGGCCCTTGCAGACGCGCAGCACGACGTAGGACACGAGGCCCGCGCCGATGCCGTTGGTGATCGAGTAGGTGAACGGGATGATGGCGACGGTCAGGAAGACCGGGATCGTGTAATCCGTTTCGTGCCAGGGGATCCGGCGGATCTGGGTCATCATCAGGCCGCCGATCACCACCAGGGCAGGGGCCGCCGCCTGCGCGGGCACGACCGTCGCCAGCGGTGTGAAGAGCAGTGCCACCAGGAACAGGCCGCCGGTCACCACCGAGGCCAGGCCGGTCCGGGCGCCTTCGCCAACGCCCGCGGCCGACTCCAGGAACACGGTGTTCGGGGCGGACCCCGTGACGCCACCGGCGATCGCGCCGGCGCCGTCGACCATGAGGATCTTGCCCATGCCCTCGACGCGGCCGTCCCGCGTCAGTCCCGCCTCGTCGGCGACCGAGGTGATCGTGCCCATGGCGTCGAAGAAGCCGGACAGCACCAGCGTGAACAGGAAGATCGTCGCCGCGATCACGCCGGCGGACACGAAGCCGCCGAACAGGTCCACCCGTCCGAACAGGCCGAAGTCCGGTGAGCTGACCACGGAGGTGGGCAGCGACGGGGTCACGAGGCCCCAGCCCTCGACGTCGAACGCGGCGTTCACGCCGATGGCGACGACGGTGGCCACCACGATGCTGATCAGCACGGCACCGGGCACCCCGCGCGCCAGCAGCACGATCATCAGCAGCAGACCCAGGCAGAAGATCGCGATCGGCCAGCCGCTCAGGTGGCCGTCGAGACCCATTCGCACCGGCACCGTCGAGTGCGCCGCGTCCGGCGTGCGGGTCACGAAACCGGCGGAGACCAGTCCCACCAACGCGATGTAGAGCCCGATGCCCACGGTGATCGCGATCTTCAACGGCTCCGGGATGGCGTTGATGATCCGCTCGCGGACACCCGAGGCGGCCATGATCACGATACAGACGCCTTCCAGCACCACGAGGCCGAAGGCCTGCGCCCACGTCATGGCCGGCGCCATCTGGAAGGCCACCACGCCGTTGACGCCGAGTCCGGCGGCGATGGCGAGGGGCGCGTTGCCGACGAGTCCCATGAGGACGGTCATCACACCGGCGGCGAGCGCCGTCGCCGTGGTGATCTCGGCGATGGTGAGCTTGGCGCCGGTGATGTCCGCGGACGCGCCGAGGATCAACGGGTTCAGCAGCACGATGTACGACATCGCGACGAACGTCGTGATGCCACCGCGCACTTCACGGCCCAATGAGCTGCCACGTTCGGTGATGCGGAAGAACTGGTCGAGCGGCGACGTCGCGGCTCGGCTTCGTAACTGGGTCATCGGAGGACGGCCTTTCCCATGCCGGTGGGCGCGTTCCAACGCTGGAACGCGTTTGTGCGATGCGAGCTCCGGTCAGCTGGACAGGCTTGTGGCCGTCAGTAGTCGATTCGAGAAGCGAGGGACATCCACGCTGTGAACGGGGCGTTGTCCTCGTCGGTGGAGATCTGGTGCACGGGCAGGTCCCATTCGGAGCGGGACTTGCTGAACAGCTCGTAGAACTCCCGGTCGTCGAAACCGGCCGCCGCCGCGTCGTGGCGGTCGGCGGCGTAGATCACCTTGTCCACGCGTGCCCAGAGCGCGGCGGACAGGCACAGCGGGCACGGCTCGCACGACGAGATCAGCGTGCAGCCGGTCAGCCTGAAGTCACCGAGCGCCTGGCAGGCCGCGCGGATCGCGACGACCTCGGCGTGGGCGGTGGGATCGAGGTTCGGCGTCACCTGGTTCACCCCGGTGGCGATCACCTCGCCGTCACGGACGATCATCGCGCCGAACGGGCCCCCACCGGAGGCCACGTTCTGGGTGGCCAGGTCGATGGTGGCGAGCAGATGTGCGTTCACAGCAACAAACTCCAGAAGATCAGGTACCGGTGAGGTGTTCCGGGCGGACCGGGACGCGGGTGAGCGCCAGGCCGGTGGCCGCGCGGATGGCCGCCACGATCGCCGGGGTCGACGAGATGGTGGGCGGTTCGCCGACGCCCCGGATGCCGTACGGGGCATGGGGGTCGGCGAGCTCGAGCACGTCGATGCTCATCGGCGGCATGTCGAGCACGGTCGGGATGAGGTAGTCGGTGAAGGACGGGTTGCGCACCTTGCCGCCGGAGGTCTGGATCTCCTCCATCACCGCGAGGCCGAGGCCCTGGGCGGAACCACCCTGGATCTGGCCCACCACGGCCTGCGGGTTCAGCGCCTTGCCGACGTCCTGCGCGCAGTCCAGCGAGACCACGCGCACCAGGCCGAGTTCGACGTCCACGTCGACGACGGCGCGGTGGGCGGCGAAACCGTACTGGACGTGCGCGTTGCCTTGCCCGGTAACGGGATCGAGTGGCTCGGTCGCGCGGTGACGCCACTCGGTGGTCTCGTCGATCACTTCGTCGCCGATGTCGGTGCGGCCCGCCAAACGGTCGCGCACGATCGCACAAGCGGCCTTCACGGCGCCGCCGGTGACGTACGTCTGGCGCGACGCCGAGGTCGAGCCGCCGTTGCCGATCGTGGTGTCCATCGGCAGCACGGTCACGCGCTCGATGCCGAGCTCGGTCCGCACGATCTGCTGCATGATCGTCACCAGGCCCTGGCCGACCTCGCAGGCGGCGGTGTGCACGGCGGCGGCCAGCGAGCCGTTGACCATCGAGACCCGGACGCGCGCGGTCGAGTAGTCGTCGTAGCCCTCGGAGAAGCAGATGTTCTTGATGCCGACCGCGTAACCGACACCGCGGACGACGCCCTCGCCGTGCGTGGTGTTCGAGACGCCACCGGGCAGTTCGCGGATGTCCGACGAGGTGCCGGCGGGCAACGGCTTGTCCTGCACCAGCTTCAGCAGCTGCGCGACGGGTGCGGCCGAGTCGACGACCTGGCCGGTCGGCATCACCGAACCCTCGGTCATCGCGTTGCGGATCCGGACGTCGACCGGTGACATGCCCAGGGCCTCCGCCAGCTTGTCCATCTGGGACTCGTAGGCGAAACCTGCCTGCACAGCACCGAACCCGCGCATCGCGCCGCACGGCGGGTTGTTCGTGTAGAGGCCGTAGGCGTCGACCGTGACGTTGTCGACCTCGTACGGACCGACGCCCAGCGTCGCCGCGTTCGCCACGACAGCGGGCGTCGAGGAGGCGTAGGCGCCGCCGTCGAGGTACATCTTCGTGCGGACGTAGACCAGCTTGCCGGTGTGGTCGGCGCCGTGCTCGTAGTACAGCACGGCCGGGTGCCGGTGCACGTGCCCGTAGAACGACTCTTCGCGGTTGTAGACCATCTTCACGGGCTTGCCGGTGTGCAGGGCCAGCAGGCACGCGTGCACCTGCATCGACAGGTCCTCGCGCCCACCGAACGCGCCGCCGACACCGGACAGCGTCAGCCGCACCTGCTCCTGCGGCAGGCCCAGCGCGGCCGCGATCTGGTCGCGGTCGACGTGCAGCCACTGCGTCGCGATGTACAGGTCGACCGAACCGTCCTCCGCCGGCACCGCGAGCCCGGACTCCGGCCCGAGGAACGCCTGGTCCTGCATGCCGACCTCGTACCGCCCGGTCACCACGACGTCGGCCGTGACGTCCTGCGAGCCGCGCCGGATCGGCACGTGCCGCACCAGGTTGCCTCCTGGGTGCAACGGGGTGTCGTCCGCGGCGGTCTCCATGTCCACGACGGGTTCGAGCACGTCGTAGGTCACGACGATCTTCTTCATGGCGCGCAGCGCGGTCTCCGGGTGGTCGGCACCGACCAGCGCGATCGGTTCGCCCTGGTAGCGCACGACGTCCACGGCCAGCACCGGCTGGTCCTTGTGCTCCAGCCCGTACAGGTTGCGGCCGGGTACGTCCGAGTGCGTCAGCACCGCGTACACGCCCGGTACCTTCAACGCCTCGGTGATGTCCACCGAAGTGATGCGGGCGTACGGGTGGGGCGAACGCAGCGTCGCGCCCCAGATCATGTCCTCGTGCCACAGGTCGGAGGCGTAGGCGAACTCGCCGCGCACCTTCAGGTTGCCGTCCGGGCGCTGGGGCGACGTCCCGATGCCACCCGACACCGCAGAGGTCAGTTCGGCGGGAGTGAGGGTCATCGCGCAGCCTCCTGGAGCTTGGCGCTGGCAGCGGAGAGCTCACGCGCCAGCTCGTCGGTCGACGCCGTGAGCAGGACACCGTCCCGCACCACGACCTCACCGCCCACGATCAACAGTTTCAACGGCGGGGGAGTGCCGAGCACCAGTGCCGCCACCGGGTCCGCGATCCCCGCGTAGTCCATTCCGGACAGGTCCCACACGGCCAGGTCCGCGACCTTGCCCGGCTCGATCGAGCCCAGCGAGTCCGCGCGGCCCAGCACCCGCGCGCCGCCCATCGTGCCCATCCACAACGCCGTGCGGGCGTCCATCGCACCCGGTCCGCCGCGCTGACGCGCCTGGTACAGGGCCGACCGCAGCTCGACGACCAGGCCACCGTCCTCGTTGGACGCGGCGCCGTCGACACCCAGGCCGACCGGCGCGCCGGCGTCGAGCAGGTCGCGCACCGGTGCGATCCCGGTGCCCAGCCGCCCGTTCGACGTCGGGCAGTGCGCGGATCCGGTCGAGGTCGCCCCGAGCCGCTTCACCGCGCCGGCGTTGAGGTGCACGGTGTGCGCGAGCCACACGTCCGGCCCCAGCCAGCCGAGCTGCTCGGCGTACTCGGTCGGCGTGCACCCGTTCTCCGCCAGGCACTGCTCTTCCTCGTCCATCGTCTCGGCGAGGTGCGTGTGCAACCGGACGCCGTGGCGACGGGCCAGGGACGCGGCGCCGGTCATCAGTTCCCGCGACACCGAGAACGGCGAACAGGGCCCCACGGCCACCCGGACCAGCGCGTCGTCGGCCGTCGAGTGGTGGTCGCCGATCGCCTGCTCGGTCGCGACCAGCGCGGACTCGGTCTCCTCGACCAGGTTGTCCGGCGGCAACCCGCCGTGCGACTGGCCGCGGTCCATCGAGCCGCGGATCGCTTCCAGGCGGATGCCGATCCGCCGTCCCGCCGACACCAGCGCGTCGAACACGTCACCGCCACCGGACGGGAAGACGTAGTGGTGGTCGGCGGCCAGCGTGCAGCCGGTCAACGCCAGCCGGGCGAGCCCTGCCGACGCCGCCGCGTGCGTCACGGTGTCGTCCAGCCCGCGCCACACCGGGTACAGCGCGGTCAGCCACTCGAACAGCGTGGCGTCGGTCGCGAGACCGCGCGTCGCCCACTGGTACAGGTGGTGGTGGGTGTTGATCAGCCCCGGCGTCACCAGGCACGACGACGCGTCGACGTACGTGTGCGACTCGGAGGGCCGGGGTGCCGGGCCGGAGCCGACGGACCGGATCCGCCCGCCGCCGATCACGACGTGCCCGGACAGGTGTTCGGTCCCGGACTCGTCCACAGTGGACACCGCGCAGCGGTCGAGGACGATCATCGGCGCGACGCCGCCAGTCGCACGGCGTCCAGGATCTTCTCGTACCCCGTGCAACGGCACAGGTTTCCGGCCAGCGCCTCGCGGATCTCCGGGTCGGACGGCTTCGGCACGCGGTCGAGCAGGTCGTGCGCCGCCACGACGAGACCGGGCGTGCAGAACCCGCACTGCACCGCGCCCGCCTCGACGAACGCCTCCTGCACCGGGTCCAGGGCGTCCCCGTCGGCCAGTCCCTCGACCGTCCGGACCTCCCTGTCCTGCACCTGCCCGGCCGCGACCAGGCACGCGCACACCGGCACGTTGTCCAGGTACACCGTGCAGGAACCGCACTCGCCCTGCTCGCAGGCGTTCTTCGAGCCGGGCAGCCCGAGCCGCTCGCGCAGCACGAACAGCAGCGACTCGCCTTCCCACACGTCGTCGGCCTGACGCTGCTCGCCGTTGACCGTCACGTTCACGCGCATGCCCGCTCCTCGTCCACGAGTTCCTGCCACGCCCAGCCGAGAGTCCGGCGAGCCATCACGGCCAGGGCGTGCTTGCGATACGCCGCCGACCCTCGCACGTCGTCGATCGGTGACGCCGCCCGCGAGACCAGCTCGCCGAACTCGCGCTTCACCGAGTCGAGCAACGGCTTCGGGTTCTTGAAGTCCAGCGCCGAGGCCAGGAACTGCTCGGCCTCGTGCGCCCGGCGTGGTGTGGGAGCGGCCGATCCGACCGCCGCGCCCACCCGGTTCTCCTCGGGGAACAGCGAAATGCCGAACGAGCACACCGCGATCACCATGGCGTTGCGCGTGCCGACCTTGGAGAACTGCTGTGGCCCCTTGGCAGGCGCCAGGTGAACCGCCACGATCAGTTCGTCGGGCTCCAGCGCGTTCCGCTTCACCCCCAGGTAGAACTCGGCGGCGGGGATCATCCGCGTGCCGCGCACGGAGGCCACCTCGATGACCGCGTCGGACGCCAGCAGCACCGGGTGCGTGTCCCCGGCGGGGGAGGCCGCGCCGAGGTTGCCGCCGACCGTGCCGCGGTTGCGGATCTGCGGCGACCCGACCGTGCGCGAGGCCATGGCGAGGCCCGGCAGTGCGGCGCCGAGCTCCTCGATGATCCGCACGTACGGCACGCCCGCGCCGATTCGCAACCCGTCGGACCACTGCTGGAGCTCGGGAATCCGGGTCAGGTCGAGCAGGGCGGAGGGCCGGCGGTGGTCGTAGTTCAGCTCCACCATGACGTCCGTGCCGCCGGCGATCGGCACGGCGTCCGGCCGGGAGGCCTTCAGCTCCAACGCCTCCGCAAGCGTTTCCGGTCGAAGGAAGTCCATCGTCAGCTACCTCGGTAGGTGGAGTAGGCGAACGGCGACAGCAGCAACGGCACGTGGTAGTGCTGTGCCGGATCGGAGTAGTCGAAGGTGAGCACGACCTCGGGGAAGAACGGCGCCGCTTGCGCCGTGTCGAACACCAGCCGGTAGACGCCGGCCTCCAGGCCTTCACCCCATCCGGTGATCCGGCCATCGGTGTTCGTCTCGGCGTTCGCCACCTCGGTCCCGTCGCGTCGCTGCAGCGACACGGCGATACCGGCGAACGGCCTGCCGCGTGCCGCGTCCAGCACGTGCGTGGAGATCGTCACTCGCCCTCCCATCTGGTTGTGAGCCAGTACACAGACCCACTGTGTCCTAGAGCTACGGCCGCGTTACATGAATCGCCAGCCTCCTGCACACCGTGAATTTGTGCTTTCCTACAAACACGAATGGACGAAAGTGACCTGTCATGTTGCTGCTGCGGACGTTGCTGCAGATGCCGGAACTGCGCCTGAGCCTGCACACCGGTGAAGACCAGCTCGACCGCACCGTCACCCGCGTGTACGGGACGGAGCTGCCCGACCCCAGCCGGTACCTGTCCGGAGGGGAGCTCGTGCTGTCCGGCCTGCTCTGGCACCACGGCCCGCAGGACTCCGAGACGTTCGTCCACTCGCTCGCCACGGCCCGTGTCGCCGGCCTCGCCGCGTCCGAGACCGAGAACCGCGCGCTGCCCGTCGACCTGGTCGACGCGTGCGTTCGCCACCACGTGCCGCTGCTCGAGGTCCCCGTCGACCTGTCGTTCGCGACCATCACCGAACGCGTCTCGATGGAACTGGTGGGGCTCTCCCGCCACCGCCGCCTGCTGAACGTCGTCGCGGAGGGCTCCGGCCTGCCCGCGCTGCTGCTCGCCGGCGGCCACGAACTCGGCGCGTCGTGCTGGGTGCTGTCCACCGCGGGCCGGGTCGTCGCGGGTGGCGAACTGCCGGACCGGCTCGCGCTGGTGAAGGAGTTCCTGCAGGCCGACCGCCTCCCGAAGACGGTCAAGGGCGTCACCCTCGTGCCCGTCTCCGAACGCGGTGGCAACCGCCTCACGAGCTGGATCCTCGTCGTGGGCGGCTCGGTGCAGCCGGAGGCCGCCGCCGAGCTCGCGTCACTGGTCGCGCTGGAGAGGCTGCGCGAGGCGCAGGGCCGGCAGATCGAGAACCGCACCGCCGCACCCCTCGTGTCCGCGGTGCTGAGCGGCTCGGCCGACCTGGAGTCCCGGCTGGCGGCGGCCGGCCTGGAGCAGGCCCAGCTGCGGGTGATCAGCGCGCTGACGTCCGACCAGCGTGCCGACCTCGCCGCGGCCGTGCTGGAGGAGGCGCTGCCCCAGGCCCTCGTGACTCCCGTCGGCGACACCGTCTACGCGGTGGCCAAAGCAGGCGACTCGCAGCCCGACGACCTCCGCCAGGCTTTGCGCGTGATGGAACCGGGCCTCGGCTCGTCCCGCGTGCTCGTCGGCATCAGCTCACCCGTCACGTCCCGCGGGCTGCGCGGCGCTGCAGAGGAAGCCACGCACGCGCGCCGGCTGGGAGAGCGCCGTGGCGGCCGCACGTGTGTGGTGGCGGGCGAGGAGATCGCACTGCACCAACTGCTGCTCGCGGGCGTGCCGGAGGAGTTGCGCACTTCGTTGCGCCGCCGGCTTCTCGGGCCGGTGCTGGACTACGACGCCGAGCACGGTTCGGATCTGGTGGGCACCTTGAAGGTGTTCCTGGACTGCTCCGGTTCGTGGACGGCGGCGGCCGGCAAGCTGCACGTCCACGTGAACACGTTGCGGTACCGGGTGGGGCGCGTCGAGGAACTGCTCGGCGTCGACCTGGCGGAGTTCGAGGCGCGCGTGGACCTCTTCCTGGCGCTGCAGGCGGGGTAGCTTGGAGGGGTGTCCTTCGACTTCGTGAAGGCGCTGCTCCGGCCTTCCGCTCCGGTGCCCCACCATCGGCCGATCGAACGAGTCGCGGCCGACCTCCGTCGGGTGCGCCGGGCGCGTGCCTGCTTCGAGCCGGGGACGTCGGCGGTCAAGAAGATAGCCGCTCGTCAGGCCTATGACGCGCTGCTCGTGCAGGCCTGTTCGGCGTTGGAGGTCGCGCACCGGCTGGGCTCGCTGCCCGAGGGCGTGGACCGCGAGATCGAGCGGTTGCGGGTCGAGGAACGCCTTAGGGACCTCGGGTTGTCACTCTGATGGCTGATGCGGCTTGAGCCTTCAGGCTGATGTTCGGGCATGTTCCCGCTTCCTACTGTTCGGGACATGAAGACCGCCGCCTTACTCGTGGGCCTGCTGCTGGCCGGAACCACCGGCTGCGCGGTAGCGCCCAGCATCCGCGTGTGGTGGTGGAGGGAACGGGCACGACCGACCGGCTCACCTACACCTTCCCCGGCGAGGAGGAACGCACCCTGCGCAACCCCGACCTGCCGTTCGAGCGCATGGGCAAGCGCAGGGGACGGGTCGTCGTGCGGCTGGAGGGCGTGCGCGGCGAGCTCACGTGCAAGATCATCGTCAACGGCCGGCAGGTGCGGTCGTCGACGTCCCGGACGGGGGCCGCGCTCTCGTGCGATCACTCGATGGCCGTCTGATGTAAGACGAGGAAAGCCCGTAGCTTCAACATGTCGGGGAGGTACGGGTTGATGAGTGACGTACTGGCTGCCAGAGCCACAGGGGTCATCAGGGGCAGGAACGACGTACCGCCGAGATTCCGGCCACCCGCGCCGCCGCCGCACTTCGTCGGCAGGGACGCGGAGCTCGCGAGCATCAGGCCCGGGGTGACGGTGCTGTACGGCCCGGGCGGGGTGGGGAAGACCGCGCTGGCGCTGAAGTGGTTGCGGGACAGGGGATCCGGTGATCAGCTGTACCTCGATCTGGCCACGCACGACCTGGGGCGCGTGCTGCGGGCGTTCGGGCTGAGCGCCGACCCCGCCGACGAACGTGCCGTGTTCCGCAGTCTCGTCCTGCGCCGGCAGTTCACCCTGTTGCTGGACAACGCGGACTCGGCCGAGCAGGTGACGCCGCTGCTGCCCCCGTCGGGCACGGTGCTCGTGACCAGCCGGGTCAGGCTGACCCTGCCGCAGGCGCACGAGATCGCCGTCGGGTCGCTCACCGACGACGGCCGGCTCGGGCCGTTGCTCGACCGGTCCTATGTGGAGCTTCCCGAACGGCAGGCGCGGCTCTACCGGCTCTGCGCGTGGGAGCCGGACACGTTCGGCGTACCCGTGGCCGCGGCCATCGCGGGGGAGTCCGCGTGCGACGTCGAGGACGCGCTGGACGACCTGGTGGAGAAGTCGTTGCTGACCGAGGTGGGGGACGACGCGTTCCGGTTCCATGACCTCGTGCGTGCCCATGCGCGCGCAAAGCGCTATCAATAGTAAATACGCTCCACGGCCGTTTAACGCAAAGCGTTCCGTTTAACGAACTTCGTTGGCGTTGAACGGTTGTCCACACCGACCCGTCCCTTTCGGGAATCCGAATCAGTCATATCCTTCGCGTCATGCCGAAGGATTTCCGGGCCACGACTCTCGAACGCGCCATCGGGCGGCAGCTGGCCGGGTGGCGCGACGAGCGCGAGCTGAGCCTCACCGAGGCGGGCCAGCGCGTGGGCTTCAGCAGCGCCAAGCTGTCCATGATGGAGAACGCGGTGCAGCCGTCGGCTCCCGTGGACGTCATGGCGCTCGGTTACGTCTACAAGGTGCCCACCCCGGAATGGCAGGCAGTGGTGTTGCGCGCGCAGTACGCGGAACAGGTGCGCACGCGCCCGGTGAACGACGGGCCGCTTTTCGATCCGGCGGCGGACTTCGCGAATCTCGTGTTCGAGGCGACGTCGATGCGGGTGTTCACGACGGATCTGGTTCCGCCGGTGTTCCAGCTCCCCGGCTACACGAACACCGTCCTGCAGTCCGACGACCCGGTGCGCATCGCGCGGCTCGCGATGGTGCGGGAGGCGTGGTCGACGCGCCTGAACGACAGGGACCCGCTGACGGTGCGGGCCGTGTTCCCGGAAGCGGTGCTGCGGCACGTGATCGGCGGGCCGCGGGTGATGAAGGCGCAGCTGCTGCACCTGATGGAGGTCAGCGAGCACGAGACGGTGAGCGTGCGGGTCGTGCCGCGCGACGCGGGGGCGTACCCGGCGATGGGGTCGCCGTTCACGTTGCTCGGGTTCCCGCACCGGCAGCACAACGACGTGGCGTACCTGGAGACGTTCATCAGGGGCGACTACGTCGAGGAGCCGGGACTGACCGAGGGGTGCGCGCAGCGGTTCGGGGACCTGGAGAAGATCGCGCTGGGCACCGGGGAGTCGCTGGAGCTCATCGCGGAGGCCGCCGCTGACCTGTAGAGATGTCGGCTTCCTGAGAAAACTCCAGTTCGCCGCCCAGCCGGGGAAGGATCAGGGAGCACCTCAATCCGAGATATGTCCTCTGGCAAGGAGGCGGCATGTACCGCAGATTCGGTGTCCTGCTCGCGGCGGTCCTGGGCGTCACGCTCACCGCCGCGGCGCCGGCCACCGCGGACGGTTCCAGGCACTTTCCCACGGAGTTCTCGCTGCCCGACGGGTGGCAACCGGAAGGCATCGCGATCAGCGGCACCACGGCCTACTTCGGGTCGCGGGCCGACGGGTCGATCTACGCGGCGGACCTGCGCACCGGCACCGGCAAGGTGCTCGCCAAGGGGCCGGGCACGCCGTCGCTCGGCATGAAGGTCGACGCGCGCAAGCGGTTGTGGGTCGCCGGTGGTGTCGGTGGCGACGCACGGGTCTACGACACGCGCTCCGGCGCGTTGCTGGCGAAGTTCCAGTTCGCGACCGCGGACACGTTCGTCAACGACGTCGTGCTGACCGGGAAGTCGGCGTGGTTCACCGACTCGCGCAAGGCGGTGCTCTACGAGGTGCCGCTGAACCTGAAACCGCACCGCACGCTCGCGCTGACGGGCGACCTCGTCGTCACCCCCGGCGCGACGAACCTCAACGGCATCGTCACCGGGCTCGACGGCGGCCTGATCGTCGTGCAGAGCAACACCGGAAAGCTGTTCAGGACCGATCCCCGGAGCGGGAAAACGACCGAGATCAATTTGAGCGGTCAAACACTCACCAATGGCGACGGTCTGTTGCGTGAGGGACGTCAGTTGTACGTGGTGCAAAACCGCTTGAACAAAGTCGCGCGCTACACGCTGAGCCGTGATGGCGCGACGCTGGCGGCGGAACGCACGGACGCGCGGTTCGACGTTCCCACGACGGTCGCCGCGTTCGGCAAGCGGCTCTACCTGCCGAATGCCCGCTTCACCACGCCTCCCACGCCCGAGACGACCTACACCGTCGTCGCGGTCGAGCGTCCCTAGGACGTGCGGCAGAACTAGCCCGTACGGGGGTTCTTGCCTCGTGAGAACCCCCGTACCGGGTGTTGCTTCACTCACTCGACTGGGTAGCCTGCCAACCGCGTACCGCGTGTGATCGCTGTCATTGGGTAACGGTGATCTCCCGCCGTAACCTAATTGCAGCCGAAGGAGTTACTCAGGTAACCCGCAGCGCTAGCCGTGGGACACAGGAGACCGTGAGAGCGCTGTGAACGAGAAGAGCGGTTACACACCGACCAACTACCGGACCATTCGGTCGCGGCTGGCCGGTGTCGTGGTCGTTCCCAGCGTGGTGCTGCTGGTCATGTGGGCCGTTTTCTCCTCTTACACCCTTTTCGACGGTTTCTACATGCGGTCGGTCGCGGCCGGGGTGAAGGGCGCGACGATCCCGTCCGTCGAGGCGCTCGCCGGCCTGCAGAAGGAACGCCAGCTGACCCTGGAGGTCCTCAGCAAGGCCGAGGGCGTCGATCGCGGCGGGCTGGGGCGCCAGCGCAGCGTCACCGACGAGGCGGTGCGCAAGATGAAGGACGCGTTCGCGGAACTCTCCGAGAGCGCGCCCCAGGACACCGTCGACCGGATCAACGCGCTCAACTCCGTGCTGGACGAACTGCCGCAGCAGCGTTCGCGCGTCGACTCGGCGTCGGCGAACCCGCAGGCGGTCTACGACTACTACAACGGCATCCTCGACTCGGGCGTCGCGCTGCTCTCCCGGCAGGCGCGCCTCGTGCCCGACTCGGAGGCGAGCCAGGCAGGCGTCCAGGCCGTCACGATCTTCCAGACCGCGGACTGGCTCTCGCGCGGTGCCACCATCGGGTCGCGCGGGCTGCTCAACGGCACGTTCACCGCGCCCGAACGCGTCGAGTTCGCCCGGCTGGTCGGCGCCTACCACTCGGGCCTCGACTCCACGATCCCGTTCGCGCTGGAGCAGCCGCGCGTGCAGTACGACGCGTTGCGCGGCAGCACCGAGTACCGGACGCTGCTCGACCTCGAGGGCCGGATCATCAACGGCGACACGAAGGTCACCGACGTGCAGTGGCGCGCCGTGGCCGGTCCCGTGCACGACAACCTGGTCGGGCTCGCGGTCACGCAGGCCCGCAACGCCGCCGACCTCGGCCTGGACAAGGCCGACAGCCGGGTCGCCGCGGTGCTGATCGGCAGCCTGATCGCGTTGCTCGCCGTCGTCGTCGGCATCGTGCTGGCGTTGCGCATCTCGAACCGGCTCGTGTCGAAGGCCCTCGTCATGCGGCTGGCGTCGCTGCGGGAGGACACGCTGCGGCTCGCGCAGGAACGGCTGCCGCACATCGTGGCCCGGTTGCGAGGCGGCGAGCAGGTCGACGTGCACCGCGACATGCCGCCGCTGGACTACGGCAACGACGAGATCGGCCAGGTCGCGGACGCGTTCAACGCCGCCCAGTACACGGCCGTCGCGGCGGCGGTGAAGGAGACGCAGGCTCGCGAGGGCGTGAACCGGGTCTTCCTCGACATCGCGCACCGCAACCAGGGGCTCGTGCACCGGCAGCTCAAGATCCTCGACAAGCTGGAACGCGAGGAGGAGCACCCCGAGCAGCTCGACTCGCTGTTCCAGCTGGACCACCTGGCGACCCGCGCCCGCCGCAACGCGGAGAACCTGATCATCCTCGCCGGCGAGCAGCCCGGCCGGCAGTGGCGCAAGCCGGTGCGGCTGAGCGACGTCATCCGCTCCGCCGTCGCCGAGACCGAGCAGTACGTCCGGGTCAGGGTCAACCCGGTGCCCGACCGCGCGCTGGTCGGCGTGGCCGTCGCCGACACCATCCACCTGCTCGCCGAGCTCGTCGACAACGCGACGGCGTTCTCGTCGCCGCGGTCGGAGGTGATCATCCACTCCAGCGCCGCGCCGCACGGCCTCGTGGTGGAGATCGAGGACCACGGCCTCGGCATGACGCAGGAGGAGCGCCTCCAGGCCAACGCGAAGCTCTCCAACCCGCCGGACTTCGAGACGATGGCGTTCCGCGGCGAGTCCAGGCTGGGCCTGTTCGTCGTCGCCCGGCTGGCCGCACGCCGGGGCATCAAGGTGGAGCTGCGCGACTCGCCCTACGGCGGCACGGTCGCCCTGTGCGTGCTGCCGCCGAACATCGTCGCCCCGCACAGCGCCGCGGGCGACATCACCGAGACCACGCAGATGCCGGTGCGGTCGTTCCACGACACGTACCACGGGCACGTCGAGGAACACCCGAGCTTCCCCGTGAAGGTGAATCCCGAAGTCCAGGCGGCACTGAACGCGGGGCTGAACGCGCTCGTAGAACCTGACATGAGCGCAGTTGCCCCAGCGGCCGTGTCCGCCGCAGACGCATCGGTGGAAGAACCAACCTCCGCGGCACCTCCGGCCCAGGACGGGAAGGCACCCCTTCCCCGCAGGAAGAAGCGGCAGAACCTCGCGCCGCAGCTCATGCAGTCCTCGGAGGAGCCGCAGCACGCCGAGCCGGTGACCGGCGAACGGTCGGCCGAGCGGACCCGTGACGGTTTCGCCGCGTTCCAGCGCGGTACCCGTGACGCCCGGCTGACCGACGACTGGAGATCAGAAGGAGCCCCCTCGTCATGAAGGACAACGCAAGCCAGCACGGCGAACTGAACTGGTTGCTGGAGGACCTGATCCAGCGAGTGGTCGGCGCCCGCCACGCGGTCGTGCTGTCGGCGGACGGACTCCTGCTCGGCCGGTCGGCCGGGCTGTCCCGCGACGACTCGGAGCACCTGTCCGCGATGGCGTCGGCGTTCCAGTCGCTCGCCCGCGGCACCGGACGGCATTTTGGCGGTGGCGCCGTCCGGCAGACCATCGTGGAGATGGAGCACGCGTACCTCTTCGTGACGGCCGCGGGTCATGGGGCTTGCCTGGCCGTGCTGGGCGAGGAAGATGCAGACATGGGCATGATCGCGTACGAGATGAACATGCTGGTGAAGCGTGTCGGCACGTACCTCTCGTCGGCTCCTCGCGCGGAGACCGCGACTGTGCCCTCGGCGCGTGAGTCGCGCTGATGACCTCGCGCGAGGACTGGTGGTACGACGAGGCCGCGGGGCCGCTGGTGCGGCCCTACGCGATGGTGCGCGGCCGCACCCGGCCGAACGCGCCCGACCTGCACCTCGTGACGCAGGTCCGAGCCTCCTCGTTCACGTCCGACCAGACGTCGCTGACCGTCGAGCATCGCGAGATCATGGCCCTGTGCGCACGCCCGCTCTCGGTCGCCGAGGTCGCCGCCTACCTCGACGTGCCGCTCATCGTGGTGAAGGTCCTGCTGTCGGACCTCATCGAGCGTGGTGACGTGCTCGTGCAGAACTCGTCCCCCAAGATTCCCGACAGGAATCTCCTGCAGGCCGTACTGGATGGTGTTCGTGGGATCTGATGGCCAGCTGACCGTGCCGACCGCGGTCAAGATCGTCATCGCGGGCGGGTTCGGCACCGGCAAGACCACGATGGTCGCGTCGGTGTCCGAGATCCCGCCGCTCCGGACCGAGGAACTGCTCACCGAGGCCGGTGTGCACGTCGACGACCTCGCCGGCATCGAGGGCAAGGACACGACCACCGTCGCCCTCGACTTCGGTCGCATCACCATCAACACCAAGGTGGTGCTGTACCTGTTCGGCACGCCCGGCCAGAACCGGTTCTGGTTCATGTGGGACGAACTGGCGACCGGCGCGATCGGCGCCGTGGTCCTGGTGGACACGCGCCGGCTCGACTCGTCGTTCCCCTCGATCGACTTCTTCGAGCACCGGGCGATCCCGTTCGTCGTCGCCGTGAACTGCTTCGACGGGTCGCAGCTGTACACGGTGGACGAGGTGCGGCACGCGCTCGACCTGGACGAGGCGATCCCGGTGGTGCTGTGCGACGCGCGAGACCGGGAGTCGTCGAAGGCCGTGCTGGTCGAGCTGATCCAGCACTCGATGAACCGGCTGGCCGCCGTCTAGGCGTACACCCCGACGCCGTGGCTGCCCCGTCAGCCTCAGACATGAGCGCACCTCGCTCAAGTTTTTCACCGCACGCGGGGACCTTTCGTGCGGTCTGACGGTACGAAAGGTCCCCGCGTGCCGTCAGGAGGGGCCCGCTCCGGGGAGCGGGCCTTCTCGTTAGGTCACTTGGCGTAGTTGTGGAAACCGCGGCCGGACTTCTTGCCCAGCAGGCCCGCGTCCACCATGCGCAGCAGCAGCGGCGGCGGGGAGTACAGCGGCTCCTTGAACTCGTCGTACATCGACTCGGCGATCGCCTTCGTGGTGTCGAGGCCGATCAGGTCGGTGAGACGCAGCGGGCCCATCGGGTGCGCGCAGCCGAGCACCATGCCGTTGTCGATGTCGTCGGCCGAGGCGAAGCCTGACTCCAGCATGCGGATCGACGAGAGCAGGTAGGGGATCAGCAGCGCGTTGACCACGAAGCCGGCGCGGTCCTGCGAGCGGATGACCTCCTTGTGCAGGGTCTCGCGCACGAACTGCTCCGCGCGGTCCTGCGTGGCGGCGCCGGTCAGCAGCGACGGCACGATCTCCACGAGCTTGAGCACCGGCACCGGGTTGAAGAAGTGCACGCCGATGACCTGCTCCGGGCGACCGGTGGCCATGCCGAGCTTCATGATCGGGATGGACGACGTGTTGGACGCGAAGATGGCGTCGTCGTCCTTCACGACCTTGTCGAGCGCGGTGAAGACGTCGGTCTTGATCTGCTCGTTCTCGGCGACCGCCTCGACCACGAACTGCCGGTCGGCGAACTCGCCGATGTCGGTGGTGAACCGGATGCGCTGCAGAGCGGCGTCCCGGTCCTCCTCGCTGAGCTTGCCGGACTTGACGCCCCTGGCGAGCGAGGTGGCGATCCGCCCCTGCGCTGCCTCGGTCGCGGCCGCGTTGACTTCGACGACGATGACGTCGAGGCCGGCGCGGGCGCTCACCTCGGCGATTCCGGAGCCCATGAGGCCGGAACCGACGACTCCCACACGTTGAATGTCACTCACGTGACCGATCCTGCCACGAGCTGCTCGAAACGAGGTCGCGGAGCGTCTCCCGCACGGTGAGGGCGTAGTCGCCTACCGGGCGGTAGCCGAGTGCCAGTGCTGCCGAGGTGTCCAGGACGAAGCCCCGGCGCCACGGGTGACGGCCTGCCTCGTCGTGGTCCAGCAGGATCTCGTGCCACTCGTGGTTCAGTGCGCGGGCGATGATCCGCGAGATCTCCAGGCCGTTGGGCGCGTCCGGGTCGGCGGCGTTCAGCACCCGCGCGCCGGGGTGCTCCCCGGCGGTCTCGATCAGCGCGGCGAGGTTCGCGGCGGCGGTCGGGTGGTCGGCGCCCTCGCCGCGCGACGCGAGCAGGACGATCTTGTGCCCGGCGAGGATCCGGTCGACGAAGCAGGACTCCGGCGGCCGCCTGTTGCCGGGACCGTGCACTTTGGACGGTCGCAGCACGGTGACGGGCAGGCCGCTGTCGAGCAGCGTCCGCTCCGCCGCCACCTTGTTCGGCCCGTATCCCTCGCGGGTGAACGGGTCCGAGTCGAGCGGCGCGAGCGTCGGCTGGTCCTCGGTGACCGGGCCGTCGAACCGGGGAGGCTCGTCCGAGTTGACGTGGCGCCCGAGAGAGTCCGCGTAGACCGCCTTGGCCGAGATCATCACGACCGACCGGGCCCTGCGTGCCAACGGGAGCAACGTCCTCGCGTCCGCGGCGGAGTAGCAGAGGCAGTCGACCAGCAGGTCGGCACCATCGCCCATCGCGGAAGCCAGCGCGCGGGGGTCGGAACGGTCCACCTCGCTGCCTGCCGCGTCCACGGTCCAGCCCGACGCCCGCAGACGCCGAGCGGCGGCACGGCCGATGAGGCCCGTGCCGCCGAGGATCAACGCTCGTCTGCTCACTCGAGCGATCAGATCAGAGGCCGAGGCCTTCGGTCAGACCGCCGACGCCGTCGAGCAGGTCGAGGTCGGTGACTCCGCCGAGCACATCGCCGCCGAGCACGGTGCCGACCGTGCCGTCGACGACGCCGTGGACGGTGTCGTGCACGCCGCTGACCGGCGCGACGTCCGGGACGACCTCGTGGACCACGTCGGTGACGGTCGTGACGTCGGTGGTGACGGCGCCGAGCACGCCGGGCACGCCGTCGACGGAGACGACGCCGGTCACGCCGGTGACGGTGCCGAGGACGCCGTCGACGTCCGCCACCCCGGTCACCGTGCCGAGGACGTCGCCGGTGCCGGCGAGACCCGTGACACCGGACAGGTCGGTGACGTTGCCGAGGTCCGCGACGCCGCCCAGGCCGGCCACGTCGCCGAGGCCGGGGACGACGCCGCTGACGCCGTCGAGGGTGCCCGACACGTCGCAGTGGCCGGACAGGTCGCCGGCGAAGCCGCTGGCGGCGTCGAGGTTCGCGAGGCCCGTGAGGGCGCTGTAGGACGAGAGACCGTCGACGTCCGCGATCGAGGCGGCGTCGAGCACCAGCGGGAGGATCTCCTGGACGTCAGCGGGGGTGATGTCGCTCAGACCGCAGGCGCTGAGGACGCCTTCGGGGTCGAGTTCGAACGCCGACAGGGCCGCCGGGTCGTCCAGGAGGCTCAGGGCGAACTCCTGCAGCGTGGCCGGCTGGGCCTCCTGCGGCACGGCCACGGGGGCGGCCGGGGCGGTCACCTCGGGCGCGGCGGGCTGGACGGGCTGCTGCGGGGTGGCCGGCTGAATGTCCTGCTGCATCATGGGAGTGGAGCTCCTACGGCGGGTCGGGGGATGTCACCGGAACCGTATTGAGATCAACATCCCCCTGACATCGGGTGTGATCCCCCTATTTCGGACGGCCGAACTCCTTAGGGGCCGAGGTCACCCGTTAGGGGGACGCCCCACCTCGTTAGGGGCGCGCGGACGCCGAGCGGCGGCACGGCCGACGAGGCCCGTGCCGCCGCTCGGTCGCTCGCTCAGTCGAGTTCGGCCTCCGCCTTCGCGATCGCCGCGAACTCCTCCTCCGGAGCGTTCGCGACCAGGTGATGACGACTGTAGAACCAGTAGTAGGCGACCGCGATCAACACGATTCCCGCCGTCACGGCAGCAGCGATCTCGTCCACGAAGAACGTCGCGATGACGGCCGCGACGGCCAGGACCAGCGCCACGCTCGTGGTCACCACACCGCCAGGAGTCCGGTACGGGCGAGGCAGGTCCGGCGCCGTCTTGCGCAGAACGATGTGCGACACCATCATCAGCACGTACGACAGGGCCGCGCCGAACACCGCGATGTTGATGAGCCGCGCGCCACCCGTCACCGGGTCGACCGACTTCATCACCGTCGCCAGCACGAACCCGATGGTGCCCGGCACGATCAGAGCGAGGTACGGGGTCTTGCGCTTGCCGGTCTTCGACAGCCAGCGCGGCAGGTATCCCGCGCGCGACAACGCGAACAGCTGCCGCGAGTACGCGTAGATGATCGAGAAGAACGACGCGACCAGACCCGCGAGGCCGACGTAGTTGACCAGCTGCGCCAGGAACGTGTCACCGCCGTAGGCCGCGCGCACCGCCTCGGGCAACGGGTTCCCCGACGCCTCCAGCGCCTTCGAACCCGCACCGCCGGGCGCGACGAGCAGGATCGCCGCCGCGAACACCAGCAGCACGACCATCGCGCCGATGATGCCGCGAGGCATGTCCCGCTTGGGATCCCGCGCTTCCTCGGCGGCCAGCGGCACGCCCTCCACCGCGAGGAAGAACCAGATCGCGAACACGATCGCGCCCCACGCCCCTGTCACGCCCATCGGCAGGAACGAGCCGTCGCCGATGTCGAACAGCTTCGCGGAGTCGAACTTCGGGATCATGCCCGCCACGAACGCGACCAGGGCCACGACCGCGATACCGGTGATCACGAACATCACCCGCAGCGCCTCGCCGACGCCGTAGAGGTGGATGCCGACGAACACGATGTAGCACACCAGGTACACCGGCCAGGTGGCGTCCAGCAGACCGAGCGCCTTGATGTAGTCGCCGATGAACACCGAGATCGCCGCGGGAGCGATGGCGTACTCGATGAGGATGGCGATACCTGTGGCGTACCCGCCCAACGGGCCGAGCGCGCGCCTCGCGAAACCGTAGCCCGCGCCCGCCACAGGGAGCGCTGAGGCCAGTTCGGCGAGACCGAACACCATGCACGTGTACATCGTCGCCATCAGGATCGTGGCGACCAGCATCCCGCCCCAGCCGCCCTGGGCGAGGCCGAAGTTCCACCCGGCGAAGTCGCCGGAGATCACGTACGAGACTCCCAGCCCGGCCAGCAGGACCCACCCCGCCGCGCCTCTTTTGAGCTGTCGGTGCTCGAGGTAGTCGCTGCTCACCTTCTCGTACTCGACGTGCTTGGCCATATGGACTCCTAATAGTCCTTTAAGCGGTGGTTGAGGGTGGCGCCAGTCACCCGGTGGTGTCAAGATGGTGCGGCCAATGGCTCGCAGACATACCTTTGGAGGAACGCGGAGATGCTGACCGTCGAGGAGTTGCGCGATGCCGTGGACGCCGGTGAGATCGACACCGTCCTGGTCGCGATCGTGGACATGCAGGGCCGCCTGCAGGGCAAGCGGTGTGCGGCGCGGTACTTCCTCGACGAGGTTCTCGGGCACTCCGCGGAGGGCTGCAACTACCTGCTCGCCGTCGACGTCGAGATGAACCCGGTCAGCGGCTTCGAGATGTCGAGCTGGGAGCGCGGGTACGGCGACTTCGTGATGAAGCCGGACATCGGGACGCTCCGCCGCGTGCCGTGGCAGGAGGGCACCGCCCTCGTCATGTGCGACGTCGTCTGGGAGAACGGCGACCCCGTCGTCGCGTCGCCGCGCCAGGTGCTGCGCAAGCAGCTCGAGCGGCTCGACGCGCTCGGCCTCGACTGCTACGTAGGCACCGAGCTGGAGTTCATCCTCTTCGACGACTCCTACGAGCAGGCGTGGAACGCCGGCTACCGCGACCTCACGCCGTCCAACCAGTACAACGTCGACTACTCGTTGCTCGGCACCGCGCGCGTGGAACCGTTGCTGCGGGCCATCCGCAACGGCATGACGGGCGCCGGCATGGTCGTCGAGTCGGCCAAGGGCGAGTGCAACCCCGGCCAGCACGAGATCGCGTTCAAGTACACGACGGCGCTGCGCACGTGCGACCAGCACGCGATCTACAAGAACGGTTCCAAGGAGATCGCGTCCCAGCAGGGCAAAGCGCTCACGTTCATGGCGAAGTACAACGAACGCGAGGGCAACTCCTGCCACATTCACCTCTCCCTGCGCTCCAAGGACGGCGAGCCGGTCTTCGCCGAGGGTCACGGGATGTCCCAGCTGATGAAGCACTTCCTCGCGGGCCAGCTGGCCGGGCTGCGGGAGCTCACCTACTTCCTCGCCCCGAACATCAACTCCTACAAGCGTTTCGTGAAGGGCTCGTTCGCGCCGACCGCGGTGGCGTGGGGACGCGACAACCGCACGTGCGCGCTGCGGGTCGTCGGCCACGGCCACGGGCTGCGGTTCGAGAACCGGGTCCCCGGCGGTGACGTGAACCCGTACCTCGCGGTGGCGGCGCTGATCGCGGCCGGCCTGCACGGCGTCGAGCAGAAGCTGGAGCTGGAGGACGAGTTCGTGGGCAACGCCTACGCGTCCGACCGGCCGACGGTGCCGACGACGCTCAAGGAGTCGGCGGAACTGCTGGCGGGCAGCACGATCGCGCGCGAGGCGTTCGGCAAGGACGTCGTCGACCACTACCTGAACGCGGCCAAGATCGAGCTGACCGCGTTCGAGGCGGCGGTCACGGACTGGGAGAAGGTGCGCGGGTTTGAGCGCCTCTAAGCCGATCATCGGCATCAGCACGTACCTGGAGCGCACGCGCTTCGGGCTGTGGGACGTGGAGGCCGCGGTGCTCTACCGCGGTTACCTCGACTGCGTGGTCGAGGCCGGGGGCAACCCCGTCATGCTGCCACCGGTCGGCACCTGGAACGCCGAGACCATCGGGTTCCTGGACGGCCTGGTGATCGCGGGCGGCGCCGACATCGACCCCGCGGCCTACGGCGCGGAGAGGCACGAGAAGACCGGCGAGCCGAGCCGCGCCCGCGACGACGCCGAGTTCGCGCTCGTCGGCGCCGCGCTGAAGCTCGACCTGCCGGTGCTCGGCGTGTGCCGGGGCATGCAGGTGCTCAACGTGGCGCTGGGCGGCACGCTGCACCAGCACGTCGAGGGCCACAACGAGGCGCCCGGGGTGTTCGGGACCACCGAGATCGAGGTCGTGCAGGACACGCACCTCTACACGATCATCGGCCCGGAGACGACCGTGCAGTGCCATCACCACCAGTCGCTGGACCGCGTGGCGGACGGGCTGCGCGTCACCGCGAAGGCGCCCGACGGGACCGTGGAAGCCGTCGAGCTGGAAGGCGCGCGGTTCGTCGTCGGCGTGCAGTCGCACCCGGAGCAGGACATCGAAGACCTGAGGCTTTTCGAAGCCCTCGTCGATGCGGCAAGGAGCAAAGCGTCGTGACCTTTGACGTCATCAACCCCGCCACCGAGAAGATCGTGCGGTCCGTGCCGCACACCACCCTCGGTGACACCGACGCGGCGATCGGCCGGGCGCAGAAGGCGTTCGAGAGCTGGCGCGGCGTCGCCCCCGGTGACCGCGCGAGGCTGCTGCGGAAGTTCGCGGAGGTCGTCGACGCGCACGTCGAGGAGCTGGCACGGCTGGAGGTCGAGAACTCCGGCCACACCATCGGCAACGCGCGGTGGGAGGCCGGCAACGTCCGCGACGTGCTGCAGTACTACTCGGCCGCGCCGGAACGCCTGTTCGGCAAGCAGATCCCGGTCGCGGGCGGGCTCGACGTCACGTTCCACGAACCGCTCGGCGTCGTCGGCGTGATCGTCCCCTGGAACTTCCCGATGCCCATCGCGGGCTGGGGGTTCGCACCCGCGCTGGCCGCCGGCAACACGGTCGTGCTCAAGCCCGCCGAGGTCACCCCGCTGACCGCGATCCGCCTCGGCGAGCTCGCGCTGGAGGCGGGCCTCCCGGAGGGCGTGTTCCAGGTGCTGCCGGGCAAGGGCAGCGTCGTCGGCAACCGGTTCGTGACGCATCCGTTGGTGCGCAAGGTCGTCTTCACCGGCTCGACCGAGGTCGGCAAGCAGATCATGGCCGGCTGCGCGAACCAGGTGAAGCGGGTGACGCTGGAACTGGGCGGCAAGTCGGCGAACATCGTCTTCGCGGACTCCGACCTGGAGAAGGCGGCCGCCACGGCGCCGTACGGGGTGTTCGACAACGCGGGGCAGGACTGCTGCGCCCGGTCGCGGATCCTCGTGCAGGCGAGCGTCTACGACAGGTTCATGGAACTGCTGGAGCCCGCGGTCCAGGGCGTGCAGGTCGGCGAACCCGGCGACGAGGCGACCGAGATGGGGCCGCTCATCAGCGCGTCGCACCTGAGCAAGGTCGCGTCTTACGTCCCAGACGACACCCACGTCGCGTTCCGCGGGTCGTCGCCGGACGGACCCGGTTTCTGGTTCCCGCCCACGGTTCTGACGCCTCCCGCCGACCACGTGACGGTCACCGAGGAGATCTTCGGACCGGTCGTCGTCGTGCTGCCGTTCACCGACGAGGCCGACGCCGTCCGGATCGCGAACGACTCCGAGTACGGCCTGTCCGGGTCGATCTGGACCAACGACGTCAGCCGCGCGATCCGCGTCTCGCGTGCGGTCGAGGCCGGAAACCTGTCGGTGAACTCGCATTCGTCCGTTCGCTACTGGACCCCGTTCGGTGGTGTGAAGCAGTCCGGGCTCGGCCGTGAGCTCGGCCCGGACGCGCTCGACTCCTTCACCGAAGTCAAGAACGTCTTCATCGCTACCTGACAGGAGAAACAAGATGGTGCAGCGACTCGAGGGCCGCGTGGCCGTCGTGACGGGTGGCGGCAGCGGGATCGGACTCGCGACCGTGCGCAGGTTCGCGAGCGAGGGCGCGAAGGTCGTCGTCGCCGATCTCGACCCGGCCACCGGCAAGGCGGCCGCGGACGAGGCGGGCGGGCTGTTCGTCCAGGTCGACGTGACCGACGAGGAACAGGTCAAAGCGCTCTTCCAGACCACTGTGGACACTTACGGCAAGCTGGACATCGCGTTCAACAACGCCGGTATCTCGCCGCCCGACGACGACTCGATCCTCACCACGGGCATCGAGGCGTGGGAGCGCGTCCAGAAGGTGAACCTCACGTCGGTTTATTTGTGTTGCAAGTACGCCATTCCGCACATGCAGGCCAACGGCAAGGGTTCGATCATCAACACCGCGTCGTTCGTGGCGACGATGGGCGCGGCGACGTCGCAGATCTCCTACACGGCGTCGAAGGGCGGCGTGCTGGCGATGTCGCGCGAACTCGGTGTGCAGTTCGCGCGCGAGGGCATCCGCGTCAACGCCCTGTCGCCCGGCCCGGTCAACACCCCGCTGCTGCGGGAGCTGTTCGCGAAGGACCCGGAGCGGGCCGCACGGCGCCTCGTGCACGTACCGCTCGGTCGGTTCGCCGAACCCGAGGAGATCGCCGCGGCCGTCGCGTTCCTGGCGTCCGACGACTCGTCGTTCATGACGGCGTCGAACTTCCTCGTGGACGGCGGCATCGCCGGCGCGTACGTGACACCGCTCTAGATGGTGGAACACGCGCAGGAGGCGTTGTTCCGCCCGGTACGGGCGGGCAACGCCTTCGAGGAGACCGTCGAACGGCTCATGCAGTCCATCCGGCTCGGCGTCGTCGCGCCGGGGGAGCGGCTGCCGTCCGAACGGGAGCTGGCCACCCGGCTCGGCGTGAGCCGGGTGACCGTGCGCGAGGCCATCAGGTCGTTGCAGGAGAACCACTACGTCGAGTCCCGAAGGGGCCGGTACGGCGGCACGTTCGTCAACGACGTGCTGCCGAAGTCCGCGCCCGCCAAGGACTTCGGCGACGTCCACGACGTGCTGACGCTGCGCAGGGTGCTGGAGACCGGGGCGGCCGAGACGGCGGCGGGACGGTCGCTGGGCCCCGCCGAACGACGAGGGCTGCGCGCCCGTCTGGAAGAGGCCTCCACCTCGACGCTCGCGGAGTACCGCCGCAAGGACTCGCGGCTGCACCTGGCGATCGCCGAGGCCACCGGATCGGCCGCGCTGACCGCCGCCGTCGCCGAGTCGCGGATGCGCGCGAACGAGCTGCTGGACCACATCCCGCTGCTCGAACCGAACCTCGCGCACTCCAACGCCCAGCACGAACGAGTCATCGCCTCCATTTTGGACGGAGACCCCGTCGGCGCACGGCAGGCCATGGCCGAACACCTCGACGGCACGGCGTCGTTGCTGCGCGGCTTCCTGGTCTGACCCGTCAGACCCCGCCGGGACCGGTGGGAATGGTCACGGTTGTGAAAGCGGTCCGCTGTAAACGTTTGCAGGGTAGAATGTCGTGTTGTCATGCACATTCCGCATGGAACAGCCCTTGGCGTGAGCCTTGCGGACAGTTACCGTCCGAACACCTCGGGGACTTGCAGCGCGAGGAGCTGTTGATGCCAGGGTTGCGCAAGGTGTTTCGCGACGCCATGGGCCGGGTGCACTCACTCCGCGTCTTGTCCGCCGCGGGCATGGTGAGTCTCACGAACTTCAAGATGTCGATGCAGGCGTTGCAAGAGGTCAAGGTCTGGGGGCCGAACGTCACGGCGCTGCGCCGTTCCGTCCGGCTGAACCCGGACGGCATCGCCGTCGTCGACGAACGAGGATCCGTCACCTACCGCCAGCTGGACAGGCGTTCCAACGCGATCGCGCAGGGCCTGCGCGCTCTGGGCGTGCAGCACACCCACATCGTCGCGGTGATGTGCCGCAACCACCGCGGCATGGTCGAATCACTGCTGGCGTGCGCCAAACTCGGTGTCCGCGTGCTCCTGGTGAACACCGGGTTCGGCGCCCCGGTGGTCCTGGACCTCCTGCAACGTGAACGCGCGTCGCTCGTCATCCACGACGAGGAGTTCACGCCGCTGTTCCACCAGCTGCCGCCGTCGATCCCGCGCTGGCTCGCGTGGTCGCGGGACGGACTGGACCGTCGCACACCGACACTGGACCAGCTCGTGGCCAAGGCGCCGCGCGGCGAACTGGAACCGCCGCGCGAACCGGGCGTCGTGATCCAGCTGACGTCCGGCACGACCGGGACGCCCAAGGGCACCGCCCGCGAGATCAAGTCGGTGCTCACCGCGTCGGACTTCCTCGACCGCATCCCGATGACCTCCGGCGAGTCGACCTTCATCGCCGCGCCGATCTTCCACTCGGTCGGCTACTCGCACCTGACGCTCGCGATGTCGCTGGGATCACGCGCGGTGCTGCACCGCCGTTTCGACCCGCGCAAGACGCTCTGGTCGGTGCAGGGCCAGCGCTGCACGACGCTCGTCCTGGTGCCGACGATGCTGCAGCGGATCATGGAACTCGAACGGCACGTGATCGACTCGTACGACCTCTCCCACCTGAAGGTCGTGTTCTCCTCGGGCGCGCCGATCACACCGGACCTCGTCGAACGCACCCAGGCCGTGCTGGGACCGGTGCTCTACAACCTCTACGGCTCAACGGAAGTCGCGGTCGCCACGGTCGCCACCCCTGAGGACCTCGCGGCCGCGCCGTCCAGCGTCGGCCTGCCACCGCACAACTGCGTCGTGCGCATCTACGACGCCGAGGGCAACCGCATCACGCGGTCGTTCGTGACCGGCAAGATCTACGTGCGCGGCTCCCTGACCGTCGACCTGTACACGGACGGCACGCAGAAGGAGTCCATCGACGGGCTCGTCGCGACCGGCGACCTCGGGCACTTCGACCCCAGCGGCCGGCTGTACTTCGACGGCCGCGAGGACGACATGATCGTCTCCGGCGGCGAGAACGTGTACCCGGTCGAGGTCGAGAACCTGCTGATGACGCACTACCGAGTGCGGGACGCGGCGGTGCTCGGCGTGCCGGATCCCGAATACGGGCAGCGGCTGCGCGCGTTCGTGGTGCCGGTCGCCGGAGCGCGGATCGACGTGCGGGAGCTGCGCGAGTTCGTGCGCACCCGGCTAGCGCGGCACAAGGTCCCGCGCGAGGTCGTCGTGGTGCCGCAGTTGCCGCGCAACGCGACCGGGAAGGTGCTGCGGCGTCAGCTGCTGGCGATCCGGCTGGGGCCGCAGCCCCACTAGACAGGTGGGCGGAACGCACGCCACCGCAGAACGAGGGGGACTAATCCGGCCGTGGCGCGCGTTCCTGGTTTTGGGGAGCGCACGCCCAGCGCCGTCGGGGAATCGGTTGTTCGCTGGGCGTGCGCTCGGTCGGTCACCGCTCGAAGCGGTCGCCGGGCCGGCCCTCACCGAAGGGGCCGCGCTGCTCGAAGCGGTCTCCGCCGCGGTCGGGCCCGCGCTCTCCGCGCTCGTGCACCCGCACCTTGCCCGGACCGCCGCGGTGGTCGGAGCGCTCGGCGGCGACCGCTCCCACGATGCCGCCGCCGAGGACGAGCCCCAGCAGGCCCACGGCGACCAGCTGCGTGGCGCGGTGCCGCACGAAACGCCGTCCCCGGCCGGGGCCCACGGGCACGGCGGCCACAGGCGGCGCCGCTGGAGGGGGAGTCGGTGCTTCCGCCGCCGTGGCCGCGGCCGGTGCGGGCTGTTCAGCCGCAGCTGGTGCGGGTTGCTCCGCCACCGGCGTGGCGGGCTGGGCCGGCAGTTCGGCGGTCGGGTGCTGACCAGGCGTGGCCGGTGCGTCGGCCGGCAGCGGGGTCGTTGCCTGGTCCGGTGCAGGCGGGCTGGCCTGCGGCTCGTTCTTGGACGGCTCCCGCGGTGGAGGCGTCTGTCCCTGCTCGCTCATGTCCTCAACGATGCGCCGTTCGGCTGAGCTGGGGCTGACAGCCACCTGTTCGTTTCCTGAAGTCCTCCAGGATCGCGCAGCGAGTTCATGACAGGCCTGGAACCAGCGAAAACGTGCCGCTGGTCGGCGTAGGTCGCGCCGAAGAGCTCGTCGTCCAGGACGCCGGTCCACAGGAAGTGCAACGTCGTGCGGGTGCCGTTGCGGGCGTCGCGTCGGGCGTAGTGGTCGCGCAGATCGGCGTAGAGCAGGCGCAGTTCGTCCCGGTTGGACTCGGTGAGGCGGACCGGGCATTCGACGACCAGGTCGGACATGATCGATGCTCCATTCGGCGGGCCGGGAGACAACAGCGTGCTCGCCCCGGGTGCTCGGCCGCATCCGAAAAACCACTCAGAAGCGCGTACGTAGGTAACGCGGCCGGAATCCTGTTGCGCGCACCCGCTTCAATCGGTGCATGGAACTCGTACCCCTGCGCAAGGAGTTCGCCGCCGAGATGGCCGCGACCCGGCCGAACGACGACGAGGTCAACCGCCTGACCGGTACTCACGCGACGTTCACGCTGGAGGATTACGAGGCGTACATCGAGCGGACGTTGAACGATCCGGACCGCTACACCCGCGCGATCACCGAGGACGGGAAGTTCCTCGGCGAGGTCGTTCTCACCATCAATCCGCACAACCGCTCGGCGGGCATGCGGATCGCGTTGTGGGACGGCTTCGGCAAGGGGTACGGCTCGATCGCGATCAAGCACGTCCTCGACCACGCGTTTCACGAGCGCGGGCTGCACCGGGTCGATCTGGAGGTGTACGACTTCAACGAGCGGGCCATCCACGTCTACGAGAAGCTCGGCTTCCGCGAGGAGGGCCGGTTGAGGGACGCCCTGCTCTGGGACGGCGTCTTCCACGACGCGATCGTCATGTCCGTCTTGAGCACCGATAACATCTGATCCGTTCACCCCATTGCATCGATCGTAGGAGTCACCGTGTCCGAGTCGCGCCCAGCAGTCGCCCAGAACCCGCCGCGCGTGGTGGTTCCGGCTGGGACGACGGCGGGCACGGCCGTGCGCGAAGCCGGTCTGCCGGGCAAGGGCTCCGACGCGATCGTCGTCGTGAAGGACGCCGAGGGCCACCTGCGCGACCTGTCGTGGACCCCGCAGGTCGACGTCGAGGTCGAGGCCGTCGCCGCGGACACCGAGGACGGCCGCAGCGTCATCCGCCACTCCGCCGCGCACGTGCTGGCACAGGCCGTGCAGCAGCAGTTCCCCGAGGCCAAGCTCGGCATCGGCCCGCCCGTGAAGGACGGCTTCTACTACGACTTCCAGGTCGAGAAGCCCTTCACGCCCGAGGACCTGCAGGCGCTCGAGAAGCGCATGAAGCAGATCATCAAGTCCTCGCAGCGGTTCTCCCGCCGCGTCGTCGAGTCGATCGACTCCGCGAAGGCCGAGCTGGCGAAAGAGCCGTTCAAGCTGGAGCTCGTCGACATCAAGAGCGACGTCGACACCAGCGAGATCATGGAGGTCGGCGGCGGCGAGCTGACGATCTACGACAACCTCGACCCGCGCTCCGGTGAGCAGGTCTGGGGCGACCTGTGCCGCGGCCCGCACGTGCCGACCACCAAGCACATCCCGGCGTTCAAGCTGACCCGCGTGGCCGCCGCGTACTGGCGCGGCAACGAGAACAACCCGCAGCTGCAGCGCATCTACGGCACCGCGTGGGAGTCGCAGGAGGCTCAGGACCTCTACCTGGAGCGCCTGGCCGAGGCCGAGCGCCGCGACCACCGCAAGCTCGGTGTCGAGCTCGACCTGTTCTCGTTCCCGGACGAGATCGGCTCCGGCCTCGTGGTGTTCCACCCCAAGGGCGGCATCATCCGCAAGGCGATGGAGGACTACTCCCGCCAGCGCCACACCGAGGCGGGCTACGAGTTCGTCTACTCGCCGCACATCACCAAGGGCAAGCTGTTCGAGGTCTCCGGTCACCTGGACTGGTACAAGGACGGCATGTACCCGGCGATGCACCTCGACGCCGAGTACAACGAGGACGGCACGGTCCGCAAGCCCGGCCAGGACTACTACCTCAAGCCGATGAACTGCCCGTTCCACGACCTGATCTTCAAGGCGCGCGGCCGGTCCTACCGCGAGCTGCCGCTGCGCATGTTCGAGTTCGGCTCGGTCTACCGCTACGAGAAGTCCGGCGTGGTGCACGGCCTGACTCGCGTGCGCGGCATGACGCAGGACGACGCGCACATCTTCTGCTCGCGCGACCAGGTCCGCGACGAGCTGAAGTCGCTGCTGAACTTCGTGCTGGACCTGCTGCGCGACTACGGTCTGGACGACTTCTACCTGGAGCTCTCGACCAAGAACCCGGAGAAGTTCGTCGGCCCGGACGACATCTGGGAGGAGGCGACCGCGACGCTCGCCTCGGTCGCCGAGGAGTCCGGTCTCGAGCTCGTGCCCGACCCCGGTGGCGCCGCGTTCTACGGCCCCAAGATCTCCGTGCAGGCGCGGGACGCGCTCGGCCGCACCTGGCAGATGTCGACCATCCAGCTCGACTTCATGCTGCCCGAGAAGTTCGAACTGGAGTACACCGGCCCGGACGGCTCCCGCCAGCGCCCGGTCATGATCCACCGCGCGCTGTTCGGCTCGGTGGAGCGCTTCTTCGGCGTGCTGACGGAGCACTACGCGGGCGCGTTCCCGGCGTGGCTCGCGCCGGTGCAGGTCATGGGCATCCCGGTGACGTCCGAGAACGCCGACCACCTGTTCGCGGTGCGCGACGTGCTGCGCAAGGCCGGCATCCGGGTCGACGTGGACGCCTCGGACGACCGCATGCAGAAGAAGATCCGCAACCACACCATGCAGAAGGTGCCGTTCATGCTCCTGGCCGGTGCCAAGGACGTGGAGGCGAACGCGGTGTCGTTCCGGTTCCGCGACGGCACGCAGATCAACGGCGTGCCGGTGGAGCGGGCGGTCGAGCAGATCGTCGAGTGGGTCGGCCGTCGCGAGAACGCCTCGCCCACGGCGGAACTGCTCTCGTGACGCCTGAGTACTCCGAGCAGGCCGGTGTGGGGGTCCACGACGCGTTGCAGCGTCTGTGGACCCCGCACCGCCTGTCGTACGTGCAGGGCGCGGGCAAGGCCGAAGGCGACGAGCCCGCGGGCTGCCCGTTCTGCCGCGTGGTGGAACTGTCCGACTCCGACGGTCTGATCATCGCGCGCGGGGCCGAGGTCTTCGCGTTGCTGAACCTGTACCCGTACAACCCCGGTCACCTGATGGTGTTGCCGTACCGGCACGTGGCGGACTACCCGGAGCTGACGGTCACGGAGACCGCCGAGCTCGCCGCGTTCACCCAGAAGGCCATGACGGTCGCGCGGCACGTGGCGGCACCGCACGGGTTCAACATCGGCATGAACCAGGGCGTCGTCGCCGGCGCCGGGATCGCCGCCCACCTGCACCAGCACGTGGTGCCGCGGTGGGGCGGCGACGCGAACTTCATGCCGGTCATCGGGCACACCAAGGTGCTCCCGCAGCTGCTGGGGGAGACCCGTCAGCTGCTGGCGGACGGCTGGAAGACGGTCGACTGATCGTTTCGCGGTGTCTATCTGTTGACTTTCGATAGATCGCGCGCGATAGTCGATCTATGCCTCGACTGTTGCTGCCCCTGGTGGGCTGCGTCCTGCTCGTCGCGCTCGGTGTCAGCGCGCTCCTGTACGCCCAGCACGACGATGCTCCGGGCCTCGGGCTCATCGCGTTCGTGCTGATTTTCGGCGGCATCGGCCTTGGTGTTCGCGCGGTATTGCGGACTAAACGAGGCGTTTAGTCGGCGTGACCGTGATTGAAAGCCGTACTAATTGTTGGACAAAAGAGTGACAAAAACCACTCATGTTGTCCGCACTGGACAATCGAGGCTGTTTCCACGCGGAACGGAATAGGTTTCGATTACAACTTTCGGGTGCTTTTCTCCAGTCGATCGAGACGTAACGCCAGCACAAAGCGATTCCAGGTAGGTGAGATCACCCACCTGGAGGTGTCAACTGCGAGTCAAGTCCCCGCCTATGGCCGATCGTCTCACCGTGTGCGAATGGTTACGGTGCGAACATGACCGCACCTGAGCGTTCGCGATTAGCGAGAGAGCGGCTTTCGCGTGAACTACGCCGGTTGCGCACCGAGGCGAAGATGACCGGCACGGCCACCGCCCGTGCCACCGGGATGAGCCAGTCCAAGCTGTCGAAGATCGAGAACGGCATGCTGCTCCCGTCCGTGACGGATGTGGAGCGTCTTGTGGCGGAATTGGCTGCCGCGAGAGAGACGCGCATCGAACTGGTCGAACTCGCCAGGTCGCTGCACGCGGAGGCGGAAACCCGCCGCGTCGTGCTGCACCGTGGAGCGCACCGCCACCAGCAGACGATCAGCCGCGTGGAGGCGCGGGCGGCGACATCGAGGTTCTTCCAGGTCAACCTGGTGCCCGCGTTGTTGCAGTCCGAGTCCTACCTGCGGATCGTGCTGGGGACGATGCCGCATTCGGAGCAGGAGGCCGCGGTGGCCGCCCTGCGCACCCGCCGTTCCCGGATGGACGACCTGGCGAAGCAGTTCGTGTTCGTCCTCTCCGAAAGCGCGCTGCGCTGGCGGATGGGTTCGGCGGAGCTGATGGCGGAACAGGTGGAGCACCTGGCCGCGATCCAGCGCCGCCCGAACGTCCGGCTCGGCGTCGTGCCGTGGTCCGCGGACGCGAACGTGGTCGCTTTGCACGGTTTCCACATCTACGACGAGCGTGTCGTCACGGTCAGCGTGCTGACCGGCAACGCCACCATCACCGACCCGCTGGACGTGCGCGAGTACCTCGCGTTGTTCGGGCGGCTGGAGCGGCTGGCGGTGCGAGGGGAGGAGTTGCAGGCGTTGCTCAAACGCATCGCCGAGGACCACCGCCGCCTCGGGTAGCCCGCCTCGGATAGCCCGGCTCGGGCAGACGCTGATCGCACGCGGGGACCTTTCGTACTCTCCATGCGCACGAAAGGTCCCCGCGTGCGATCAGGCAAGGGGCGCGAGGGGTGTGTTTCACCAGTCCAGCTAGGCTGCGACCTGCCATGCTGAACATCTTCGCTCGCGCGTCCGTCTCGCGCGTCACCGATCCGATCGGGGCGTGGCTGCTGGCGCGTGGCCTCACGCCCAACGCCGTGACCGTCGCAGGCACGATCGGCGCCGTCGCGAGCGCGCTGTGGTTCATCCCCCGCGGTCAGCTGTTCCTGGGCTGCGCGCTGGTGGCGTTCTTCGTGCTGCTCGACCTGATCGACGGTGCCATGGCCCGCGCGCAGGGGCCCACGAAGTTCGGTGCCGTGCTCGACGCCACCTGCGACCGCATCGCGGACGGGGCGTTGTTCGCGGCGCTCACCTGGTACGCGTTCGACACCGGCGACCGGTGGACGGCCGCGGCCGGGTTCATCTGCCTGGTGGCCTCGCAGGTCATCTCGTACGTCAAGGCGCGCGCCGACGCGACCGGCCTCTCCGCCGACGGCGGGCTGGCCGAGCGGGCCGAGCGGTTCATCATCGCGCTGATCGGTGCCGGGGTGCAGGGGCTGGGCGTGCCGCACCTGATGGCCATCTCGCTGTGGCTGCTCGCGGCGATGACGGTCGCGACGGTGCTGCAGCGGATCTTCGCGGTCGCGAAGTCGGCGCGGGAGGCCGCGTGAACCTCGCGACCCTCGGGTACACCGCCGGGTGGCGGCTGGTCCGCCTGCTGCCGGAGTCGTGGGCGCGCGGGTTGTTCCGCGCGGGCGCCGACTACGCGGCTCGTCGCGGTGGCGGCAGCGTCGAGCAGCTGCGCCGGAACCTGAGCCGGGTCGTGCCGCAGGCGGGCGAGGACGAGCTCGACGACCTGGTGCGCGACTCGCTGCGCTCGTACGCGCGCTACTGGTGCGAGGCGTTCCGGCTGCCGTCGATGGACCTGCGCGCCGCCCACGAGCAGCACCGGTTCCAGGTGTCCGGCCAGGAGAACCTCGACGCGGCGCTGGCGAACGGCACCGGTGCGATCGCCGCCCTGCCGCACAGCGGCAACTGGGACATGGCGGGCGTCTGGCTCGTCGGCCACTCCGGCACGTTCACGACGGTGGCCGAACGGCTGAAGCCCGAGTCGCTGTACCGCAAGTTCGTGGAGTTCCGCGAGACGCTGGGCTTCGAGGTGCTGCCGCTGCACGGCGGCGACCGTCCACCCGCGACGGTGCTGGCCGAACGCCTGCGCGCCAACAAGGTCGTCTGCCTGCTGGCGGACCGCGACCTGACGTCGACCGGCGTGCCCGTGACGTTCTTCGGCGAGCAGACCCTGATGCCCGCGGGACCCGCGCACCTGGCCTCGACGACGGGCGCCGCGCTGCTGCCGGTCGGGTGCTGGTTCACCGCGGACGGCTGGCACTTCCGCATCCACCCGCCGATCAAGGTCAGCACCGTCCAGGCCGCCACGCAGGCCGTCGCGGACGTGTTCGCCGCCGACATCGCCGCGCACCCGGCCGACTGGCACATGCTGCAGCAGCTCTGGCTCGCCGACCTGCCCGAGAAGCGCCGCGCCGCCCTTGCTCGGAGGCTTTCGCGGTGAAGGTCGGCATCGTCTGCCCGTACTCCTTGGACGTGCCCGGAGGAGTGCAGGCGCACGTCGTCGATCTCGCGCGCGCCCTGATCGGCCTCGGGCACGAGGTGAACGTCCTCGCGCCCGCCGACGACGACCAGGCGCTGCCGCCCTTCGTCACGTCCGCCGGTCGCGCGGTCGGCATCCCGTACAACGGTTCGGTGGCACGTCTGAGCTTCGGTCCCGTGTCGTACGCGCGGGTCCGCCGCTGGATCGACGAGCACGAGTTCGACGTCCTGCACCTGCACGAGCCCACCGCGCCGTCGCTGTCGTTCCTGGCGCTGGTGGTCGCGGACGGCCCGATCGTCGCCACCTTCCACACCTCGACGCCGCGTTCCAAGATGCTGTCGGCGTTCCAGGGCGTGCTGCAGCCGTTCCTGGAGAAGGTCACCGCCCGCATCGCCGTCTCGGCGCTGGCCCGCCGCGTGCAGGTCGAGCACCTCGGCGGTGACGCGGTGGAGATCCCGAACGGCGTCGACGTCGACTTCTTCGCCTCCGCGTCCACTCTGGACGGCTACCCGCGCGCCGGTGGCACGCTCGGCTTCGTCGGCCGCTACGACGAACCGCGCAAGGGCATGCCGATCCTGTGGGAGGCGTTCGGCCTGATCGCCGACGAGTTCCCCGACCTGCGCCTGCTCGTCGTGGGCCGCGGCGAGAACCCGTTCGACGGCCCGTTCTCCGACCGGGTCGACCTGCTGGGCCAGGTCAGCGACGAGGACAAGGCCCGGATGCTGCGTTCCGTGGACGTCTACGTCGCCCCGAACACGGGCGGCGAGTCGTTCGGCATCATCCTGACCGAGGCCATGTCGGCCGGCACCGCGGTCGTGGCCTCAGACCTCGACGCGTTCCGGCGCGTGCTGGACGACGGCAAGGCCGGCGTGCTGTTCCCGGTGGGCGACGCGCACGCGCTGGCCGACGCGCTGCGCCCGGTGCTGCGGGACTCGGCACTGCGCGCGGAGTACATCGACCTCGCCTCCCAGCGGGTGCAGGCCTTCGACTGGTCCGTCGTCGCCTCGCAGGTGCTGCGCGTCTACGAGACGGCCATCGCCGCCGACCCGCGCCGGGTGAGCGAGGCATGATCACCGCACTCGTCATCGTCCTGGTGACCCTGCTGCTGGCCACCTGGATCCTGCGCATCGCGAACCGCCTCGACCGCCTGCACGTCCGCACCGACGCCGCCTGGGCCGCCGTCGACGCCGCCCTGGCCCGGCGGGCGGTCGTGGTCCGCGCGCTGCTGGACCCCGAACTCTCCGCCGCCGCGTCCAGGGCCGAGGCCGCCTCCCGCGCCGACCGCGAACTCCTCGAGAACGAACTTTCCGCCCTGCTGGGCGCTCTCGACCGGTCCGTTCTTCCCACCGCGCTCGCCGCCGAGCTGTCCGACGCCGAGGAACGCGTCATGCTCGCCCGCCGCGTGCACAACGACGCCGTGCGCGACACGTTGTTGCTACGCCGCCGCCGCGTCGTGCGCTGGCTGCGCCTGGCCGGCACGGCGCCGCAGCCGTCGTACTTCGAGATCGCCGAACCGCCTGCCCCGTCGGACGCCGTGCTGCTCACGCCCCGGCCGTCCGCGCGCGTGGTCCTCACGGACGCCCAAGGCCGTGTGCTGCTCTTCCACGGCTTTGATCCCGCCCGCCCCCAGGAGCTCTTCTGGTTCACCGTCGGCGGCGGCGTCGAGAAGGGCGAGGAACTGCGGGACGCGGCCGTGCGGGAAACCTTCGAGGAGACGGGCCTCAAGCTCGCGCCGGAGCAGCTGACCGGCCCGATCTGGCGCCGTCGCGCGGTGTTCAGCTTCGACGGCGAGACGTTCGACGCCGAGGAGTGGTTCTTCCACGCCACCGTCGACGGCGACCTGAGCGTCGACACCTCGGGCTTCAACGACGTCGAGGAGACCAGCATCTCCGGCTACCGCTGGTGGAGCGCGCAGGAGCTGGAGTCCACAGAGGACACCGTGTACCCGGTGCAGCTGGCCGAACTGCTGCCCGGGCTCACCCGGGGCTGGGACGGCCGGACTCGCCCGGTTCGCTGACCCCGCGCCAGTGCTCCAGCTTCTCGCGGGTCGCGCGGAGGTCGGGGTGGTGCTCGCCGAGCACCCTGATCTGGTGCTCCAGCAGCTCTTCGAACTCCTCCACCGCACCGGCCGGATCACCGGTCAGCCCCCGCCACTGGGCGAGGCTCCACCGGGTCGACATCGTGCGCGGGTGGTCCGCGCCCAGTACCCGGAGCTGGTCCTCCAGGAGGTCTTCCAGTTCGTCGGCCGCGTCGTCCAGGTCTCCGGCCTCGGCCAGGACGGCGGCGAGACCGGAGCGTGCTTCCAGCGCACCGGGATCGTCCGGGCCCGCGATGCGCTCCAGATCCCGCACCAGCGTCTCGAACGACTTCACCGCGCGGCCGGGGTTCCCCGACTTCGCCTGCGCGAAAGCGAGGTTGTGGCGGGTGGTCAGCGTCATCGGGTGATCGGGGCCGAGCACCCGCATCTGGTCGAAAAAGAGGTCGCGGAACGCGGTGACCGCCCCAACCCTGTCACCCGAGGCACCGAGCCAGTGGGCGTGGTTGTTGCGGACTCTCAGCGTCTCGACGTGGTCCGGCCCGAACAGCCGTGTCACGTCGGTGAGCAGGTCCCGCAACCCCTCGACCGCTCCGGCCGCGTCGCCTCCGCTGCCACGCCAGCCGGCGGCGTTGAAGCGGCAGAGCAGGGTGTCGAGGTGATCAGGGCCCAGGTACCTGGTGGCGGCGGCCTGGAGATCGTCGAAGTGGCGGACGGCGTCCGCGTGGTACCCGGCCTCGCCGAGGCTCCTGCCCGCGAGGAACAGCAGGACATGACCTTCCGGGCGCCACAGGTGAGCGCCACCGGCATCGGCGAGCGCCTGGGCGTTGGCCCGCAACACCTGACCCAGCAGCGGATCCGTCACGACGCCCGGCCACACCTGCGCCAGCGCGTCCGCGGCGGCCCTGACCACCACCCCGGCCCGCTCGTCGGACCACGCCGCGCGGGTGGCGCGCTGCACGAGCGAGTGCACCCGCACCTCGCGGGACACCGCCCCCTCGCTGAAGGTGAAGAGACTCAGCCGGTGCAGGCATCCGAGCCCGTCCCGCGCATCGGCCTCGTCCACACCGAGGAAGTCGAGCATCGCCCGCGTCGTGAAGACGGCCAGGGGAATCCCGTTGGCGTCCAGCACACTCGCGACGTCGAGCAGCGGCAGCACCACCCCGGTGCGCGCGAGCCGGCCGGCCTGCTCGACCGCCAGCGACCAGGTGGCCGCACTGGGATCGAGCCGCTCCGGCAGGAGAGCGCGGTACTCCGCGCACGACAGGTGGTTGTCCAGCATGTTCGCCGCGGCCTGGGCCAGCGCCACCGGCAACCCGCCGAGCTCGCGCACCAGCCCGTCGTCGTCGAGCAGCGCGGGCTGATCGGCCAGCGCCGTTCGCAGGTAGGCGATTCCCTCGTCCTCGGTGAACGCCTCGACGGCGACCAGGCGCCGTTGGTGCCCGCGCAGCACGGCGTCCCGGCGCAGCGTGGTCACCACCACCTGGCCACCGGCCGGCGGCCACAGCCCGTCGAGGTCGGCAGGAGCCCGCAGGTCGTCCAGCACCACGAGCCACGGCTCGTGCGTGCCCGCCAGCCACTCCAGGAACGTGCGCGCGCCCCGCTCCGGATCGGGATCGTCGACGCCGAGCAGTTTCGCGGCCACGTCGGCGTAACTGGAGACGATCGACTCGCGCGAGGTCGCCGTGACCCACACCAGCAGGTCGACCTCACCGGCGGCCCACAGCCGTTCGGCGTGACCGGCGGCCAGCTGGCTCTTGCCCACCCCCGGCAGTCCGGACAGCACCGTCACCGGAGCGTCGAGGTCGACCGGCCGTTCCTGGAACGCGGCCGCGCGGGGTGGCACCAGGCCGCACCGCAGCGGGAGGGTGGCCCGAGCGGGACCGGGGTGCTGGTGGTGGTGGAAGTCGCCGGTGACCGCGCCGACCTGCAGGACCATCCCGTGCACGTCTCCGTGCACGGTGTTCTCCACGGACTGGGTGGGCGGCTCGTCAGGCATCAAGACCATTATCACCGTGCGACGCGCACCGGACGTGCCCTCCGCGGATTCGAGCACGTCCGGCACGCCGCTACACCGCCGGGATGACCGCCGATCCGTACGCGTCGCGCGTCTTGTCCTTCTCGTCGTGCATCAGGTACAGCGCGAAGTTGTCGACACCGATCTCCTTGAGCTCCTGCAACCGCTCGACGTGCGCCGACTCCGGCCCGACGAGGCAGAAGCGGTCCACGATCGCGTCCGGCACGAAGTCGGTGGAACGGTTGCCCGCCTTGCCGTGGTGGGAGTAGTCGTAGCCCTCGCGGTCCTTGATGTAGTCGGTCAGGGCCTTGGGCACGACGCCCGAGTCCCCGTACCGCGACACGAGGTCCGCGACGTGGTTGCCCACCATGCCGCCGAACCACCGCAGCTGGTCGCGCTGGTGGCCGAGGTCTGTGCCCACGTAGGCCGGTGCCGCCACGCACATCGTGATCGCCGACGGGTCACGCCCGGCGGCCGCCGCGGCCTCGCGGACCGACCCGATCGTCCAGCGGGCGATGTCCGGGTCGGCGGTCTGCAGGATGAAGCCGTCGGCCTGCTCGCCGACCATCTTCAACGCGCGCGGACCGTACGCGGCCATCCAGATCTCGAGCTTTCCGTTGCGCACCCACGGGATCTGCACCGGCGTGCCGTGGTGCTCGACCTCCCGTCCCTCCGCCAGCTCCTTGATCACGTGCATCGCGTCGCCCAGGGTCGCGAGCGTCGCGGGCTTCTGGCCGATCACGCGGCGGGCCGAGTCGCCGCGGCCGATGCCGCAGACCGTGCGGTTGCCGAACATGTCGTTCAGCGTCGCGAACAGCGAGGCGGTCACCGACCAGTCGCGGGTCGACGGGTTGGTGACCATCGGCCCGACGACGAGGTCGCGGGTGGCCGCCAGCACCTGCGAGTAGATGACGAACGGTTCCTGCCACAGCACGCAGGAGTCGAACGTCCAGCCGTAGCGGAAGCCGCAGTCCTCGGCCGCGCGGAGGCCTTCCACCACGTCCCGCGCCGGCGGGTCGGTCTGCAGCACTACACCGAAGTCCACGGGTGACCGCCTTTCTCAGACGAGGTACTGGTTGAGGTCGCGGGTGACGAAGCGGCCGTGGCCCGTCGAGCCGTGGTACGCGCCGTCCGCGATCACCTTGCGACCGCGGGAGAACACGGTGTCGACCTTGCCGGTGACCTCGAAGCCCTCGTAGGCCGAGTAGTCCACGGCCATGTGGTGGGTGTCGGCGGAGATCGTCTGGGAGGCCTTGGGGTCGTAGACCACCACGTCCGCGTCGGCTCCCGGTGCGATCACGCCCTTGCGCGGGTACATGCCGAACATGCGCGCGGGCGTGGTGGAGACGATCTCGACCCAGCGTTCGCGGGTGATCTCGCCCTTCACGACGCCCTGGTGCAGCAGGTCGACGCGGTGCTCGACGCCGGGCATGCCGTTGGGGATCTTGGAGAAGTCGCCGACGCCCAGCTGCTTCTGGTCCTTGAAGCAGAACGGGCAGTGGTCGGTGCTCACCACCGAGAGGTCGTTGGTGCGCAGCCCGCGCCACAGCGACGACTGGTGCTCCTTGGGCCGCAACGGAGGTGACGCCACGTACTTCGCGCCCTCGAAGCCCGGCCGGGCCAGGTCCTCCAGCGACAGGTACAGGTACTGCGGGCACGTCTCGGCGAACACGTTCTGGCCCGTGTCCCGCGCCGCCGTCACGGCGTCGAGTGCCTGCGAGGCCGACAGGTGCACGATGTACAGCGGGGAACCGGTCACCTTCGCGAGCTGGATCGCGCGTGAGGTGGCCTCACCCTCCAGCTCCGGCGGCCGGGTCAGGCCGTGCTGCACCGGGTCGCCGAGCCCCGAGGCCAGTGCCTGCGCGACGAGCTGGTCGATCGCGATGCCGTTCTCCGCGTGCATCATGATCGTGGCGCCGGTCTCGCGCGCCTTCTGCATGGCGCGCAGGATCTCGCCGTCCGTCGCGTAGAAGACGCCGGGGTAGGCCATGAACATCTTGAAGCTGTTCACGCCCGCCGCGATGCACGACTCCATCTCCTTGAGCGACTCGTCGGTCACGTCGGAGATGATCATGTGGAAGCCGTAGTCGACCGCGCAGTTGCCGTCCGCCTTGCTGTGCCACTTGTCCAACGTGGACAGCAGGCTGCTTCCCTTGGGCTGCACGGCGAAGTCGACGATCGTGGTGGTGCCGCCCCACGCCGCCGCGGTCGTGCCGGTCTCGAAGGTGTCCGCGGACTGGGTGCCGCCGAACGGCATCTCCATGTGCGTGTGCGCGTCGATGCCACCGGGGATGACGTACTTCCCGGCCGCGTCGACGACTTCGTCTGCCTGAACGGAGAATCCGGGGGTGACGAGCGCGGCGATGTGCTCACCGTCGATCAGCACGTCGGCGGCGTGCGAGCCTGTCGCGTTGATGACCAGGCCGTTGCGGATCAGAGTGCTCACGGGGTCACCAGGCCCTCGTAGGTGTCGGGGCGGCGGTCGCGGTAGAACGCCCACGTGTCCCTGACCTCGGTCAGCAGGTCCAGGTCGAGGTCGCGCACGACGAGCTCTTCCTCGGTGTCGGACGCCGCGTCGCCGATGAGCTGGCCTCGTGGCGAGACGAAGTACGTCTGGCCGTAGAACTCGTTGTCACCCAGCGGTTCCACGCCCACCCGGTTGATCGCGCCGACGAAGTACTCGTTCGCGACGGCCGCGGCGGGCTGCTCCAGCCTCCACAGGTACTCGCTCAGCGAGCGCGAGGTCGCGGACGGGTTGAACACGATCTTCGCGCCCGCGAGTCCCAGAGCGCGCCAGCCCTCGGGGAAGTGGCGTTCGTAGCAGATGTAGACGCCGATCCGCCCGACCGCCGTGTCGAACACGGGGTAACCGAGGTTGCCGGGCTTGAAGTAGAACTTCTCCCAGAAGCCCTTCACCTGCGGGATGTGGTTCTTGCGGTACTTGCCGAGGTACGTGCCGTCCGCGTCGATCACGGCGGCGGTGTTGTAGTAGACGCCCGGCTGTTCCACCTCGTACATCGGCACGATCAGCACGATGTTGTTCTGCGCGGCGACTTCCTGCATCAGCGCCGTCGTCGGGCCGTCCGGGATCGTCTCGGTGTAGGAGTAGTAGTCCGCGTCCTGGATCTGGCAGAAGTACGGGCCGTAGAAGAGCTCCTGCAGGCACAGCACCTGCGCGCCCTGGGAGGCGGCGGCGCGGATGTGCTCGACCGCGTTCGCGATCATCGACTCCTTGTCGCCCGTCCACTTCTGCTGGACGAGCGCCGCCCGGATGATGTTGCTCACCTGGTCGTCTCCTTTGCCGTGTTGTCCTTCAGAGCGAGGAAGACCAGGAAGCCGGCCGCGAAGCCGACGACCCAGTTGTAGTCGTAGAGCGGCTTGAGGAGCGGGATCAGCCCGTCCGCCGGGAACGGCCCGCCGTGGGCGCCGCCGACCGCGAGCACCGAGCCCACGAGCGTCGCCAGCACGGCACGCCAGTTCCAGCCGCCGTTGAACCAGTAAGCGCCCCTGCCGTCGAGGTAGAGGTCGGTGAGTTCCAGGTGCGTCTTCTTGATCACCCAGTACCCGGCGACGAACACACCGGCCACCGAGGCCAGCAGGCCGCCGTAGAACCCGAGCCACGCGAAGATGTAGATGTTCGGGTCGGAGATGAGCCGCCACGGTTGGATCACGATGCCGATGACACCGGTGATCAGGCCGCCGATCGCGAACGTGATCTTGCGCGGGAAGGCGTTGGAGAAGTCGTACGACGGGCTGACCACGTTCGCCGCGAGGTTCGCCGAGATCGTGGCCAGCACCAGCGACACCAGCGCGATGATCACCAGGAACGTGTTGTCGAAGCGGGACGCGAGGTCCGCCGGGTCCCAGATCGCCTCGCCGTAGAGGGCCTGCGCGCCCGACGTCGTCAGGATCGCGACGATGGCGATGAACGACATGGTGGTCGGCAGGCCGAGGATCTGCCCGATCGCCTGCTTGCGCTGGGAACCACCGAACCGCGTGAAGTCCGGCATGTTCAGCGACAGCGTCGACCAGAACGCGATCATGCCCATCAGCGCGGGGAAGAAGACCTTCCAGAAGTCCGGGCCCCAGCCGAGCTTGCTGGGCGCCTCGAGGATCGGCCCGAAGCCGCCGGCCTTCACCAGCACGTAGCCCAGCAGGATCAGGAACCCGATGCTGACCAGCGGCGCCGTCCAGTTCTCGAACCGCCGGATCGCCTCCATGCCGCGCCAGATCACCAGCATCTGCACGACCCAGAAACCGAAGAAGCACAACCACAACGTCCACGGCTGCCCGCCGATCTGCGACGCCTTGGTCCAGCCCTCGCCGGTCAGCCGCCCGATGATCACGTGCAGCGCCTTGCCGCCGACCCACGTCTGGATGCCGAACCAGGCGCAGGCGATGAACGCGCGCAGCAACGCCACCAGGTTCGCGCCGCGGATGCCGTAGAAGGCGCGGGCGAACACGGGGAACGGGATGCCGTACTTCGTGCCCGCGTGGCTGTTGAGCAGCATGGGGACCAGCACGATCAGGTTGCCGAGGGTGATCGTGACGAAGGCCTGCACCCAGTCCATGCCGATCGCGATCAACGACGCCGCGAGCGTGTAACTGGGGATGTTGTGCGCCATGCCCATCCACAGCGCGAAGAAGTTGTACGTCGTCCACGTCCGCTGCTCGACGGGCACGGGCGCGAGTTCGGGGTTGAAGAACCTGCTGTCCTTGATGGGACCTGCGTCGCTCAGTTCGACTCGGCCATCAGGTGTGACCTGGGGCGGTGAGGACTCGACTGCCATCGTTCAACCCCCTGTTACGCTGCTGAAACAACGCCGATCCGGTCGGATTCCATCCCGGAATCCTGGGTCCGGCGCCGCAGGTGTGGCAGTGTCAGAGTGTCCACGCTTGTCATGATCGGCGCACATTGTGTTTCACTGGCGGGAATGGGGATCTCTCGGCGAGCCGTCCTGCTCGGTGGCGCGGGCCTGCTGGGAGCAGCCGGGGCGTACGGCGCGCTGACCCCGCGCGGCCGCCGGCTGCTCGGCTGGACGGGCCCCGACGGCGTGGTGCCCTCCGCGGCACCTGTACCCGTTCAGCCCACGCCGTGGGGTGCGTGGATGGGTGCGGCCGGACCGGCGGTGCTCGTGCTGCACGGCCGCGGCGGCAGCGTCGCGTGGTGGGAGGAACTCGGGCTGCCCCGGTTCCTGCACGGGTGCGGGTTCCGGTGCGCGGTGGTCGACGGCGGCGAGGACTACTGGGTGGACTTCGACCCGCCGGTGCCGTTCGAGGCCGCTCTCGGTGTGTCGATGGGCGGGTTCGGGGTGCTCGACATCGCCTCCCGGCGGTCTGTGAAGGCCGTGGCGGCGATCAGCCCCGCGCTGTTTCGGAGCTGGGAGGACGCCCAGCGGATCGGCGGGTTCGCGTCGCGTGAGGTGTGGGAGGCGCACGAACCGTTGCGGCACAAGGTGAGGATCACGTCACCGGTCGGCGTGTGGTGCGGGCGGGAGGATCCGTTCCACGACCCCGCGCGGGAGCTGGCGGACGCTGTGGGCGCCGTGGGGTCGTTCGAGCACGGTGAGCACGACGTCGGTTATTGGCGCCGCGTGCTGCCGGACGCGTTCGAGTTCATCGGGCAGCGACTTTGAGCCGCACTACGGCCGTGCCCGCCTTGCGGTCGTGCCAGGTCCGCGTGCCGCGGAGGTCGAGCGCCTCCACGACCGACAGCACCAGCAGCACGAACCCGCTCACCAGCAGCAACGACGAGAGCCAGCCCGCCGACCCCGAGCCGACGTGCTCGCCGACGACGACCCACGGCTGCTGCCAGCCGACGTTCGCCATCAACGCCGGCTCCCGCCACCCCAACCCGGTCAGCACGAGCACCACGCCCGCACCCGGCAGCGCGGTCGTGACGAGCGTGCGGGCCAGCACCCGTCTGAGGCTCAGACCGGACGCCGGGCCCACCACCCGCAGCCCCGTGAGGGCCTTGCCGAGGGTGTTCAGCCGGAGCAGCAGGGCGTCGTACACCGCCGCGCAGAGCACCACCAGCACGGGTTCGTGGACCAACGGCCAGGCCACGACCAGCACGAGGAGCCAGTCGAGCAGGCGGGCGATCAGCCGACGAACGAGCATGATTCACGCTAAGCGGCGGACGTCCGTCATAAGTGGTCAGTTCATGGCCAGTTGCCGCACGAACTCCGCGACCCACCTGCCGTTGTCACGCCGGGTGGAACGCGCCGTCAGACCGTCGGCCGCGAACGCCTCGATCTCCGCGGCGGTGAGCGGCCACGGCGGACCGTCCGGCTCGGGACCCTCGTCGCGCGCCACGGCGAGGACCAGCAGGGTCGAGCCGGTCAGCGACGAGACCCGCGCGGCCGCCTCGGCGTGCAGGGCGACGGGCAGTGCCTGCACCGTCATGTTCTCCACGACGAGGTCGAACGCGCGGTGCCACTCGGCGGGCGGGTCCAGCAGGTCGGCGACCACGTAGGAGACGGAGGACTCCGGGTAGCGCTTCCGGACCGCGGCCACGGCGGTGGGGGAGATGTCGAACGCGGTCACCTCGAAGCCCAGCGATGCCAGGAACTCCGAGTCGCGGCCGTAACCGCAGCCCACGACCAGCGCGCGGCGGCCGGTGCCGTCCACGCCGCCGGCCCACTCGACGAGGTGTGGTTGCGGGTTCGGGATGTCCCACGGGACGGAGGCCGTGCCGGCTTCGGCCTCCGCGTAGAGGTCCTCGAACCATCCGGTCGGGTTGGCGGCTTGCAGGCGTCGGTCGTCGGGAAGCATGACCAACTTCTACCGAACTACCTCGCCGCGCGCGCCCGAGTTGCGAAATCCGCCAGGCGGTCACCCGCCGGCCACGTGCTCCCGCGGCGGCCGCCAGTCCGAATGGGACGGTGCCGATCGGAGCTCCTCCAGCGACAGACGGACGTGACACAGTGGTCTCACCTGATAGAGGTGTCGGATTCCGTCCGATGTGTACCGACCGTGACCGGATGGCGTGTGGTCGGAGGCGACGACCAATCAGATCTCGTCGTGCTGGTGCAGCGTGCGGACGGTCAGCCCGCTCGCTTTGGCCAGGTCACCGATGCTCCCACGGGTCGCATCGAGACCGCAGGACCTCCCGTGGGCGTGAGGTTCAAACCGTGAACACCCGATCGAGCGGGTTAATTCGCGAACCTGACGCGCCGATGAAATCGTAGATCGGTCCCCAATCCAGATTGAGGAAAACTGTGTCTCGTACCGGACTGTTCCGCGCCGCCGCCCTGCTCGCCGCCAGCGCCGCCCCGCTCCTCGCGGGCTCGGCCAGCGCCGCCGAGCTGCCGCAGCTGAACACCGGCGTTCCCGAGGTGGGCGCGGACAAGCTGGTCAGCGGCCTCACCCAGCTCGCCAACCCGCTCGACGCCGCCAGCGCGGTCCAGCTGCCGCACGTCGGCGCGCCCGTGGCCTCCGACCTGCCGGTTCCCGCTTTCCCGGCCGTCGGGCAGGAGCGTTCGGTTCCCCACCCCGTCGCGGCCGAGGTCGGCCAGATCGCCGGGCTGCCGGACCCGCAGGACCTGCCGGGCACCGCGAGCTTCGGCAACCTGCCGTCGCCGTCGCTGTCCGACCTGCCGACGAACAACGTCGTGCCGAACCCGGCCGTTCTCTCGGGCACCCTCCCGACCATCAACGGCTGAGTTCACACGTCGAAAATGGGCCCGTGCGCGCTCACGGGCCCATTTCGTGCACCAGCAGGGCGACGTACAGGGACAGCACGGACTCCGGGTCCTCCAGCGAGACGCCGAGAACCTGCTCGATCCGTGCCAGCTGCTGGTAGTACGCCGTCCGGGACAGGTGGGCCGCCGCCGCGGCCGCCGACTTGTTGCCGCCGTTCTCGCACAGGCACCGCAGCAGCTCCACGAGCCGGGAGCCCTGCGCGGAGTCCCGTGCCAGCAACGGCCCCAGCTCGCGGTCCGCGAACGCCCGGACGCGTTCGTCCTCGCGCAGCAGGTGCAGGAGTCCGCGCAGCCGCACGTCGTCGAGCCGGTGGTAGAGCTGGGATCCCGGCGCTCGCAGCGCGGCCCCGGCCACGTGCGCGGCCTCGCCGAGGGAGCGGCGAACGTCCGTTGTGGACGTCACGGTCGTGCCGACGGCGATGACCACGGAGGACGCCGCCGTCCGGTGGATCTCGCGCGCGACCTTGCGCAGCACCCCTTCCACGCCGATGGTCAGCGGCACCGACAGCAGCGCGCGCACCGAGGTGTCGTCCACGACGCCGACCAGCGTGGCGACCGTGACCCGCCGTGCCGCCAGCGCCGTCGCCTCCGCGAGATCGCGCAGGACCTCCTGGGTGGCCAGCGTCTGCCCCTGCAGCACGGACACCGGCCGGACCGCGACGCCGATCAGCTGCCGCCGTTCCAGCGGCACGCCCAGCGCCGCCGCCCGCGCGCCCAGGTCCGGTGACTGCGGTGCCTGGCCGAGCAGCTGGGCCAGCAACGTCCGGTGCGTCTGCCGTTCCAGCGACTCCCGGTCGCGTGCCACGAGCCGATGCACCGCCAACGCCGACGCGGCGCGTTCGGCGACCACGACGTGCCGGTGCGGTGGTGGCTCGGGCGAGACCATCACGAGCCTGCCCCAGTCCGCGCCGCGCGCCCCGACGATCGTGATCAGCCAGCCCGACTCGGTGTCGTAGGCGGTCCGCTCGGTGACCGTGACGGCCCGCGAGCGCGCCGCCCAGTCGTCCAGCAGGGTCACGGGGTCGTGCCCGGCGGCGTCGTAGGCGAGCACGTCGTGGCCGAGCGTCTCCAGCACGACCGCCAGCCCGGACGTCCGCGCCACCTCGCGCAGCACCTCGGAGGGTTCGGCGCCCGCGACCGTCAGCGCCGTGAACGTCTCGTGCACCTGCTCCGCGGCCCGCAGCTCGGCCAGCTGGGCGTCCACGATCAACCCCACGACGGCCTCGGTCACGGCCACGTACTTGGTCTCCTCGGTCAGCGTGACCAGCGGTAACCCGTGCCGTTCCGCCGCCGTGACGAGCGCGCCCGGCACGTCGTCGCGCCACCGACGCCCCAGCTCTACGACGAGGCCCGCGCACCCGACGGCGGCCAGTTCCTCGACGTAGCGGGCGAGGCCGGACTCGGGCAGCATCACGCCGGTGGTGAGCACCAGCTCACCGCCGCGCAGCAGCGGCGCGATGTCTGCGATCTCCGCCACGTGCACCCACCGCACGCGACGGCTGAGACCGGCCGATCCGGCCACCAGACGCGGCTTTCCCTGCCGGATCACCGGCAGAGCGACGACTTCGGCGACCGTCGGGTACATGGACACAACGTAATGCCAACCAGCCGATCCGGGTACAGGTTGTGCATGGCGGCGCACCCGGCGCGCCAGCAGACTCCGAGGCAGGCGTCAGACCCCTGGAGGACGAGATGGCCCACAAGGAGCTGCTGGCACGACACCGCGCGGTCATGCCGAAGTGGCTGGCCCTCTACTACGACGAGCCCATCGAGATCGCGAGCGCCAGCGGGCGTCGCGTGACCGACCGCGAGGGCACGACCTACCTGGACTTCTTCGCCGGCATCCTGACCAACGCCATCGGCTACGACGTCGCGGAGATCAGCGACGCGATCCGGTCGCAGCTCGACACCGGCGTCCTGCACAGCTCCACGCTCTACCTGATCAGGTCCCAGGTCGAGCTGGCCGAGAAGATCGCGGAACTGAGCGGCATCCCGGACGCCAAGGTGTTCTTCACCAACTCCGGCACCGAGGCCAACGAGACGGCGCTGATGCTCGCCACCCAGGCGCGCCGCAGCGAACAGGTCCTGGCGCTGCGCAACAGCTACCACGGCCGTGCGTTCGCCACGGTCGCCATCACGGGCAACCGCGGCTGGTCGGCGTCCGCGCTGTCGCCGATCAAGGTCAGCTGGGTGCACGGCGGCTACCGCTACCGCTCGCCGTTCAAGGCGATGGACGACAAGGACTACGTCAAGGCCTGCGTCGACGACCTGCGCGAGATCATCGAGACCACCACCTCCGGCGACGTCGCGTGCATGATCGCCGAGCCGATCCAGGGCGTCGGCGGCTTCACGTCCCCGCCCGACGGCCTGTTCCGCGCGTTCAAGGACGTGCTGGACGAGTACGGGATCCTGTTCGTCTCCGACGAGGTGCAGACGGGCTGGGGCCGCACCGGCGAGCACTTCTGGGGCATCCAGGCGCACGACGTGGTGCCGGACGCGATGACGTTCGCCAAGGGCCTCGGCAACGGCCTGGCGATCGGTGGCGTCGTCGCGCGGGGCGACCTGATGGACACGATCACCGCCAACTCGATCTCCACGTTCGGCGGCAACCCGGTCTCCACGGCCGGCGCGCTCGCCACCCTCGACTACCTGCTGAGCCACGACCTGCAGGCCAACGCGGCCAAGCTCGGCTCGCGGCTGCTCGGCGGCCTGCGCGAACTGGCCGAGAAGCACCCGGTGATCGGTGACGTGCGCGGCAAGGGCCTGATGGTCGGCGTCGAGTTCGTCGGGCCCGAGGGCGAACCGAACGCCGCTGCCGCCGGTGTCGTCCTCGCCGAGGCGAAGGCGCGCGGGCTGCTCGTCGGCAAGGGCGGCCTGTACGGCAACGTGATCCGCCTGGCCCCGCCGATGACCCTGACCGAGGACGAACTCGAAGAGGCTCTCGGCATCCTGGCTCAGGCGGTGGAGCTCGCGTGATCAACGCCCAGAAGTGGATCAAACACCGCATCAACGGCAAGCCCTGGGACGACGCCCCGGAACGGCTCGGCGACGTCTACGACCCGACGACCGGCAAGGTGGCCCAGCAGGTCGCCTACGCCTCGGTGTCCGAAGTGGACGCCGCGGTCGACGCCGCCGCGGAAGCGTTTGCGTCCTGGCGCAACGCGTCCCTGGCGCAGCGCTCGACGGTGATGTTCAAGTTCCGCGAGCTGCTGAACGACCGCAAGGGCGACCTCGCGCGGATCGTCTCGGCGGAGCACGGCAAGGTCGTGTCCGACGCGGCCGGCGAGGTCCAGCGGGCGCTGGAGTCCGTCGAGTACGCGTGCGGCATCCCGACGTTGCTGAAGGGCGGGTTCAGCGAGAACGCGTCGACCCGCGTCGACGTCTACTCGATCCAGCAGCCCGTCGGCGTGGTCGGCGTGATCTCGCCGTTCAACTTCCCCGCGATGGTCCCGCTCTGGTTCGTGCCGACCGCAATCGCTTGCGGCAACACCGTGGTGCTGAAACCGTCCGAAAAGGACCCGTCTGCGGCGAACTTCATCGCCGAGATGTTCGCCGAGGCAGGGCTCCCGGACGGCGTCCTGAACGTCGTGCACGGCGACAAGGTGGCGGTCGACCGCCTGCTCGAGCATCCGGCGGTGAAGGCGATCTCGTTCGTCGGCTCCACCCCGATCGCCCGCTACGTCTACGAGACCGGCACCGCGCACGGCAAGCGCGTGCAGGCGCTCGGCGGCGCCAAGAACCACATGGTCGTCCTGCCCGACGCCGACCTCGACCTGGCCGCGGACGCCGCCGTCTCCGCGGGCTTCGGCTCGGCAGGCGAGCGGTGCATGGCGATTTCGGTCGTGGTGGCCGTCGGCGAGGTGGGTGACGCGCTGGTCGACAGGATCAGGTCGCGGATCGCCGACGTGAAGGTCGGTTCCGGTGCCTCGTGCGAGATGGGGCCGCTCGTCACCGGCGTGCACCGGGACAAGGTCACGTCCTATCTGGACGCCGGTGTCTCCCAGGGCGCGGTGCTCGCGGTCGACGGCCGCGACCACCCGATCGACGGCGACGAGGCCGGGTTCTGGCTCGGCCCGACGCTGTTCGACCACGTCGGCACGGACATGACGATCTACACCGACGAGATCTTCGGCCCGGTCCTCTCGGTCGTCCGCTGCGACACCTACGAGGAAGCCGTCGAGATGGTGAACTCCAACCGGTACGGCAACGGCACCGCGATCTTCACCAACGACGGTGGCGCGGCCCGCCGGTTCCAGAACGAGATCGAGGTCGGCATGGTCGGCGTGAACGTGCCGATCCCCGTGCCGGTGGCCTACTACTCGTTCGGCGGCTGGAAGGAGTCGCTGTTCGGTGACGCACACGCGTACGGCCCGCACGGCGTGCACTTCTTCACACGCTCGAAGGTCGTCACGTCGCGCTGGCTCGACCCGTCGCACGGTGGCGTGAACCTGGGCTTCCCGCAGAACACGTAGCGCGCCCAGCCGGGTGCCCACGTTCGTTCCGCGGACGTGGGCACCCGAGCCTGTTTGCCGGGAGGCCCGATCCCTGGTTCCTTCTCCTCGCACACGAGAAGAACTCGGGAAGAGGGATGAAGTTGACTTTCGTGGAGAGGGTCCAGCGGGCGATCCGGCTGACCGAGGAGCTCAACGCGCTGCGGTACGCCGACCAGGAGGCGATCCGCGCAGCCTGGAGCGACCTCACCGGACAAGCCGTCGACGAGACGTTCCACCTCATCCCGCCCGTCTACTCCGACCACGGCGTCAACATCCGGATCGGGCGGAACGTCTTCGTCAACCAGGGGTGTCGCTTCAACGACATCGGCGGGATCGAGATCGGTGACGACGTGATGATCGGTCCCGCTGTCAGCCTGATCAGCTCCGGCCACCCGGTGGATCCGGACGAGCGCCGCAGGGGCGTCACCGCGGCGCCGATCCGGATCGGGCGCAACGTCTGGATCGGCGCTTCCGCTTTGGTCCTGCAGGGCGTGACGATCGGCGAGGACGCCGTCGTCGCGGCCGGGGCCGTGGTCACCCGCGACGTGCCCGCCCGGACCCTCGTGGCCGGCGTACCGGCTGTGGTCATCCGTGAGATCTAGTCTGGTGCGGTGAGCACTCGCCGCTCGTACGACCGCGTGGCCGCGCGCTACGCGGTCGAACTGAGCGGCGAGCTCGCGGGGAAGCCGCTGGACCGCGCTCTGCTCGACGCCGTCGCGGAGTCGGCGGACGGCCTGGTGCTGGACGTCGGCTGCGGACCGGGTCACGTCGCGGCCTACCTGGCCGGACGAGTGCCCGTCGTCGGCGTCGACCTGTCACCGCAGATGTGCGCGCACGCCGACGTGCCCGCCTGCGCCGGCGACATGACAGCGCTGCCCATCCGGACCCGTTCGGTCTCCGCACTCGTCTGCCTGTACGCGGTCATCCACCTCGATGCGGGGCAACGCGCCCAGGCCTACGCCGAGTTCGCACGGGTGCTACGCCCTGGCGGGCAGGCGCTGGTCGCGTTCCACGTGCGGGACGCGGAAACGCGGACGGGCCAGGAGAAGACCCTGACGCGGTGGTGGGACAGCGAGGTCGACCTGACTTTCCACTTCCTCGACCCCGACGAGGAGACGCGTGCGCTGGCGGAGGCGGGCCTCACGGTGACGGCCCGCCTCGATCGCACTCCCGATCCGCGTGTCGAGCACGCGAGCGACCGGGCCTACCTGCTGGCGCGCGCCGCCAGCGCCTCCGGCAGCGGGTCGTAGCGGGAGAAGCGGCGGGTGAACGTGCCGGTCCCGGACGTCAGCGACCGCAGCTCGATCGCGTACCTCAGCAACTCCGACGACGGCACCTCGGCGCGGATCACCGTGCGCCCGCCCTCGTCCGACTCTGTGCCGAGCACCCGCCCGCGCCGTCCGGACAGGTCGCCGAGCACGGTGCCCAGGTGCTCGTCGGGCAGCCGGATCGTCACCTCGTCCATGGGCTCCAGCAACTGGGTGCGCGCGGCGGACGCGGCCTCCTTCAGCGCGAGCGCGCCCGCCGTCTGGAAGGCGGCGTCCGACGAGTCGACGGAATGCGCCTTGCCGTCCACGAGCGTCACCCGGACGTCGACGACAGGGGTGCCGTCGTGCAGGCCTCGCTCCAGCTGTGCGCGCACACCCTTCTCGACGGACGGGATGAACTGGTGGGGGACCGAACCGCCGACGATCTTGTCGACGAACTCGAAGCCGGCGCCGCGGGGGAGCGGTTCGACCACGATGTCGCACACCGCGTACTGGCCGTGGCCCCCGGACTGCTTCACGTGCCGGCCGTGGCCTTTCGCGGGCCCGGCGAAGGTTTCGCGGAACGCGACGCGCACCGGTTCGGTGTCGATCTCCGCGCCGCCGGCCCGCAGCCGGGCCAGCACGACGTCGGCGTGCGCCTCGCCCATGCACCACAGGACCATCTGGTGCGTCTCGGGGTTGCGGTCCAGGCGCAGTGTCGGGTCGCTCGCGACCAGGCGGTTCATGTTCCGGGCCAGGTTGTCCTCGTCGCTGCGGGTGCGCGGCACGACAGCGATGGGCAGCAACGGTTCCGGCATGTCCCACGGCGCCATGAGCAGCGGCTGTTCGGGCGCGGACACGGTGTCACCGGTCTCGGCGGTCGTCAGCTTCGTCAACGCGCACAGGTCGCCGGCGACGCAGTAGGGGACCTCGCGCAGCGACGAGCCGAGCGGCGAGTAGATGTGGGCCACGCGTTCGTCGGCGTCGTGGTCCTCGTGACCGCGGTCGGCCATGCCGTGACCGGAGACGTGCACGGGGCGTTCGGGGCGCAGGGTGCCGGAGAAGACGCGGACCAGCGACACGCGGCCGACGTAGGAGTCCACCGCGGTGCGGACCACCTCGGCGACGAGTGGCCCGTCCGGGTCGGCGGCCATGCGGGGCTGCGGAATGCCGTCCACCGACGTCACGGACGGAAGCTCGTGCTCCAGCGGTGACGGGAACGCGCGCGCGATGCCGTCCATCAGCTCCACCAGGCCCATGCCGGTTGCGGCGCACACGGGCATCACGGGGTGGAACGAGCCGCGCGAGACGGCGGTCTCCAGATCGGCGATCAGCGTGTCCTGGTCGATCTCCTCGCCCGCCAGGTAGCGGTCCATGAGGGTCTCGTCCTCGCTCTCCGCGATGATCCCCTCGATCAACGCCGCGCGTTCCTCCGGGTAGTTCTCACCGGACGTCAGCAGCCCGACGAGCGAGTCCCCCTCCTGCATGTACAACGGCACGACGCCCGCGCCGAAGGCGGCCTGGCACTCGATGACCGCGTTGCCGAAGTTCGCACGGTGGTGGTCGGTGCGTGTGATGACGACGGCGCGAGGCATGCCGACGAGAGCGCACTCCTCCCACAGCGAGATGGTGGCCGCGTCGACGCCTTCGAAAGCGTTGACAACAAAAAGGGCCGCGTCCGCGGCCCGAAGTCCTGCCCTGAGCTCACCCACGAAGTCGACGTATCCGGGGGTGTCGATCAGGTTGATCTTGATGTCCCCGTGCTGGATCGGAGCCACGGCGAGGCCTACCGATCGTTGTTGTCGCACGGCCGCCGGGTCGTGGTCGCAGACCGTGGTGCCCTCGGTGACCGATCCCGCGCGGGTCAGGACGCCGGTGGCGGCGAGCAGGGCTTCGGTGAGCGTCGTCTTGCCCGCCCCGGAGGGCCCCACGAGCACGACGTTGCGGACCTTGGCCGGGTCGGCCACAGCGACCGCGCCTGCCGATGTGCCGTTGTCGGAGTGCTTGCTTCCCATGGCGACCTCCGTCAAGTCGTAGTGTTCGATCTCACACCCGTTCCCGGTCGGGGACAACCCCGCAGGCCCGATCGGATGCCCGCCAGCTCGCGAACACGTTTCACAGACTTGCCCGAGTGATGGGGCTCACGACCTGCGGTTGATCGGAAAGTGGCCTTCTGGATCGGGGCTCCAGTGGCTTGGGCGAGGGGGCCACAGCGGACGTACCGTGAGTTCACCAAGACTTCCCCTCGTGAAAGGTTGCCCCGGTGAGCACTGATCAGGTCACGGGCACCGCCCGCGTCAAGCGCGGCATGGCCGAGATGCTCAAGGGCGGCGTCATCATGGACGTGGTCGACGCCACCCAGGCGAAGATCGCGGAGGACGCGGGCGCCGTCGCCGTCATGGCCCTCGAGCGCGTGCCCGCCGACATCCGCGCCCAGGGCGGCGTCGCGCGCATGAGCGACCCCGACCTGATCGACGGGATCATCAACGCCGTCTCGATCCCGGTCATGGCGAAGGCCCGCATCGGCCACTTCGTCGAGGCCCAGGTCCTCGCGTCGCTCGGTGTCGACTACATCGACGAGTCCGAGGTGCTGACCCCGGCCGACTACGCCAACCACATCGACAAGTGGGCGTTCACCGTCCCCTTCGTCTGCGGTGCGACGAACCTGGGTGAGGCCCTGCGCCGCATCACCGAGGGCGCGGCCATGATCCGCTCCAAGGGCGAGGCCGGCACCGGTGACGTCTCGAACGCCACCACGCACATGCGCAAGATCCGCCAGGAGATCCGCCGCCTGCAGAACCTCCCCGAGGACGAGCTCTACGTCGCCGCCAAGGAGCTCCAGGCGCCGTACGAGCTGGTCAAGGAGATCGCGCAGAACGGCAAGCTCCCCGTCGTGCTGTTCACCGCGGGCGGCATCGCGACCCCGGCCGACGCCGCGATGATGATGCAGCTCGGTGCCGAGGGCGTGTTCGTCGGTTCCGGCATCTTCAAGTCCGGCAACCCGGCCCAGCGCGCCGAGGCCATCGTGAAGGCCACCACCTTCCACGACGACCCCGATGTCATCGCCAAGGTCTCGCGCGGCCTGGGCGAGGCCATGGTCGGCATCAACGTCGAGGACGTCCCGGAGCCGCACCGCCTCGCCGAGCGCGGCTGGTAGGTCCCAGGACGAACGGAGAAGGGCGCGTCCCACGCGGGACGCGCCCTTCTCCGGTCCTACGACGGCAGGTCGAAGCAGTACGTGGTCTTGATCTCCCGGTAGGCCAGCGCCTTCACCGGATCCGCGCCGCACGCCGCCTCGTCCGCGGTGTTCGCGAGCACCCGCACCTTGATCGCCAAGGTCGCGCCGCAGTCCACCACCGGGTTCTCGGCGGTGTGCGACGAGAGCATGAAGTCGTAGCACTCACCGTCGGAGAACACCGGGATCAGGCACAGCTGCTCGCCGTTGAAGCCCTTGTCGTTGTTGTAGGTCGCGTACGCGTCCGGGTCGTCGCCGCACTCGTCCAGAAGGCCGAGCACCTTGCTCACGGTGTAGTTGTGCAGCCTGCCGTCGCAGGACACCTTCTCGTACTTCAGGTCGATCTCGACGCCCGTCAGCTTCACGCAGTCGCCGACCGCCGTGTCGGGGGTGCTGTCCCCCGGGAGCAGGAAGAAGACCGCGGACAGCATCGTGAGCAGCAGGCCGCCGAGGACGCTCGCGACGACCAGGCCGACGCGGGAGGTCCTGTGTGGAGGGACAGCGCCCGGCGCTGCGGCGGGCGGGATGGGCGGAGTCGTCATGGAATGCCCCCGGTGCGGCTCGGACGCGGATGTGATCGTCTGGCCGACGCGAGCAGTCCCCCCAGACTTCCGCCCATCCTAGGGCGGCCCAGGTCTGGCCCGGACCGCCTTTCGGGTCATGTGCGCACGGTCTCCGTCAGACCGGACAACGCGGCCGGCAGCGGGTCGTGGTGCAGCACACCGAGCCGTTGCGTGGCACGGGTCAGCGCCACGTAGAGCTCCGCCGCACCGCGCGGCCCGTCGGCCAGGATCCTTTCCGGCGCGACGACGAGCACCGAGTCGTACTCCAGGCCCTTGGTCTCCGCGGCGGGCACCGTGCCGGGCACGCCGGGCGGCCCGATCACCACGCTCGTCCCCTCGAACTCCGCCTCCTGCTTGGCGAACTCCTCGATGGCGGCCAGCAGTTCCTCGGCGGTCACCTGCCGCGACCACGGCTGGACACCGTTGGCGCGCACCGAGTCCGGCGCCTTCACGTCCGGCGCGAACTCGGCCAGCACCCGCGCCGCGACGGCCATGATCTCCGCCGGCGTGCGGTAGTTGACCGTCAGCGACCGGTACTCCCAGCGTCCCGGCACGTACGGGTCGAGCATCTGGCCCCACGACGTGGCACCCGCCGCCGCACGACGCTGCGCCAGGTCGCCCACCACCGTGAAGGAACGGCCGGGGCAGCGGCGCATCAGCACGCGCCAGTCCATTTCAGACAGTTCCTGCGCCTCGTCCACGACCACGTGCCGGTAGGTCCAGGCGCGGTCCGCCAGCGCGCGTTCCGCGAGCGTGCGCTGGTCGTGGTCCTCGAAGCGCTCGGCCAGGTCCTCGGCGAACAACATGTCCGACGCGAAGAGGTGGTCCTCGTCGTCCATGTGGTCGAAGCGGCCGACCATGCTGTCGAGCACCTCGGCCGCGTATCGGGCCTCGGCCCGGCGTTCCGCCGTCGCGGCCTGGTCGACGGCCTGCTCGGTGCCGTCCTTGCCCAGCAGGTCGTGCAGCTCGTCGAGCAGCGGCACGTCCGAGACCGTCCACGGCTCGCCCTCGGCGCGCAGCAGCGACGGGTCCGCGCCCGCCGCCGCGAGTTCCTCCGCCGACGAGTACAGCGAGCCCAGCAGTTCGAACGGCGTCATGATCGGCCACAGGAAGTCCAGCGCCGCGATGAAGCTCTCGTCGTCGGCGAGGTCCTTGACCAGCCCGGACCGCATGTCCTCCCAGGCCTGCTTGTCCGACCGGGACATCCAGCCCTTCCCGATCCGGCCGATCGCCCGCTCGGTGAGGACGTACGTGACGATCTCGCGGAACACCGCGCGCGCCTCGTTGTGCGGCAGGCCGCTGTCGCGCGCCTCCTGCCGGGCCCACTCGGCGACGTCCGCGCCTATCTGGACGACGACGTCCTTCACACCGATCGGGATCGGCTCCTCGGGAACGCGCTGCCGGCCCGCGACGGCCGCCTTCAGCACGTCGACCATCGCCCGCGACCCCTTGATGCGCGCGACGTCCGGGGCGTCCTCCGCGGTCGCCAGCAGACCGGGCAGCAGGCTGCCGACGGTCGAGAACACGACGTCCGACTCGCCCAGCGACGGCAGCACGCGGCCGATGTGGTCGAGGAATGCCGGGTTCGGGCCGACGACGAGCACGCCGGACCGTTCCATGCGCTCCCGTTGTGTGTACATCAGGTACGCGACGCGATGCAGTGCCACGACCGTCTTGCCGGTGCCGGGACCGCCCTCGATCACCAGCACGCCGGGGTGGTCGAGCCGGATGATCGCGTCCTGTTCGGACTGGATGGTCGCGACGATGTCGCGCATGCCCTCGCCGCGCGGCGCGTTCAACGCCTCCAGCAGGGCCACGTCGCCCTGCTCCTCGCCGAGCTTGCCGAACACCTCATCGGTGAAGCCGGCCACGGTGCGGCGGCGCGTGAGGAACTGGCGGCGCCGGAGCATGCCCTCAGGCGTCGCCCCGGTGGCCGTGTAGAACGGCCGCGCCGCCGGTGCCCGCCAGTCGAGCAGCGCCGGTTCGAACTCGTTCTCCTCGTCGAACAGCCCGATGCGGCCGATGTAGGAGCGGTCGCCGTCGACGCTGTCCAGCCGGCCGAAGCACAGGCCGTAGTCCGCCACGTTCAGACGCTTCATCTCGCGGTGCCGGGCGCGCACTTCGTTGTCACGTTCCATCGCGGTCCCGCCGGTGCCACCCAGCGCCGACTGGTACGCGGCCTTCACGCGCGCGCGTTCCCCGTCGAGCCGTGCGTAGAGGTCGGCCACGTATTCACGCTCGGACTGCAGTTCTTCTTCGTAACCCACGTGCTCCCCAGTGCGCCTGTGTTCTGGCTGAGGCGATGAGTGTGAACGATGCACGGGGCCTTGTGGCAAGGCCCCCTGTCTGCTATACGGTTAAGTGGGAAGAATCGCACCCACGAGGAACTCGTTGGCGTGGAAATCACCCGCTCGTCATGATGGCCGGATGACCGTGCCGTTTCGCTGGGACCTCGTGACGCCCGACCGGCTCGGGTCGCTGCTCGACGACGTCACGGTCCCCGAGATGGGCTACCTCTCCGAACTGTGCCGGTGCGCGGGCAAGGTGCTCGCCCGCGGCGGCAACGGCGACCTGGTCTTCGTCGGTCGCTCGCTCGACTCGATGTTCGACCTGCTCGGCGGCGCGCTGGAGGGCACGGACCACCGGCTCGCCCGGCTGCCGTTGTCGTTCCAGCGCCCCGAGGACCACACCCGGCCGCGGGTCCTGCGGGCCCGGGAGATCCTCGCGGACCTCGGCATCACACCCGCGTCACTGGCCCGCCGCACCCGGCCGGTGACGTTCGTCGACGTGGTGTCCTCCGGCCGGACGTTCCGGAGCCTCTTCACGCTGCTGGACGACTGGATCGCGGAGGAACGCGAGCCGTGGCCCGTGATCCGTCTCAAGATCCGGTTCGTCGGCGTGACGCGCCGGACGGCGACCAGCCCGAACGCCGTGCGGTGGAAGGACTACGCCGACTGGCCGCGCAGGTTGCCCGCCGCGTCCGTCGTGAACGTCTCGCTCGACGCGATGACGTGGTCGCACTTCGGCAACTGGCAGCAGAAGCTGACGAGGTGGTTTCCGCCTCACAGGTGGGTGAGCGGTGCCGCGGAGACGCAGCGCGACGACAAGACCCGCAAGGCGCTGGCCGAAGCCGTGCGGCTCGTGGAGCTGGGACGCACCAAGGAGGTCCGGCAGATGATCGCCCGCGCCATCGACGGTGAACCCGGGCTCGCCGAACCCTGGCTGCGCACACTGCGCAGCCGGCTCGCCTAGACGGTGTGCTCCATGACCATCATCGCGGTCGTGCCCGGCTCCAGCGCCTTGCAGATGTGCGGCAGGTCGCCGGGATAGACGATGTAGTCGCCCGGCCCCAGCTCGACCGGATCGTCGGCGAGGCCCGCCAGGCAACGGCCGGTCGCCACGATCATGTGCTCGATGCTGCCCGGCACGTGGGGGAGCGACTCGCGGGCGCCGCCGGGTTCGAGGGCCAGCCAGTAGATGTCGTGCTTGGTGCCCGGACGGCAGGCGGCCAGCAGCGTCGCGGAGTAGTGCGCGCGTTCGGAGTGGATGACCGGGCCCTCGCCCGCGCGGATCACCTGCACGCGCGGCACGGCCGGTTCGACCAGTTGGCTGAACGGGACACCCAGCGCCACGCCGAGGGCCCACAGGGTCTCCACGCTGGGGTTCCCGGCGCCGGACTCCAGCTGCGAGAGCGTCGACTTCGCCACGCCCGCCTTCTTGGCGACCTCGGAGAGCGACATGCCGGTGCGATCGCGCTCCCGCCGGAGGTTGGCCGCGATGAGGTCGAGTGGTGCGTTCGGCACAGAAGTCCATCCGTTCGTCTTGACGAACACCCGTTGCAGTGTTCATTGTAATGGGTGATGCGTTCGATATGGCGAACCCTTGATGCTGTGCTTCTGCGTGACGTGGCCGCAGTCGCACTCGGTGCCGCAGTGACCGGTGCCTCCTTCGGCGCCATCTCGGTCGGCTCCGGCCTGCCGTGGTGGCTCCCGGTGCTGATGTCGCTGGCGGTCTTCGCGGGCGGCTCGCAGTTCATGGCTGTGGGCATTGTCGCCGCTGGTGGCAGCCCTGCCGCCGCGGTGCTGGCCGGGCTCGTGCTCAACGCGCGGCACCTGCCGTTCGGGCTGGCGATCGGGGACGTGCTGGGCAAGAGCCCTCTCGCCCGGATCGTCGGCAGCCACCTGATGAGCGACGAGTCGACGGCCTTCGCGATGGCGCAGAAGGATCCCGCGAGAGCGCGTGCGGCCTACTGGGCGTGCGGCGTGTCGCTGTTCTTCAGCTGGAACACGGGCGTGCTCATCGGTGCGCTCGTGGGGCAGGCGATCGGCGACCCGATGATGTTCGGGCTGGACGCGGCGTTCCCCGCGGCCCTGCTGGCGCTCACGCTGCCGGCGCTCAAGGACGCGGCGACCCGCAACGCGGCGCTCGTGGGTGCGGCGATCGCGCTCGCGACGACGCCGTTCCTGCCTGCCGGTGTCCCCGTGCTGCTCGCGTTGGTCGGACTCTTCGCGTTTCGCACCACTAAGAAGAAGGAGGAGCCGTGCCCGTCACCGCGATCCTGATCCTGGCTGCCGGCACGTTCGCCATGCGGTTCGCCGGACCCCTGCTGCGCGACCGCGTGACGCTTCCGGAACGGGTGCGCGAACTGATGTCGGCCTCCGCGACGGTGTTGCTCCTGGCACTGGTGGCGGTCTCGGCGTTGACGAGCGGCAAGCAGTTCGGCGGCTGGGCGCTCGCCATCGGAGTCGCGGTCGGCGGTCTGGCGGCGTGGCGGAAACTGCCATTCGTCGCCGTCATCGTGCTGGCCGCGGTGACGACGGCGGGACTAAGGCTCGCCGGCGTGGCGTAAGGAATCGATCAATGCTTCCTGACGTGCGAAAAAAGCAGGTTCGTATGAACCTCTGTCACCTCTCGGCGGCTCGTGAACTTGTCGAGCACGAGTCGTTGGAGATGACCAACGTCCGATACCGCGACGTGCACCAGAAAATCTTCTGGACCTGTCACGTGTGAGAGCGCGAGCGTTTCGGGGAGCGACAGCACGTAAGCCATGAACGGGTCGACGATCTCCTTGGTGTGCGGCCGGATCTTCACCGCGAGCATCGCCTGCACGTGCTGCCCGATCGCGTTCGGATCGATCTCGGCGTGGTAGCCGGTGATCACGCCGCGCTCCCGCAGGGCCCGGTGCCGGACCACCGCCGTGGACTGCGCCACGTTGACCCGTTCGGCCAGGTCCTTGTTCTGCAGCCGCGCGTCCTTCCGCAGCTCCCGCACGATGGCCTCGTCGATCGAATCCAGCACGGCTCTTCTCCGTTCCGCCGAATTGCCTGCGGTGTTGTGTCCGCTCCGCCGAGGAAGTCTCCACCATTCGGGCCATGACGCGCATCGAGACCATCGCAGTGCACGGCGGCCGCGACGACCTCGCGGAGCTCGGCGTGCACGCTCCCCCCATCGACCTGTCCACCACCTACCCCGTGCCTGACCAGGCGCTCGGCGGGGAAGCCCTGGGCGAGTGGGCCACCGGTGCCGCACGGGCCGCCTCGCCGGTCTACGCGCGGCTGCACAACCCGACCGTGGCCCGGTTCGAGCAGGCGCTCGCGGCTCTCGAACGCACCGAGACGTCCGTGGCGTTCGGAAGTGGCATGGCCGCGGTGACCGCCGTGATCCAGGCCGCCTGCGTGATGGCGGGAAAGCCGCACGTCGTAGCCGTGCGGCCGTTGTACGGCGGCACGGACCACCTGTTGTCGTCCGGTCTCCTGGGCGTCACGACGACGTACGTCGAAGCGGGCCTGGTGTCCTCCGCGATCCGGCCGGACACCGGGCTCGTGGTCGTCGAGACCCCGGCCAACCCCAACCTGGACCTCGTCGACATCGAGCACGTCGTGCGCCAGGCAGGCTCCGTGCCGGTGATGGTCGACAACACCTTCGCGACGCCGATCCTGCAGAACCCCGCGCTGCACGGCGCCTCCTACGTGCTGCACTCCGGCACCAAGTACCTCGGCGGGCACGGTGACGTGCTCGGCGGCGTCGTGGCCTGTTCGGAGTCGCTCGCGGCGGCGTTGCGGCAGGTCAGGATCATCACGGGCGCCGTCCTGCACCCCCTGGGCGGCTACCTGCTGCACCGCGGGCTGGCCACCCTGCCGTTGCGCGTCGAGGCGGCCTCCCGTTCGGCTGCTCTCCTGGCCTCGCGGCTGTCCGAGCATGACGCCGTGGAGTTCGTGCGCTACCCGTCCACGTCACGGCAGATGCGCGGAACGGGCGCGATGATCGCGTTCGGTGTGCACGGCGATCCGGTCGAGGTCGTGCGCAGGCTGAAGCTCATCACGCCGGCCGTCTCATTGGGTTCGGTGGACACCCTGATCGAGCACCCCTCGGCTTTGACCCACCGCCTGGTGCCAGGAGAAGAACTGCGTGCATCTGGCGTTCCGGACAATTTGCTGCGCATTTCCGTGGGTCTCGAGCATGTCGAAGACATTTGGGATGACCTAAACGCAGCGCTCTGTGACGTCGCTTACGTTAAGTCTTCCCCAACTGATTTCTTGGTGATGACCGCCACTCGCTAGGGTTCCCCGAATCAGCGCGTCGGGGCGCGGGAGGTTCCGACGCGAGCATTTTTCCGTTTCGGAAGGAACCTCCTCGTGAGTTCTGTGGAAACTGATGCGGACGGCTACACCAAGGCGTTGAGCAAGCGCCAGGTGCAGATGATCGCAATCGGTGGCGCGATCGGCGTCGGCCTTTTCCTGGGTGCGGGCGGGCGCCTCGCCACAGCGGGGCCGTCGCTGATCCTGTCTTACGCGGTGTGCGGCCTCGCGGCGTTCTTCGTCATGCGCGCGCTGGGCGAACTCGTGCTCCACCGGCCCGTGTCCGGCAGCTTCGTCGAGTACGCCCGCGAGTTCATCGGCCCGTGGGCCGGCTTCACCTCGGGCTGGCTGTACTGGCTGAACTGGGCCATGACGGGCATCGCCGAGATCACCGCCGTCGCGATCTACATGCACAAGTGGTTCCCGGACCTGCCGCAGTGGATCACCGCGCTGGTGGCCCTGTTCGTGCTCGTCGCGATCAACATGCTGTCCGTCAAGCTCTTCGGTGAGCTGGAGTTCTGGTTCAGCGTCATCAAGGTGACCGCGATCGTCGTCTTCCTCGTCGTGGGCACCGGCCTGGTCATCGGAAACGCGGACGTCGGCGGCACCACGGCGTCGGTCTCGAACACCCTGGGCCACGGCGGCCTGTTCCCGGCGGGCTTCGGCATCGCGTTGATGACGTTGCAGGCCGTGGTGTTCGCCTACTCGGCCATCGAGCTCGTCGGCATCGCCGCGGGCGAGACCAAGGACCCCGAGAAGATCATGCCGCGCGCCATCAACGGCGTGGTCTACCGCATCGCGATCTTCTACGTCGGTTCGGTGCTGCTGCTCACGATGTTGTTGCCGTGGGACCACTTCACCGGCACCGAGTCGCCGTTCGTGACCGTGTTCTCGGCGCTGGGCGTCCCGGTGGTCGGCGACATCATGAACGCCGTGGTGCTGACCGCCGCGTTGTCCTCGTGCAACTCGGGCCTGTACTCCACCGGCCGCATCCTGCGCTCGCTGGCGCAGAAGGGTGAGGCCCCGGCCGTCACCGCCAAGATGAACTCCCGGCACGTGCCGTACGGCGGCATCCTGTTCACCGGTGTCGCGTACCTGTTCGGCGTGGTGCTCAACTACACCGTGCCGAAGGAGGCCTTCGACATCGCGATCGCCGTCGCGTCGCTGGGTGTCGTGTCGACCTGGGCCACGTTGATCATCTGCCAGCTCCGCCTGCGCAAAAAGGCGTTGGCGGGGGAGATCACGCGGCCGTCCTACCGGATGCCCGGCGCGCCCTACACCTCGTACGGGACGTTGGCGTTCCTCGCGCTGGTGATCGGGCAGATGGCCTTCGCCGGCACCGCCGAGAAGATCGCGTTCTGGTCGATCCCGGTGGTCGCGCTGGTCCTGTTCCTCGGGTGGCGCTTCGTGAAGTCGCGCGAGGCGCAGCAGGAGGAACTCGTCACCGTCGACTGACCTGGCGTCGCCCGGAGGGCAGCGCAGCGAGGTCGTGGACCTCGAATATGCTGGTGAGCATGGTTGCAGCCCCACCCGTCATCGGCGTGCTAGCCCTCCAGGGCGACGTCCAGGAACACCTCGTGTCGCTCGCGAAGTGCGATGTCACCGCACGCCCCGTCCGCCGCGCCGAGGAGTTGGACGAGCTCGACGGCATCGTCATCCCCGGCGGCGAGTCGACGACCATGAGCAAGCTCCTGGTGAACTTCGAGCTGCTGGAGCCGCTGCGCGCCAAGATCAAGGCCGGGTTCCCCGCCTACGGGTCGTGCGCGGGCATGATCCTGCTGGCCGAGCAGGTCCTGGACGGCCGGGAGGACCAGGAGCAGCTCGGCGGCCTGGCCGTCACGGTCCGGCGCAACGCGTTCGGCAGGCAGATCGACTCGTTCGAGACCGACCTCGACCTGGCCGGAGAGACGGTTCACGCCGTGTTCATCCGGGCACCTTGGGTGGAGGCGGTGAGCGGGGAGGTCGAGGTTCTCGCTACGGTGCCTGTTACGGCTGAGGCGGGAGACGCCGCCGGTAGGATCGTCGCGGTCAGGCAGGGCAACGTGCTGGCGACGGCGTTCCACCCGGAGCTCACGGGTGACGAGCGTGTTCACCGACTGTTCGTTGACATGGTTCGCGGTTCGACGGAGGAGAAATGAGCGGCCACTCCAAGTGGGCGACCACCAAGCACAAGAAGGCCGCTATTGACGCCAAGCGCGGCAAGCTCTTCGCGCGGCTGATCAAGAACATCGAGGTCGCGGCTCGCACAGGTGGCGGCGACCCCGACGGCAACCCGACGCTGTACGACGCGATCCAGAAGGCCCGCAAGAACTCGGTGCCGCTGGACAACATCGAGCGCGCCCGCAAGCGCGGCGGCGGCGAGGAAGCCGGCGGCGCCGACTGGCAGACGATCATGTACGAGGGCTACGGCCCCAACGGCGTCGCGGTGCTCATCGAGTGCCTCACGGACAACCGCAACCGCGCCGCCACCGAGGTCCGCACGGCCATGACCCGCAACGGCGGTTCGATGGCCGACCCCGGCTCGGTGTCGTACATGTTCAGCCGCAAGGGCGTCGTGATCGTGCCGAAGGCGGGCACGAACGAGGACGACGTCATGCTGGCCGTTCTGGAAGCCGGTGCCGAGGAGGTCAACGACCTGGGCGAGGCCTTCGAGGTCGTGTCCGAGGCCGGCGACCTGATCCCGGTCCGCAAGGCGCTGCAGGACGCGGGCATCGACTACGAGTCGGCGGAGTCGAGCTTCATGCCGTCGGTGTCGGTGCAGCTCGAGGCCGAGGGCGCCAAGAAGATCTTCAAGCTGATCGACGCGCTGGAGGACTGCGACGACGTGCAGAACGTCTTCGCGAACTTCGACGTGTCGGACGAGGTCATGGCCGAGGTCGGCTGACCCTCAGCGACAGCACGAACGCCGGTCACGCAGCAGCGTGGCCGGCGTTTCTGCATCACCGCGACCGAACGACCTTCAAGAACGCCGCCCAGGCTTCGGAGGAGACCGGGAGATGGGTCGAGGGCGCCTTGCTGTCCCGGATGCCCACGCCGTGGCCCACCTCGACGCAGTTGTCGCCGCTGCCGCTGTAGCTGCTCTTGCGCCAGTTGGTCATTGGAGGTCCTCCAAGATGCTGTTGATCACCGCCCTCGATTGTTCCTCATCCATTGCGATGGCTGCGAGGTCCTTCAGGATGTTCTCGTAGGTCTCGACGGTCTCCTTGTCATCGAAGAACAGGCAGCACTTGACGCTCTCGACGTAGACGACCGGTGGGAACTTCGGGAACTTCATCACCCGGAAGTCGCCTGAGGTGCCCGCGTGCATGCCGACCGAGCGAGGGATGACTCGCAGACTGATGTACTTCCGCACCGACATCCGCAGGAGGTGTGCGAGCTGCTCCCGCCACACCTCCTCACCACCGACCGGCAGCCGCAACGCCTGTTCGTGGATGTAGAAGGTGAAAGTGCGATCAGGTTCGAGGATCTCCGCTCGCGCCACTCTTGCAGCGGTGACACGGGGGACGTCCTCGGATTTGACCACTGGTGAATGGTCGGTGACCACATAGGCGTACTCGGGAATCTGGAGAAGGCCCGGCACGAGGATCATCGACCAACAGTCGATCTGGTTGGCGTTCTTCTCCTGCTCGATCAGCGTGCGGACCTGGTCCGGCACGCCGTCCTCGGGCATCTGCAGCCAGACGTTCCCCGACTCGCGGAACAGCTCGATCAGCCGTTCGCGTTCCTCCAGCGGTGTGCGGCAGTAAGCGAGAAGTTCGCGCACTTCGGACTCGTTCACTCCGCCCTTGCCGGCGAGCATGTCGGACAACTTCGCCTCTTGCCAGCCGAGCGCCTCGGCGAGCTGGCGCTGGGTCAGGCCGGTGCTCTCGACGGCGGCCCGGACGCCGTTGCCGAACTCGCGGCCCACCACGCTGGACGATCTCTTGGGCATGGACGGACGGTAGGGGCAGGGACCGTGAAAGCTCTATCGTTTCGCGCCAAATCTGCCTGAAGGTGGGAGCGTTGGAACAGCTCCAAGCAGGCATAAGGCGCCGGGGAGGTGCCGTAGGCTGGGTGTCGTGCTTTCCGACGAAGACATCGAGCTGCGCGCCCGCCTGCTCTCCGCGGCCGACCGGTTCGGCCACACCAACATCGTCGTGAACCCGGACGCCGAGGGGCCCGGGTACGTGTTCTCGGTGGGGGCCTGGCGCCGGTTCGGCGTGGCCGAGGCGGTGGTGATCGGACTGCCGCAGGGCATGGGCGAGATGCTGATCAACCTGTACGTCAAGCGGGCCAGCGAGGGCGAGCGGTTCCTGCCCGGCAAGCTCTACGACGACTTCTTCGAAGGGGTGCCCGTCGCGTTCGAACGCGTCTACAAGGGCTTCTACCCCGAGTTCTTCGGGAGCGCGTACCTGCTCTACGACGGGTCGGACTTCGCGGCCTTGCAGATCATCGTGCCGACGCCGCAGGGGCAGTGGCCGTGGCAGCCGGACGCGCCGGAGGGGTTCCACGACCACCAGATCATCCTCACCGAGAGCGGGCTGCCGGAGAGCTGGACGCCGGGGGTCACCGGGCCGTGAACGTCCACATCGGACCGTTGACCCGCGAGCACGCCGGTGAGGTCATGACGATCCAGCGGGCCGCGTACCTCGCGGAAGCCAGGCGGTACGGGGCGTGGGACCTGCCGCCGCTCGTCGAGACGCTCGACGAGATCCGGCGCCACCTCGGGGACGGCACGCCGGCGTTCGGCGCGTTCGTCGGGGCGCGGCTCGTCGGGTCGGTGCGCAGCCGGGTCGACGGCGAGCGGATGGAGGTCGCCCGGCTGGCCGTCGCACCGGACGTGCAGGGCGGCGGAGTGGGGCGCAGGCTCCTCGAAGCGATCAGCGCAGCGCCCGCGGACGTGAAGGTCGTCTGGTTGTTCACCGGCGCCGAGAGCGACGAGAACATCAGGTTCTACGAGAGCGCCGGGTTCGTCCGGGTCAGCGAGCACCTCGACGCCGTCGGGATCAGGTGCGTCACTCTGGAGCAGAAGGTCATCTGACGTTCAGGGGCCGGTCATGAGCGGCTGGCATGGTCTGGAAGCGGTCCACCCATGACCCACCACCGGTGCGGACGTCGATCACACGTCGGCTGATCCGTCCGGCACCCACCGCCCTCGGCGCATCCGGCGCCGGGGGCGGTGTCGTGTTCCAGGGGGAGACCAAACCGTTGTCCGGAGGTCGTTGTCCGCTTTCCCGGCGCCGACACCGGACAACGATCTACCTGTAGAAATGCGGTGCGATCGACGGTCCGGGGGGATCCGGCGATCGCTGCCGGGGGAGGAGCGCCCCGCACCGCGGGAGGCACAGGGGGATGCGGTGCGGGGCGCTTCGGAAACCTAGGGCTTGCGTCCCAGCAGCCCGATCAGTCGTGTCTGGTCGTCCGCGTCCGGCGCCACCGGAACGGGCGAGTCGAACATCGGCGACGCGCTCCACTCGTCGATGTTGCGCTCGACGTACTTCAGCACGGTCGAGGCGAGATCGGGATCGATGCGTTCGTCGGCACCGATCGACCGCGCCAGGTCCCACGCGTGAACGGCGAGGTCCGTGGTCATCTGCCAGCAGTACTCCTCGGCGTCCAGCTTCCCCGACGACACGGTCACGGGTTTCGCCAGCGCGAACGGCCCCAGCCACGCCTCGCGCGCCGCCGCGGCCGCCACGACCCAGGACACGAGCGGGTCGTCGCCCAGGTTGTCGTGGTCGAACCGGTCGCCGACCTGCGCGGCCGTGCAGCCGGCCAGCAGTTCGGGCGCCCAGAGCTGCTCGTAGACGAGATGGCCGACGAGGTCTCTGACCGACCACTCCCGGCAGGGGGTGCCGAGCGACCACTGGTCCGGTGCGATCTGCCGGACCCTGCGGTCGAACTCCGTCATCGCCACGCCGTGCGCCTGGATCAAGTCCATCCCAGCAGTGCATCAAATCTCGGCCAACTGCGCACCCTGGCGTGAGAGTTCGGCCACTTGGACGCAACCTCGATTTCAAACAGTACGAGCGTTCGGCGTAATCTCGACCGGATCCGCCGTGACAAAGTTGACACGAGAGGGCGATGACTGTGAGCGCTCCTAGCGCCAGCATCTCCGCGCAGGACAAGGGATTCTTCGGGCACCCCCGAGGCCTGTCCACGCTGTTCTTCACCGAACTCTGGGAACGGTTCTCGTTCTACGGGATGAAGGCCATCCTCGGCCTCTACCTGTGGACAGCCGTGGCCGAGGGAGGTCTCGGCGTCGACAAGGCGCTCGCCCTGTCCGTCGTGGCCATCTACGGCACCGCCGTCTACATGTCCGGTGTCGCGGGCGGCTGGCTGGCCGACCGCGTCTGGGGCGGTCAGCGCTCGGTGTTCTACGGCGGCATCCTGATCATGCTCGGCCACATCTCGCTGGCCCTGCCGATCGGCCTCGCGGGCGTCTACACCGGCCTGGTGTTCATCGTGCTCGGCACGGGCCTGCTCAAGCCGAACATCTCGACCGTCGTCGGCGGCCTCTACGAGCAGCACGACACCCGCCGCGACGCGGGGTTCACGATCTTCTACATGGCCATCAACATCGGTGGCTTCATCTCGCCGCTGATCACCGGCGCGCTCGCGGACGGCCTCGGCTTCCACTGGGGCTTCAGCGTGGCCGCGGTCGGCATGGCGCTCGGCCTGATCCAGTACCGGTACGGCCGCAAGAACCTGCGCGGCTCGGCCGCCGTGGCGCCGAACCCGTTGCCCTCGCAGGAGAAGGGCCGCATCTACGGCCTGATCGGCCTCATCGCCGCGGCGATCGTCGGCCTGGGCGTGCTGGCGTTCTTCCTCGGCGGTGTCGAGGGCGTCATCCTGATGATCAGCATCATGTCCGTCGTGCTGCCGATCGGCTACTTCACCGTCATGCTGCGCAGCAAGAAGACGCTGCCGCACGAGCGTCCGCGGGTCGTCGCCTACATCCCGCTGTTCATCGCGGCGGCGATGTTCTGGCTGATCTTCGAGCAGAGCGCGTCGGTCATCGCGGAGTTCGCCGACTCGAACGTCGACAACCACGTGTTCGGCTGGGAGTTCCCGGTCGCCTGGTTCCAGTCGATCAACCCGATCATGATCATCGTGCTGGCGCCGGTGTTCGCGCTGCTGTGGGTGAAGCTCGCGAACCGCGCGCCGTCCACGCCGCGCAAGTTCGCGGGCGCGCTGGTGCTCGTCGGCCTGTCGTTCGTGCTCATGTACTTCGCGAGCAACTCGGCCGCCGACGGCAAGGTGACGCCGCTCTGGCTCGTAGTGATGTTCCTGATCATGACCGCCGGTGAGCTCATGCTCTCGCCGGTCGGCCTGTCGGTCACGACGAAGCTGGCGCCCAGGGCGTTCGCCTCGCAGACGATGGGCCTGTGGTTCCTGGCGAGCTCGGCCGGGTCCGGTGTGGCCGCGCAGCTCGTGAAGTTCTACACGACGAGCCCGTCGGCGTACTTCCTCACGCTGGGCGGCGCTGCCGTCGTCCTCGGCGCCGGCCTGGCCGTGGCGGCCCCGGCGATCAAGAAGCTGATGTCGGGCGTCGAGTAAGTCCTGGACGAGGGAGAGGGAGGCCCGTCGCGGCGGCGGTGCGGCGGGTCTCCCTCTCACTTCTAAGAATGCACTACGCAGATGTGTCATTGGGGCACGAACATTGCTCCAGCCGGGTGAAGTCGAGCACTCGCCGCAACGAAATTAGCCCCAGGTCAGCATTAGTTCACCGTCAGTGATCGGCTGCTTTCGTTGGCCCGCACCGGAAGTCGCAACGCGCCGCGGATGAGCTTCGAGCGCCTGCGCGTCACCGGGCCGTCCGCCGCGAGCCTCGGGAAGCGCTTGAAGAGCTCGTGCAACGCCAGCGTGCCCTCGATGCGGCTCAGACCAGCGCCGATGCAGTAGTGGATGCCCGCGCTGAACGCGAGGTGCTCGCGCGCGTTGGACCGCGTGGGGTCGAACTTCAGCGGGTCGGAGAACACCCGCGGGTCGCGGTTCGCGGCCGCCAGCATCAGCATCACCGGCATGCCTTTCGGCAGCGACACCCCGGCCAGTTCGAGACGTTCTCCCGGCCAGCGGATCGTGTACTGCACGGGCGGGTCGAGCCGCAGCACCTCCTCGACGAACCCCTCGGCGTACTCGGGGCTCTGGGCCAGCGGCGCCACGGTGTGCGGGTTCTCGAACGCCTTCAGCACGCCGTTGCTGATCAGGTTGACCGTCGTCTCGAACCCCGCGAAGAGCAACAACCCCGTCGTGGCGACGAGATCCTCGCGGCTGAGGTCCTCGTGCCGCGTCACCAGGTGGCTGACGATGTCGTCCTGGGGGTTGCGGCGGCGTTCCTCGATCAGGACGTCGATGAAGTCGTTGTACTCGATGATCGTGGCGTGCAGGTTCTTCAGCTGCTGGTGCGACCACACGCCGTCGAGCGTCTCCGCCAGGGCGCTGCCCCAGCGGGCGAAGAGGTCCTTGTGGTCGTCGGGCACGCCCAGCAGGTCGGCGATGACCTGGATCGGCACCTGCGAGGCGAACTCGGTGACGACGTCGAAGTGGTCGCCCAGCCGGTCGAGGTGGTCGGTCACGATCTTCTGGATGGACGCCGTGCGGTCCTTCAGCGCCCGTGGCGTGAAGAACGGCTGCACGAGCTTGCGCAGGCGGGTGTGGTCCGGCGGGTTCTTCATCAGGAACGAGTCCTGCACCGGGTTGACGATCTTCTCGCCGTCCTTGAACAACGTGATCGGCACCATCGACGCCTCGTCGAAGGTCGCGGTGACGAACCTGTTGTCCCGCAGCACCGAATCGCAGATCTCGCGGCTCGGCGTGACGTAGGCGCCCATGCGGCTGCGCACCATGTCGCCCTTGGCGCGCACCTTCTCGTACATCGCGTACGGGTCGCGGTCCGGCGGGGAGGCCATGACGCCCGCGTACGGGTCACCGATCAGGGCGTAGCCGCGGACGAGCGTGCGCAGCGCGAAGAACTGGGCGGCGGTCTTCAGCGTGGACATGTGTCCACAGTGAGGTTTACGCGAAGAACCTTCAAGAGTTGCGGCGGTGTCGCCGCACGGTTTCTTCCACGAGATCGAGAACGGGTTCCATGTCGTCGGCCGGGAGCCCCATCGCGAGGTGCGAGACAAGGCCTTCCAGCACGAGTTCCAGGAAGCTCGTCAGCACCGTGACGTCGACGTCGTCGCGCAGGTTGCCGGCCTCGCGCTGCCGGATGAGGCGCTGGCGGGTGGCGGCGGTGAGCTGCTCGCTGCGTTCGGCCCAGCGCGCCCGGAAGTCCGGGTCGGTGCGGAGCCGGCGGGAGACCTCGAGGCGCGTGCCCAGCCAGTCGGCGGCGTGCTCCTCGGTCCGCTTCTCCGGCTCGTCGAGGAGGTCGCGCATGACCTGGACGAGACCTTGTTCGGCGACGACGTCCGCCATCCGGAGCGCGTCGTCCTCGGCCAGTGCGAGGAAGAGCGACTCCTTGTCGCGGAAGTGGTGGAAGATCGCGCCGCGAGAGAGGCTCGTCGCTTCTTCCAGACGGCGTACCGTGGCACCCTCGTAGCCGTGTCGCGCGAAACAGGCACGCGCACCGTCGAGGATCTGACGGCGGCGGGCGTCGAGGTGGTCCTGGCTCACCCTGGGCACCGGTAGATGGTCGCAGGGTGGGGGTGGGAAATCCAATCCGTACGTACGGATTGAACAGGTCCATCGGTGTGATCTTCTCCCGTGATCCCTTTCGTGTGGATCATCGGCCAGGCCTGCGCGAACGGGCGAGGTCCTGCCCATATCCTCTGCCGCCATGGACACCCAGGACATCACCAAGCTGTCGACGCTCGCCGAGCGCCTGGGCTGGCAGCGGCGTGAGTCCACAGGCGTCCACCTGATCGACCTGCTGCTCAGCCGGCCCGCCTCGGATCTGATCGCCGCCCTCGCGGAGAACCGGGACAGATGACGAGTTCTGGTAAGCGCTTTCCAGCACGTCCGGGACGGGGTTGACGCAGCGGCCGCGCGGTGGTGTGATCTGCGCGATAGTCAAGAAAGTTTCCTGTCTAAAACTGAATCCGCCGCCGCTCCGTCGTGATCCCCCGACCCGTCTTGTGGGAGGCACAACAGTGGCACCGAGTAGAAGCCGGGCGTTTCGCGCGTTCGGCGCGATGGGTGTTGCCTGTACAACAGCCGTCGCGGTGATGTCGGTACCGGAGCAGGCCCTCGCGGCGCCGGTGCGGTACGAAGCGGAGAACGCGACGATCTCGCAGGGCGTGGTGGAGTCGAACCACGCCGGGTTCTCCGGGGCCGGGTTCGTGAACGTCGACAACGTCGCGGGGAGCTCGGTCGAGTTCACCGTCACCGCGTCGAAGGCGGGCCAGGCCAAGCTGGTCTTCCGCTACGCCAACGGAACCGCGGACAACCGGCCCGCCGACGTGAGCGTCAACGGCGGCGTCGCCGTCGACGACCGCGCGTTCGCCGGCACCGGCGCGTGGACGACGTGGGTGTCGGCCGAGAACACGGTGAACCTGAACGCGGGCTCGAACAAGATCAAGCTCACGTCCACCGGTGCCACGGGTGGTCCCAACCTCGACTACGTGGAGGTCGAGGAGATCGCGTCCGTTCCCGCGCTGGAGCAGGAGGCGGAGGACGCGACGATCAGCCAGGGCGTCGTCGAGTCGAACTGGGCGGGCTTCTCCGGCCGCGGGTTCGTCAACTACGACAACGCCATCGGCTCGTCGGTCGAGTACGTGATCAACGCCGAGTCCGGCGGCGAGCACGACCTGACGTTCCGCTACGCCAACGGAACCACGACCGACCGCCCGGTCTCGGTGACGGTGGACGGCGCCGCCGCGCAGACCGTCTCGTTCCCCGGCACGGGCGCGTGGACGACGTGGCAGACGCGGACCCTGAAGGTCGCGCTGCACGCCGGTGCGAACAGGATCAAGGCGACCGCCACGACCGCGAACGGCGGCCCGAACGCGGACAAGCTGACCGCGGTGCTGGTCGGCCCGCCCGACGACGAGGCTCCGACGCCGCCGCGCACCCTGCAGTTCGTCAGCTCCACCCACGACTCCGTGTCGCTGAAGTGGGAGGCGGCCACCGACAACGTGGGCGTCACCGGTTACGACGTCTACCAGCACGGCCAGCTCGTCACGAGCGTCGGCAACGTCCTGGAGGCGACCGCGTCCGGCCTGCGCGCCGACACGGAGTACGACTGGACCGTGTTCGCGAAGGACCGCGCGGGCAACGTCTCGCAGGCCTCGAACAACGTGCCGGGCCGCACCAAGCCCGCGCCCGTGGACAACCAGGCGCCCACCACTCCGGGCACCCTGCGGTCCACCGGCGCCACCTCCACCAGCGTCGCCATCGCGTGGGGCGCCTCGAGCGACAACGTGGGCGTCACCGGCTACGAGATCCACTTCGACGGCGCCCTGAAGCAGACCGCGGACGGTTCCGCCACGTCGGCGACCGTCGCCGGCCTGGTGACCGGCCGGACGTACGCGGTGAAGGTGCGGGCCAAGGACGCGGCGGGCAACTTATCGGCGTTCTCGAACGAAATTTCGGTCAAGCCCGCGGCGGGCGGCGGCACCGGTGTGCCGAACCCCGGCACGGTGAAGCAGATCACCGGCGGGGTCGACGTGGCCTGGGGACTCGCGTTCCTGCCCGACGGCTCGGCGCTGGTGACCGAGCGCGAGACGTTCAACGTCCTGCGCGTGACCGAGGCCGGCGCCAAGACCGTCATCGGCAAGGTGCCCGGCGCCATGGGCACCAACGGCGAGGGCGGCGCGCTCGGCATCGAGGTCTCGCCGAACTTCGCCTCCGACCGGTTCGTGTACGTCTACCACACCTACAGCGGCGGGAACCGCCTGGTCAGGGTGCAGTTCGACGGTGCTGCGCTGACCGGCTGGACCACGTTGCTCGACGGTGTGCCGAAGAACCGCTACCACAACGGCGGGCGCCTGCGGTTCAGCCCGGACGGCCGCCACCTGTTCATCTCGACCGGTGACGCGCAGAACGGCAACAACGCGCAGAACCTCAACACCAACGCCGGCAAGATCCTGCGCGTCCACCCGGACGGCTCCATCCCGTCCGACAACCCGTTCCCCGGCAAGGCGATCTGGAGCTACGGCCACCGCAACGTGCAGGGCCTCGACTTCGACTCGCAGGGCCGTCTGTGGGCCTCGGAGTTCGGCAACTCGCAGCAGGACGAGGTCAACCTGATCACCAAGGGCGGCAACTACGGCTGGGAGCCCTGCGAGGGCACGATCGGCAGCTGCGCCGGCACCGTCGGGCCGAAGAAGACCTGGCCGACCTCGCAGGCCTCACCCTCGGGCCTGACGATCATCAACGACCACGTCTTCGTCGCCACCACCGTCGGCCAGCGCATCTACCGGATGCGCATCGACGCGAGCGGCAACCTCGTCGACCAGCAGATCTACTTCCAGGGCACCTACAGCCGCCTGCGCACGGTCGAGGTGGACCAGGAGGGCGACATCTGGCTGACGACGACGACCGACAAGGACGGGTCGGCCGGCAACGACCGGATCCTGCACGTCGACATCGTCTACGAAGGTGGGGGCGGTGCGTTCAAGCTGACGTCCCCGGCGTTCGCGGACGACGCGATGATTCCGGCCAAGCACACGTGCGCCGGTGACGGTGTCGCGGGCCAGGACCCGTCGCCGGCGTTCGCGTGGGGTGAGTCCGCCGGGGCGCAGGCCTACGCCATCGTGTTCGCGGACCGCGTGAACAACGGCAACAAGCTCCACTGGGCGATCTGGGACGTTCCGGGTGCCACCCGTTCGCTGCCGGAGAACCTGGGGGCCGGGTTCGCCGTGCCGGGCCAGGGCTCGGCGAAGCAGAAGGCGATGGGATCCGGTGCCAACGCCCTGAAGTACTTCGGGCCCTGCCCCGGCGGCTCGACCAACCCGTACACGTTCACGTTGTACGCGTTGAACACCACGACGGTGCCCGGCATCACCTCCGGTTCGTCGATGGCGCAGATCGAGACGGCCATCAAGAACGCGTCCACCGCCGGCACCGTGCTGCGCGGCCGTTCGAATGCCAGGACGTAGATCCAGCCTGTGGGACAAGCGCCCGTGTGCACGCGTGCACACGGGCGCTTCACTTGGTTCGCAAGGATTTGAGGGCTGCGAGTGTCAGACCCCGCGTGTAGCGTCGAACGGGCCAGACGATCACGGGGAGTGTGGCAGCGTGACCGCGTTGCGTAACCAACCGGCGCCGGCGAGGTTCGCCGACCGCGCCGAGGCCGAGGCTTATGTGGCCTCGGTCTGTTTCAAACACGGGCCTCCGAGGCTTTTCGGCGTGGAGCTCGAATGGACCGTCCACCACGCCGAAGACCCTGCTCAGGTCCTCGATCGGCACCGGCTCGCCGCCGCTCTCGGCGAACACGCACCACCCACTCTCGTTCCGGACAGCCCGCAGAGGCCGCTTCCCAGCGGCACCCCGCTGACCGTCGAACCGGGCGGGCAGGTCGAGATCTCCACTCCTCCCTGCACCAGCCTCCCGGACCTCTTCTCCACAGTCGCCCAGGACATCTCGCACCTCACCGCCATGCTCGCCGACCACGGTCTCGTGCTCGGCGACAAGGGCGCTGACCTGCACAGATCTCCCACGCGCCTGCTGCAGGTGCCTCGGTACGCCGCGATGGAGCACGCGTTCGGCGAGCTCGGTGCCGACGGCATCTCGATGATGTGCAACACCGCGGGCCTGCAGGTGTGCCTCGACTTCGGCGAGCAGAAGCACCTGCAGGACAGGTGGGCCGCCGTGCACCAGCTCGGGCCGGTGATGATCGCGTTGTTCGCGAACTCGCCGAGCATCGGTGGCATGCACCAGAACTGGGCGTCCGCGCGCATGCGGGCGCTCTACGGCTGTGATCCCGTGCGCACCAGGCCCAGCGCTGTGTGCGCCGATCCGGCCCAGGCCTATGCGCGCAGAGTCGTCGACACCCCCGTCATCGTCGTGCGCGGGCCGGGTCCCGACTGGATCCCGGCGCGCAGGTTCACGTTCGCGGAGTGGGTGGACGGGGCGAACGACCGTGTCCCCACGAGCGACGACCTGGACTACCACATGTCGTTGATGTTCCCGCCGGTCCGGCCGCGCGGGTACATCGAGATCAGATACCTCGACACACCCGCGCCGGGCGGGTGGATCGCGCCGAGTGCGCTGCTCGTGGCGCTGTTCAGCGATCCGTCCGTTGTGGACGGTGTGCTGGCGGCGACCGAACGGGCGGCCGGGCGGTGGCTCGCCGCCGCCCGGCACGGACTGGCGGACGAACGCATCGCGCGTGCCGCGAAAGACGTTGTGGCGCTGGGCATCGAGGCGTTGCCCCGCACCGGACTGTCCCACGACCAGATCGGCGCCATCAGCCGGGAGCTTGAGGGGAAGCTGTGACTCGCCAAATCGATGGAGACGACCTCCGCGAGCGGGTGGCGGGGGAACTGCTGCGCTCGCGCGCGCGTTCCACCGCCCTGACCGACGCCGTCGACGAGCACGACCTCGTGCGGCAGCATTCGAAGCTGATGTCGCCGCTGGTCTGGGACCTGGCGCACATCGGCAACCAGGAAGAGCTGTGGCTCGTTCGCGACGTCGGCGGACGAGAGCCGGTGCGCAGCGACATCGACGAGTACTACGACGCGTTCAAGTTCTCCCGCAGCGTGCGGCCGGAGCTGCCGCTGCTGAACCCTCGTGAAGCCCGCCAGTACGTCGGTGACGTGCGCGGCAAGGTGTTCGACGTGCTGGAGAAGGTGCCGCTGCAGGGGCGTCGGCTCGTCGAGAACGCCTTCGCGTTCGGCATGATCGTGCAGCACGAGCAGCAGCACGACGAGACGATGCTCGCGACGCACCAGTTGCGCACGGGTGAACCGGTGCTGCACGCACCGTTGCCGCCCGGTGGACACCTGGTTCCCACAACGGAAGCGTTCATCCCGGGCGGCCCGTTCGAGATGGGCACGTCGGACGAACCGTGGGCACTCGACAACGAACGTCCGGCGCACGCCGTCCACGTCGACTCGTTCTTCATCGACACGACGCCGGTGACGAACGGCGAGTACGCCGAGTTCGTCCTGGCGGGCGGCTACGACGACCGTCGCCTGTGGACGGACGAGGGCTGGGAGCACCGGACGAACGCCAAGCTCGTGGCGCCGAGGTTCTGGCAACGCGAGGAGAACTCGTTCGTGCGCACGGCGTTCGGCGTGACGGAGCCGATCGTGCCGGACGAACCTGTGGTGCACGTGTGCTACCACGAGGCCCAGGCGTACGCGACGTGGGTGAAGAAGCGCCTGCCCACGGAGGCCGAGTGGGAGAAGGCGGCCCGCTTCGACACCGCCACCGGCAAGACGCGCCGCTACCCGTGGGGTGACGAGGAACCGGCGGAGCAGCACGCGAACCTCAACCAGCGCCACCTGCGCCCGGCCCCGGTCGGCGCCTATCCGGCGGGGGCGTCCCCCGCGGGCGTGCACCAGCTGATCGGCGACGTGTGGGAGTGGACGTCGAGCGACTTCGGGCCCTATCCGGGCTTCGAGGTGTTCCCGTACCGCGAGTACTCCGAGGTCTTCTTCGGCCCGGACTACAAGGTGCTGCGCGGAGGCTCGTTCGGCACCGACAAGTCGGCGATCCGCGCGACGTTCCGCAACTGGGACTACCCGATCCGACGGCAGATCTTCGCGGGCTTCCGCTGCGCCAGGGACGCCTAGGCGGATGTGCCGCCACCTGGCTTACCTGGGCACCGCCGTGCCCATCGGCGGTCCGCTCTACGAGGCACCGCACTCGCTGGAGCACCAGTCCTACGCACCCGGCGACATGCGGGCAGGGGGAACGGTCAACGTCGACGGGTACGGCGTCGGCTGGTTCCCCGGCCCGGTGCGCTACCGGCGGGCCGGCACGCTGTGGAGCGACCCGAACCTGCGCCAGCTCGCGGGCATCGAATCGACGGCCTTCCTGGCCGCGGTCCGGTCCGCGACCACCGGGATGCCGGTGGCGGACGCGGCGTGCGCGCCGTTCACCGACGGCACGTGGCTGTTCAGCCACAACGGGCGCGTCGACGGCTGGCCGCACACCGTCGCCGGGCTGGCGAAGACCCTCGACGTGACCGACCTGCTCACGATGGACGCGCCGACCGACTCCGCGCTGTTGTGGACGGTCCTCAGACGTCGTCTGGAGACCGGGAAGAACCCGGCCCAGGCGCTGGTTGAACTCGTGCGGGAGGTGGCGGACGCGGCGCCGAGGTCGCGCCTGAACTTCCTGCTGACCAACGGAGAAGTGCTCGTGGGGACGACGTGGACACACGCCCTGTGGGTGCTGCAGAAAGGCGAGGGCGTGACACTCGCGTCCGAGCCGCTCGACGACGACCCGGACTGGCGGGAGATCCCCGACCGGCACGTGGTCACCGCCGTTCCATCCACTGTGGAGGTTCGACCTGTATGACCGAGCCGGTGCTGGACGTTCATCTCAAACCGGAGGACGCCGCACACGCGTTACGTGCCGACGTGCGGGCCGGACTGACCGCGGACCCGAAGTGGGTCTCGCCGAAGTGGTTCTACGACGCCGTGGGCAGTGCGCTGTTCGAGGACATCACGCGGTTGCCCGAGTACTACCCGACCCGCGCCGAACGGGAGGTGCTCGCGGAGCGCGCGGGCGAGATCGCGGCGACGACGGGCGCGCATTCGCTGGTGGAGCTGGGTTCCGGCTCGTCGGAGAAGACGCGGCTGCTGCTCAGCGCGTTGCGCGAGCACGGGACGCTGAAGGAGTTCGTGCCGCAGGACGTGTCGGTGTCGGCGCTCACCGAGGCCGCGCACGCGATCATGGCGGACTACCCGGGCCTGCGGGTGCACGGCGTGGTCGGCGACTTCACGCAGCACCTGTCGCTCCTGCCCGGTGAGTCACCGCGCCTGGTCGCGTTCCTGGGCGGCACGATCGGCAACCTCATCCCGGAGGAGCGCGAGAAGTTCCTCCGCACGGTCCGCGACGTGCTGGATCCGGGGGAGTGGCTGCTGCTCGGCACGGACCTCGTCAAGGATCCGGGCACGCTGGTGCGCGCGTACGACGACGCTCAAGGCGTGACGGCGGAGTTCAACCGCAACGTGCTCAACGTGCTGAACCGCGAGGTCGGCGGGGACTTCGACGTCGAGGCGTTCGAGCACGTGGCGTTGTGGAACGCCGAGCAGGAGTGGATCGAGATGCGCCTGCGCGCCAGGCGGGCGATGAGCGTGACGCTCGCCGAACTCGACCTGGTCGTGGAGTTCCAGGAGGGGGAGGAACTGCGCACCGAGGTGTCGGCCAAGTTCCGCGAGGAGGGCGTGCGGCAGGAGCTGGAGGACGCCGGATTCTCGCTGCACCGCTGGTGGACCGACGCCGAAGGCAGGTTCGCGGTCTCGCTAGCCCAAGCGGTGTAACCCAGGTCACAACCCGACGATAGGCGGGTTCACGCGCTGCGTGCTCAGTGGTGGGCTGCATCGATGACTCCTGCAACAACGCGTGCCGTGCGCGTGGCGCTCGTCAGTGCGCTCGCGCTCGGTACCGTCATCACCGGCCTGGGCAGCGCGTCAGCCCAGCCCGAAGCCGCCTCCGCCGTCAGACCCGCCGCGTGGGGGCCGTGCGCGGCGGACGTGCTCGCCGAGATCCCCGCCGCCGAACGCACGAAGGTCAGCTGTGCGGTCCAGACGGTGCCGGTCGACCACTCGCGTCCGCGCGGTGACTCGACCGGCGTCGTCATGATGAAGCGCCCCGCCGGCGACCCCGCGAAGAAGATCGGCTCGCTGTTCATCAACCCCGGCGGCCCCGGCGGCGCCGGCCTGATCTACAGCGCCTACGGCTCCAGCTTCTTCACGCCGGAGATCCTCGAGAAGTTCGACCTCATCGGCTTCGACCCGCGCGGTGTCGGCCGCAGCGCGCCGCTGCGCTGCTTCCGCACCCAGGAGGAGGCCGAGGCGGTGAACGAGGGCTGGTACGCCCTGCCGATCACCAAGGACGAGATCGCCAGCTCGATCCGGCAGTCCAAGGCCTACACGGACTACTGCAAGATCAACGCCGGTCCGCTGCTCAACCACATGTCGACGGAAGCGGTCGCCCGCGACCTCGACGTGATGCGCGAAGCCGTGGGGGACAGGCAGCTCACGTACGTCGGCTTCTCGTACGGCACGCTGCTCGGCGCGACCTACGCGAACATCTTCCCGCACCGGTCTCGTGCCCTGGTGCTGGACGGCAACGTCGACCCGCAGCTGCGCCTGACCAACGGCGCGCAGTACGACCGTGAGCGCGCCCGCGGCTTCGAGATCGCGTTGGACGCGATGCTGAAGCGGTGCGACTCCGTCGGTGTCGAGAGGTGCGCGTTCGCCGGTGACGCGCGCAAGAAGTTCGACAACATCCGGGAAACTCTGCGCAAGGGCCCCACGACGTTGCCCGGCGGCACCCAGGTGACGCTGACCGGCCTCGTCGGCCGCACGGCGAGCAACCTGTACAGCCCGACCACGTTCAAGGCGCTGACGGCGTGGCTGCAGTCGATCCACGCGGCCCAGAACCCCTCCGCCGCGCTGTCCGCCCAGTCCGTTGTGGACGTTCCGGTGCTCAACAACCTCGGCGGCAGGGCCGACGTCCGGGCGCTGCCGGAGACGCCGTACACGAGCGACGACTCGTACTACGCCGTCAACTGCACCGACAAGCCGTTCTCCCGCTCGAACCGCAACTGGGCCCGGACCGCGGACAGGTGGGAGCGCGAGTCGAGGACGTTCGGCCGCTACCAGGCCGCGTCCGACCTGCTGACCTGCCCGACGTGGCCCGCCCGCCACCCGGACCGCTGGATCGGCCCGTGGAACCGCCACACCAAGAACCCGATCGTCGTGGTGGGCAACTACTACGACCCGGCGACGCAGTACCTGTTCTCGGAGCGCATGGCCAAGCAGCTCGGCAACGCGCGACTGATCAGCGTCGACGCGTTCGGTCACTGCATCCTCGGTGACTCGGCCGGCGCCGACGCGGCGGTGACGAGGTACCTCGTCGACCTCACCGCCCCCGCGGACGGCCAAGTGTTCCAGCCGAACGCACAACCTTTCTAGTTCGTTGACACCCGCCTGTCGCCGGACAACCCGACGATAGGCGGGTACAAACGGTGCACGGTCGGTGATGGGGTGCATCCGTGAAGTCATCCTCCGCATCAGCGCGTGTCGTGCTCGCGAGTGCGCTCGTGCTCGGCACCGTCGCTTCCGGCCTGGGCGTGGCGAGCGCCCAGCCCGAGGTCTCGTCGACCGTCAGACCCGCCGCCTGGGGGCAGTGCGCGGCCGACGTCCTCGCCGGCCTTCCCGCCTCCGTGACGCCCGAAGAGCGCGCGAAGCTCACCTGCGCCGTCCAGGAAGTGCCCGTCGACCACTCGCGCCCGCGCGGGGAGAAGACCGGCATCGCCATGATGAAGCGCCCCGCGAACGACCAGTCGCGCAAGATCGGCTCGATCTTCCTCAACCCCGGCGGCCCCGGCGGTTCCGGCCTGCTGCGCGGCGCCGTCGCGAAGAACTACTTCCAGCCGTCCGTGCTGGACCGGTTCGACGTCGTCGGCTTCGACCCGCGCGGCGTGGCCCGCAGCGCGCCGATGCGCTGCTTCCGCACCCAGGAGGAGGCCGACGCGGTCAACGAGGGCTGGTACGCCCTGCCCATCACCAAGGCCGAGATCTCCAGCACGATCAAGCAGTCCAAGGCCTACACGGACTACTGCAAGATCAACGCGGGCCCGCTGCTGAACCACATGTCGACGGAAGCGGTCGCACGCGACCTCGACGTCATGCGCGAAGCCGTGGGCGACCAGCAGCTCAACTTCGTCGGCTTCTCGTACGGCACGCTGATCGGCTCGACGTACGCGAACATCTTCCCGCAGCGCACGCGGGCGATGGTCATCGACGGCAACGTCGACCCGCGCCTGCGCCTGACCAACGGCGCGGAGTACGACCGCCAGCGCGCCGACGGCTTCGAGATCGCCCTCGACGCCATGCTGAAGCGCTGCGACTCCGTCGGCGCCACCAAGTGCGCGTTCGCCGGTGACGCCCGCGGCAAGTTCGAGGCGATGAAGACCGCGCTGGGCAAGGCCCCCGCGACGTTGCCGGACGGCACGAAGGTCACCCTGACCGACGTGGTGAGCCGCGTCGCCGGCGACCTGTACTCGATCGCCCGGATCACGACCCTGGCCGCCTGGCTGCAGAACGTCCACGTGGCGCTGAACCCGTCCGCCGCCACCTTCGGCGTCCAGTCCACCGTGGAGCTGGCCGCGCCGCTGAACAACGCCGGCGGACGCATGGACGTCGACCCGCTGCCCGACACCCCGTACACGTCGGACGACTCCTACTACGGCGTCAACTGCACCGACAAGCCGTTCTCCCGCACGAACCGCAACTGGGAGAGGACCGCGGCGAAGTGGGAGGCGGAGTCGCCCACGTTCGGCCGCTACCAGGCCGCGTCGGACCTGCTGACCTGCGCCACGTGGCCGACGCGCAACCCGGACCGCTGGATCGGCCCGTGGAACCGCAAGACGAAGAACCCGATCGTCGTCGTGGGCAACTACTACGACCCGGCCACGCAGTACCTGTTCTCGCAGCGCATGGCCAAGCAGCTCGGCAACGCGCGCCTGATCAGCGTCGACGCGTTCGGCCACTGCATCCTGGGCCGCTCGGCCGACACGGACGCGGCCGTCGCGAAGTACCTGGTGGATCTCGTCGCGCCGGCCGACGGCCAGGTGTTCCAGCCGAACCTTCAGCCGTTCGCCTGACCCCTTCGCTGGAAGCGGTGGCGGTGCTCGTGCAGCACCGCCACCGCGGCGGCGACGATCAGCACGACCGCGGAGTAGGCGGGCAACAGCCACACCGCGAGGCCGAAGAGCGCGGCCGTGGCGAACGCGGCCGGGGTGCGTCGTACGACGGCCCACACCAGCACCACCAAGGCCACCGCCCAGAGCAGGCGGTAGTCGTAGACCACCTCGACTTCCGGAAACCGGGCGCTCATCTCCGCCCCGCGCAGCGTTTCGTAGCTTTCCTGGCCCGTGTACCAGTCAGGCTGGGTGCCGCAGCGCGCACCGGGTTGCTCGCACAGGCTGTCCAAGCCTTTCAGTTCGAGGACCGGCGCGTACACGACCACCGTCAGCGCGGCCAGCGCGCCGATCCCGAGCACGGCCCACGACGGAATCTTCACAGCAGTGCGCTCCTCACGATCAGCACGACAGCGCTCGCCCCCGCGACGATCAGCGTGGGGGTCCGGATGCCCTTGGCGTCGAACTTCTTGCGCAACGGCCCCGAAAGCAGGAATCCGGCGACCAGGAACGGGATCAGCAGCACGCCGCTCCACAACTGGTCCGCGGCGACGTTACCGGTGACGGTGAGGCCGACGATCGACACGGCCGAGCCCAGCGTGAAGAACGCCGCCAGCGTCGCCCGCACCTCCGGCCCGGCCTGGTTCTGGTAGAGCAACGCGACCATCGGGCCGCCGATCGACGTGGCCGTGCCGAACGAGCCGCTCGCCACGCCCGCGGTGACCAGTGACGGCGGCGTGGGCTGCGGGCGCCAGGACGTGATCGACAGCAGCACGCACGCCAGCACCGCGGCGCCGACGACCACGCCGAAGCTCTTCGGGTCCAGCGAGTCGACGATCCAGATGCCGACGACCGTGCCCGGCAGGCGGCCGAGCATCGCCCAGCCGACACCGCGCCAGTCCACGTGACCGAACTCCCTGGCCAGCGACATGACCGCGTGCGCGCAGGCGATGACCAGGACCGGCACCGGGACGAGCGCCGGGTCCAGCAACGCGAGCAGCGGCACGGCGACCAGGGCCAGCCCGAAACCGATCAGGCCCTGCAGCAACCCTCCGAAAGCGACGACCACGCCGGCGACCGCCAGCAACCCCCAAGACATAGTTCGCGATGCTATCGACCATTGTTCGCCTGCCGTTGGCCCAGCACACCTACGCTCCGCGCCATGACCGCGTCCCGCCGTTCCTTCCTGCTCGGCACCGGTGCGACCGCCGCCGCTGCCGCCCTGGTCACGCCTGGTTCCGCCACCGCTGACAACGTTGTCGGAGGCCGTCCCGACCCCGAGGCCCGGCGGTTCACGCTCGCCGTGATCCCGGACACGCAGTACATGTTCGACCTCGACCGCGGTGACTCGGCGCCGTTGAAGGCCACGCTGCAGTACCTGGTCGACCGCCGGAAGTCCGAGAACATCGTCTTCATCAGCCACCTCGGCGACCTGGTCGAGAACGCGCAGAAGAGCGAGATCGACGACATCAGCGAGCGGTTCGAGGTGCTCGACCGCCGCCGGATCGGGTACAGCGTGCTCGCGGGCAACCACGACGTGCCGAACTCGCGGCTGGACGACCAGCGCGGGCCCACGCCGTACCTCGACAGGTTCGGGCCGCGGCGGTTCCGCACCTCGCCGACGTTCCGCGGGGCGAGCGCCGACGGTTACAACACGTTCCACGTGTTCCGCGCGGCCGGTAAGGAGTGGCTGGTGCTCGCGCTGGACTGGCGCATGTCCGCCCAGGGTTTCGAGTGGGCGCGCTCTGTGCTCAAGCAGCACGCCAAGCTGCCCGTCATCCTCACCACGCACGAACTGGCCTACGACGGTGGCGACGGCACCGCCGCGATGTCCGACTACGGCCGCAGGCTGTGGAACGAGCTGATCAAGGACAACGACCAGATCTTCCTGACGCTGAACGGGCACTTCTGGCCGCCCGCCCGCACGACGATGCGCAACACCGCCGGCAACGACGTGCACGTGCACATCACGAACTACCAGGACCGCTACTACGGCGGCGGCGCGATGATCCGGTTCTACCACTTCGACCTGGACCGCGGAGTGATCGACGTCCGCACCCTGTCGCCGTGGCTGCTCGGCAAGAAGTCGCTCAACCCGCTGGAGCGCAAGGAGACCGAGCTGACCGGCCCGGCCGACCGGTTCAGCGTGCCGATCGACTTCGAGCAGCGGTTCGCCCGCTTCGACCCGCCGGTGCTGCCCGCGCCGCAGCCCGCCCGTGACGTGCTGGTGCGCGGCACGGTCGCGTACTGGCGCCTCGGCGAGGGCCTGAAGGACCTGTCGGGCAACGGGAACGACCTGCGGCAGACCGGCTCGCTGACCGCCTCGGACGACCACAGCCGGTTCGCGCCGTCGCACCGTTCGCTGTACTTCGGCAAGGACGGCCACCTGTCCACCGTGGACTCGGCGCCGGTGAACAGGGAGACGTTCGAGCGCGGCTACACCATCGAGGTGTTCCTCAAGCTGCCCAAGGACTTCAACCACCCTTGGTGCGGCCTGTTCACGAAGCTCGCGCCCGGTTCCGCGGCCGGCAAGACCGGGGACGACCCGAGCGAGCCGATCGCGACCCTGAACGTCGCCGGTGGCGGTCAGCTGCAGTGGGCGGTGTTCCCGCGCAACCTGCCGGGCATCTCCACGAACTGGGGCCACGAGATGGACTACGAGACGTGGTGGCACATCGCCGTGGTCAACGACGGCGTGCACACCACGCTGTACGTCGACGGCTCTCCGTTGCTGCGCAACCCGTCCACGCCCGCACGCGGCATCTCGACCGCCGGCGACCCGTGGCTCGTCGGCGCCTACGCGTACAACAAGGTCGTCGAGAAGTCGTTGCACGGCTGGATCGGCGACATGCGGATCGTGAACCGGCCGCTGGACCGTGCCGAGTTCATGCGGTCGAAGGCAGCCCGAACCGCGGGAACAGACTGAGGTCGAAGAACGACGAGACGCGCGTGATCCGGCCGCCACGAACCTCCAGCGCCTGGAGGTTGAACGGCCGGAACACGCCGTCCTCGCCGCGCAGGTAGAGCCCGAACGCGGGCTGCCCGTTCGCCTCGGTGGCGATCATCCTGGCGCCGTGCGGGACTGCCGGGCACTGGTTCGCGAGGTGCCACGCGACCATGTCCGGGCCCCGGTAGAACTGCGGGTACGGCGGCATCTCCCACACGACGTCCTGCGCGAACATGCCGATGATCGCCGGGATGTCCTTGGCCTCGAAGGCCTTCACCCACCGGTCGAGCAACGGCTTCGCCTCCGCGGGCTCCACCACCTCGTCCTCGCTGAGGTCCTTGAGCTGCGCGTGCGCCCGTTGCAGAGCGCTGTTGACGGCCGCGACCGTCATCTCCAGCTCGTCCGCCGTCTCGGCGGCGCTGAGCTTCAGCACGTCCCGCAGGATCAGCACCGCGCGCTGCCTCGGCGGAAGGTGTTGCAGGGCCGCGACGAACGCCAGCCGGGTGGACTCGCGTTCGGTGACGATCGCGGCCGGATCGGTCGGGAACGGCTCCAGCCACGGGATCTCGTGGTCCTCGGTGAGCGGGTCGGTCTCGGTGGCCGCCTGGGTGCCGAGACCGAACGGCAGCGGGCGTCTCGTGCGGCCGTCCAGGGCGGTGAGGCAGGCGTTCGTCGCGATCCGGTACAGCCAGGTGCGGACCGACGAGCGGCCCTCGAACTGGCCGTACGCCTTCCACGCGCGCAGGTACGTCTCCTGCACCAGGTCCTCGGCGTCGTGCAGCGAGCCGAGCATCCGGTAGCAGTGCGCGAGAAGCTCCCGTCTGAACGGGTCGGCGGCCGTCGCGAAGTCCACTGTCACTCCCGCACTGTAATCGCGTTCTGGAGTCTGCCGACGAGCGTTTCGACGTAGTCCCTGAGTTCGGCCGGTTCGTGCACGTCGAACTCGAAGCCCAGGAACAGCAGGTGCCACACGATCCGTTCGAGCGCGTCGGCGCCCGTGCGCATGAGGCACGAGTTCTCGTCGATCGGTTCCAGCGCCGCGGACATCGGCGTGGTGCGTTCCGCGACTGCCTGCATGGGTGCGTGGATCGTGAGCACTGCCTGGTAGGTGTAGACGCTGGAGGCGACCTGCCTCGACACGAACTCGCCCAGCGACGGCGCGGGCGGTTCGCGGGGCGTGAACCTCGCCGCGAGCGAGGGCTGCTCGGTGATGCGGTCCACCCGGAACGTTCGCCAGTCCTGTTTGGACACGTCCCACGCGACCAGGTACCACCGGCGGCCGGTGTGCACGAGACCTTGCGGTTCCGCGAGCCGTTTCGCCGGCTCGCCCTGCGTCGGGGCGTAGGTGAAGCGCAGCTGCTGGTGGTCGCGGCAGGCGGCGGCGATGATCGTGAGCGTCTCCGGGTCGACCGTCGGACCCGCGGCCGGCAGGGCCGTGGTGTGCGCCTGCAGTGCTTGCACTCGCCGCCGCAACCTCGTGGGCAGCACCTGTTCGAGCTTGGTGAGGGCGCGGACCGACGTCTCCTCGATGCCCGCGACGGAACCGTTCGCCGCCGTCCTCAGTCCGACCGCGACGGCGACCGCCTCGTCGTCGTCGAGCAGCAGCGGCGGGAGTTCCGCGCCCGCCCCGAGCTGGTAGCCGCCGGCCGCGCCGGGCAGGGACGTGACGGGGTAACCGAGGCTGCGCAACTTGTCCACGTCGCGGCGGATCGTGCGCACGTCGACGCTGAGCCGGTCGGCGAGCTCCGGGCCCGTCCAGTCACGCCGCACCTGCAACAGGGACAGGAGCTTCAGCAGCCGTGCGGACGTCTCCAGCATGTGACGATCCTAGATTCCGTTGCGGACAACGGCCTGCGGTGGCTAGGGTTGTCGGCATGACTGCCGGGTCGGCCTTGTGCCGTGAGCGGAACGGTTGCCCGGCCCTGACTTGATCAGGGCCCCTCCAGCCCCCGCGTACATCCGTTCCTCTGGATGCGCGCACGGGAGAGGAGGTGATGCGCAATGCTTCCCAACGTTGGTGATGTCTTTTCGGGGAAGGTCGTCTCGACCGTTCCCTTCGGTTCGTTCATCGAGCACCCCGCCGGTGCACACGGGCTCCTGCACGGCCGCCAGGCCGAGGTCGGTGCCTCGGTGCGGGTGAAGGTGCTCGCGGTGGACGCCGTGCAGCAGCGGTTCAGCCTGGAGCTGGCGTGAGTTGAGTGCCCGGGCAGAGGCGCCCTGCCCGGGCTTTCTCACGGTCTCCGGTAGTCCGCGCACTCGCCGGTCAGGCGGTCGTGCAGGGTCTTGCGGTGCCCTTCTTCCTCGGGCGCCGGACCGAGCGCGTCCGCTGGGCTGGTGATGCCGTGCAGCAGCCGGTACAACACGACATCCGTTGCGGTGTAAAGCCAGTCGTCCGCCTTGCCGGGCGGCGCGGCGGGTCCGAGCACGTTCTCGAACCACGCCGGGAACAGCAGATCCCGTGCCACCGCGTCCTCGATGCGCGCGCGGATCAGCTGGCGCACGTGCGCGATGGCCTCGTTGCCGGCCGACTTGGCAACGGTGTCCTTGGTGTGCGTGTCGTCATCCGGGGCCTCGGGGCGTTCCCGGTCCGTGATGGACCGCCACTGCTGGTAGTTCTTGCGCCACAACACTTCCGCCGTGGGCGGGAGGTGCGTCAGAGCCTCGGCGGCCTCGATCGCCTCCAGGGCCACCCGGTCGTACTCGGCGATGGCCTTGCGCGTGTCCTTGGCTTCCTGCGGGGTGAAAGCCCTGCGGGCGTAGGCTTCCTGGCCTTTGAGGATCTTGGCGAGCTGTGCCTCGCCGATCTCGGGCCAGTGGTCGAAGTCCGCCTTCTGGGTCTCGCCCGCCCGCACCTTCCGGTTCAGCGCCACCAGGAGCCGTTCCAGGCGGTGCACGCTCTCCGCGAGCTCGGTGACGCGGTCGTTGGTCTTGGTGAGCTTGCGGGTGGTGTCCTTGAGCTGGTTCGCCTGGCTGAGCTGCTGGTGCGCCGCGTCGGTCTGGGCGTGGTCGATGCGGGTCTCCAGCGACTTCAGTTCCTTCTTGAGCCGCTCGACCTTGCCGTCCAGTGCCTTGACCGGATCGATGTTCACTTCAGCGTCCTCCAGGCCCACCAGGCGATGCCCGCCGCGGTGATCAGTGTCGCCCAGCCACTGGCCAGCGGGGTCAGGAGGGTGGCCACGAGGGCCGCGCTGATCGCGGTGGTCCTGGCCCGCGGTTCGAAGATCCGCCGGCCCGCCGGGTCCACCAGGACCGACGCGGCCGTGGCCACCGCCACCAGCAGCGAGAGCAGCGACCAGGCGTCGAACCAGCCCACGGCGACGACCAGGGCCGCGGCGGTGGTGGCGATGGCGATCACGCGGTTCGGGGTGGTCAGCCTGGCCGCTTCGACGTCCCTGCGGGCCTGCATGACCGCTTCCACCTCGGCGTTCGTGGTGGCGAGGAGGGGCTGGAAGTCCGGGCTGCCGGGGCCCGCGGCCTGGAGGGCCCGCAAGGCTGTTCGCAGGGACTGCTGGCGGTCGGCCAGGCGGGCGAACGGATCGGCTGCCATGCCCCGAAATCGTGATCAAGCCCGGTGGGCGGGGCTAGGCCTGTGAGGGGAGTTGGTCCGGTTGCCGACGAACTTCCCTCACTCGGCCTAGTGGTGTGGCTTGGAAGGGCGGCTGGGTGATTCACGCTCAGCAGGGCGCCTCGTCTGACCGCGAATTCGCCTGGCAACCTTCCAAGCCACACCACCAGCTCACTCAGGATTTCCTGCGCGCCTCGTCCGGCCAGACGACCTCGATCGGCACACCGGACGCGCGCGCCTGCTCCACCACGTCCGCCGTACCGCCCTTGCCCTGGGCCGGGACGCCGTCCCACACCGCCACCAGGACCTCGACGGAGGCGAGCATGCGTTCGTTGGCCGCCACGTACGCCAGCCGCCCGCTCGACATGTGCGGGAGGACGCTGACGACCGTGGCGGCCGCGCGCAGCTCGTCGTAGTCGGCCACCTGGTGCGGCTTCAGGCGGTCGCGGTAGTCCAGCGCGGGCAGGACCACCTCCACCTCACCGCCCAGGGCCAGCACCGCCCTGGCGAAGACCTGGTCGGCCCCCGGAGCCAGGCAGGTCACGCCCACCAGGTTGGTGCCCAGCCGTTCCAGCACCTCCGTGATGGCGGCCTGGACGGCGGGCACGCACTCCGGCACCAGGTTGCTGTGGCCGGTGATGCCGACGCGCATCAAGCGGTCCGGATCGCTCTGATCGCGTCTCGGGTGTCCTGCACGGCGGGGATGTGGCGGTGCCGTGCCGCCTCCTTCGCGAAGTCCTCCAGCTTGCGCAGGACCCGGCCCGAGGAGAGCTTCGCCGCTGTCGGCAGGACCTCGTTGATCAACCCGCACGCTGCCTCCGGGTCTCCCGCGACCATTTTGGTGCGCGCCAGTCCGATCACGTCGAAGGCGCGGTTGCGCACCTTCGACGGGTCCCGCAACGCCAGAGCCCGCCGGATGTGTTGTTCGGCGAACACGGCTTGGGACGGGTCGTGCATCGCGAGGTCGCGGCAGCGGGCGCCGATGACGCCCTCGAGCTCGGCCTCGTCGAAGCTGTGCAGGTAGCGCGGTTCGTTGTCCGCGTCCCGCTGGGCGAAGCTCTCCTGCGCCATGCCCACGGCCTGGTGGAACTCGCGGGTCTTGCCCATGCTCGCGTAGGCCCAGGCCTCGCGGGTGAGCAGGAGCGCCTTGAGCGTCGGCGTGCCGGTGCGGCGGGTGCCGTACTGGCCCAGCTGGACGAGCTCCAGGCCGTCCTCGGGACGGCCCAGGTCGAACATCTGCCTCGCCATGGCCGCCAGGCACAGCGCCGCGAAGCCGTCGTTGTGGCCGGCCTTGGCCATGCGGACGGCCAGCACGTAGTAGCGCTGGGCCGCGTTGTGCAGGCCGGCGTCGAACGACATGCTCGCCGCCACCTTCGACAGTTCCGCGCCGATGAAGAACGCGCGTTCCGTCGTCGGGCCGGACGGTGCCCGGCCCAGGCGTTCGGCCAGCTCGTCGAGCTGACCCAGGACGGCCTTGCGGGCCAGTCCGTAGCCGCCCCGGCCGCCCCAGCCGCGCAGCCCGTCGGCCACGCGCTGCAACGCGAACAGTTCCTCCTCGCTGATCGCCGAGTGCGACGACCACTTCGACAGGTTCTGCAGGGGGTGCAACCACCGCTGCAGCGGCTCGACCAGTGCGGACCCCACCGTCACCGCGGCGGCTCCGGTGAGCGCCGCTCGTCTGCTGATCGCCAAGTCGCTCCTCGCCGTCTCCTCGACCGAACGGGCAATGCTCGTCGCCTCCCAGGGGGCGGCGAGCACGTCTGGCGGGCCGGTGTCAGGGGAGCCCACCTGAGCTGGGATGACGACGCGGTCGAACCACAGTCGTTCGCCCGGTACACCGAGCACCAGCGCGAAGTGGCGCAGCCGGTCGAGGCGGTCGATCTGGTTCTCGCCCGACTCGTAACGCGAGAGCTGCGCCTGGCTGATGCCGAGCCACGCCGCCATGCGGTCCTGCGTGACCCGGCTGAGGTGCCGGGGGTGGTGCCGATACGCGGAGATCAGCGCACCCATGTCGCGGTCGGTGCATGCGGCGACGATCGCGGGATGGTCCCAGAAGTCGTTCGGGACCTCGGGTGGTCCGTGCACGTCCGCACGAGCGTTGCGACGGCACCGGTGACACAGCCGATCGGAGTTGTCGGCGGCGATGAACGCCCCGCACGGGCAAGCGCGTCTGGATCTGGGTCTCGCTGCATCCATCGGCCTCGCCCCCGTCACTGAGCGTTTCCCAAGTGTACGGACGTGTGATCGTCAGTCCATCCATCTCATGCATAAGACGTAATGGGTTCGCGTGTCGCAGTCCTGGTACCCCCGCCCGGCGGATGAGCTTCATACGCCTGCTGCATGAGGCCCATGCAGCAGGCGAGTGGTGTTGGCGGGAAGTGAGAAGGACCCTGCACAACGTCAGGCTGCGGGTGGATCCCCGTGGCCGCGACCAGTGCCTGACCCACCAACGGGGAGGACAACCGCCGATGAGCCTCACGACCGCGGAGACCGGCACGGCCGGGATCCCACAGAACAGGGGACACGCACGGGCGATCGGGGAGGCCGTGGCCGGCTACCGGTTGCTCGGCTGGCAGGTCACCGTCACCGAGCAGGGCGTGTTCCTGCCCCTGGGCCCCGCCACGACAGCCTTGGCGATGCCGGCGCGGATCGGGTCGCGAGTCCTGGCCGACCTGAAGTCGCGGATGCTCGCCGGACCGGTCACGGTGATCCCCGGCCCCCGCGAACACTGGATCTTCCTGGCCGAACTGGTGGCGTTGCTGCCGACGCACCTGAAGGCGCCGCCGGAGGTCCAGTTCGTGCGGTCGCCGCACCGGATCGCGCTCCCGCCGACGATGACCAGGTACGGATCGCTGCGCTGGGCGAACCCGCCGTCGCACTCGCGGCACTGGTTCCCGCCGTTCACCGCCGTGCTCGCACTGGCCCGGCAGGCCACCGCCGAGGACCAGCGCCGATAATCGGTGCTCGTGGATCGTCGATCAGTGTTGTTGTGTGGGCTCGCCGCCGCCTTGAGCGCCTGTGGCGAGCCCGCTCCTCGCAAGACGGGCGGTGCCGGCACCGCCCGGCCCGGAGACCGCGTCGTCGCCGTCTCCGCGGTGCCCGACGGCTCCGGTGTGCTGGTGGACATGCCCGGCAACGCCCAGCTGTTGGTCGTGCAACCTCGATCGGGTGAATTCCGCGCGTTCAACCCGGCGTGCCCGCACGTGGGTTCGATGGTCAACCCGCCTGCCCGTGGCGTGATCACCTGCCCGTTGCACGGGAGCACTTTCGACGCCTCGACCGGGGCAGTCCGCAAAGGACCTGCGGAATCGGGTCTCGCCGAGGTCGCGGTCGTCCGTTCCGGAGACGATCTGGTGCTCGGCTGAGACCTGTGCGTTTGCTGTGCATCGGGCTTCTCGCTGAACTCTCGCCGACCCGTTCGCGTAATGCTGTGGTGTGACCCCGAACACCCACCACCACGGAGGACCGGTCTTGAACACCGAAAGCCTGGTCAGCAGGCGCGCGGCGCTGTGCGGAATCGCGGTTGCCCTCGCCGTGCCCAGCGGACTCGTGACGGCGTGCAGTTCGACTCCGACCGGTTCTGGCGGCAGCACTCCCACCCAGGGCGGTTCGACTCCGACGGGATCCGCCGGGACCAGCGGCACCGCGCTCGTCGCGCTGGCCGACGTACCCGAGGGCGGCGGCGCCGTCGTCGACGCCCCCGGCGGCAAGAAGATCGTCGTCGCGCGCATCTCCGCCACCGAGGTGAAGGCCTTCGACGCGACGTGCCCGCATCAGGGTTCGATGGTCGCCGAGCCTTCCGGCGGCACCATCACCTGCCCCTCGCACGGCAGCCAGTTCGATGCTTCCGACGGCGCGGTGAAGAAGGGGCCGGCGACGACCGGCCTGCGCGCGGTCGCGGTCAAGGTCAACGGCGACCAAGTGGTCCTGACCTGACCCTTTCTGTTTTTGTCGGACCGCGTCGATAGTCTGAAGGGCGTGGCAGATCCCTCGACGTACCGCCCCGCGGTGGGCACGATTCCTGAGGCTCCCGGCGTCTACAAGTTCCGCGACGCCGGTGGCCGGGTCGTGTACGTCGGCAAGGCGAAGAGCTTGCGCAGCAGGCTGAACTCGTACTTCGCGGATCTGGCCGGGCTGCACCCGCGCACGCGCCAGATGGTGACGACGGCGGCCTCCGTCGAGTGGACGGTCGTCTCCACCGAGGTCGAGGCGCTGCAGCTCGAATACAACTGGATCAAGGAGTTCGACCCGCGCTTCAACGTCCGGTACCGCGACGACAAGTCGTACCCGGTGCTGGCCGTCACACTGCACGAGGACTACCCGCGCCTGCACGTGTACCGCGGCCCCCGGAAGAAGGGCGTGCGCTACTTCGGCCCCTTCGCCCACGCCTGGGCCATCCGCGAGACGCTCGACCTGCTGCTGCGCGTGTTCCCCGCGCGCACGTGCTCGGCGGGCGTTTTCAAGCGGCACAACCAGATCGGCCGCCCCTGCCTGCTCGGGTACATCGACAAGTGCTCGGCGCCGTGCGTGGGCAAGGTGTCGGCCGACGAGCACCGCGACATCGTGCTCGACTTCTGCGACTTCCTGGCGGGCAAGACGGACAACATGGTCCGCCGCCTCGAACGCGAGATGCTGCAGGCCTCGGAAGAGCTGGAGTTCGAACGCGCCGCCCGCCTGCGCGACGACCTCGGCGCGTTGCGCCGCGCGATGGAGAAGCAGGCCGTCGTGCTGGGCGACGGCACGGACGCCGACGTGATGGCGTTCGCACAGGACGAGCTGGAGGTCTCGGTCCAGGTCTTCCACGTCCGGGGCGGCCGTGTCCGCGGCCAGCGCGGCTGGGTGCTCGACAAGGTCGAGGCCCTCGACGACGGCGGCCTCGTCGACCAGTTCATCATGCAGTTCTACGGCGACAACACCGAGAGCACCCCGCGCGAGGTGCTGGTCCCGGTGCTCCCGGACGACGCCCCGGCCCTGGAGGACCTGCTGTCCGAGCAACGGGGCTCGCGAGTCGTCCTGCGCGTCCCGCAACGCGGCGACAAGCGGGCCCTGATGGAAACGGTGGCGCGCAACGCCTCCGAAGCCTTCGCCCAGCACAAACTCCGCCGCGCCGGCGACCTCACCGCCCGCTCCGCCGCACTGCAGGAAATCCAGGACGCCCTGGCGCTCGACACCGCCCCGCTGCGCATCGAGTGCATCGACATCAGCCACGTCCAAGGCACCGACGTGGTGGCATCCCTGGTGGTGTTCGAGGACGGCCTGGCCCGCAAGTCCGATTACCGCCGCTTCGCCCTCCGCGAGGCAGCCACCGAGGGCGACGTGGCCTCGATAGCCGAGGTGGTCCGCCGCCGCTTCCAGGCCATGCTCCGCGAAACCGCCTCCGGCGGCCCCAACCCGGGCATTGACCCGGACACGGGCAAACCCCGCAAGTTCGCCTACCCGCCCAACCTCCTGGTGGTGGACGGCGCGGGCCCCCAAGCCGCAGCGGCCTCCGACGTCCTGGCCGAACTGGGCATCACCGACGTGGCAGTGGTCGGCCTGGCCAAACGCCTGGAGGAGGTCTGGGTCCCGGGCGAACAGGACCCGGTGATCCTCCCGCGCACCAGCGACGCCCTGTACCTGCTCCAACGGGTCCGCGACGAGGCCCACCGCTTCGCTATCGCCTACCACCGCCAGAAGCGCTCGAAGCGCATGACCACCTCGGCCCTCGACGAGGTGCCAGGCCTCGGCGAGACCCGCAAAGCCGCACTGCTCAAGCACTTCGGCTCGGTGCGGAAGCTGCGACAGGCCACAGTGGACGAGATCAGCGACGTGCCGGGAGTGGGCCGCCGCACCGCGGAGGCCGTGGTGGCGACCTTGGCTTCGTCGGGCGGGAACTCCTGATGGGTCAGGAGCCGGCGGGTGCCGGGTCTTCGTTGCCTGGCAACGGTGTGACGGGGGAAGGTTCGTCGCCGTCACCGCGGTCGCCGTCGCCTTTACCGCGGGCGTTGCTACCGACGTTGCCGTCACCGCCGTTGCTACCGACGTTGCCGTCACGGCCGTTGCCGTCGTCTGACGACGGTTCGTCGTCGGTTCGGCCTGCTGCGGTGAGCGAGAGCCCGTCGCGGTTCGGTCGTGCTGCGGTTCGCGAGGACCAGTCGCCGGCGCGCCGAGCCATGACGGAGTCCGTGCCGCTGCGGTCGTTACCCGCGCCCGTCGAGGAGTTGCTGATCGAGCTGCGGGCTTCGCCGCGCTTGGTCGCGCACCTGCGGGCCGTGCACGACGTCGCCTGCGAACTCGTCGACTGGGTCGAGCGGCACCACCCGTCGGTCACCGTCGACCGCGAGGCGGTGCTGTACGGCGCGGCCACGCACGACATCGGGAAGGTGTTGCACCCCAACGAGTTGTCCGGTGCGGGCTCGGCGCACGAGCCGGCGGGCCACGCGCTGCTGCGAGAGCGCGGGGTCGAGGAGCGGCTGGCGCGGTTCGCGCGGACGCACGCCTCGTGGACCGCGCCGGGCATCAGCCTGGAGGAGTTGCTGGTCAGCCTGGCGGACAAGGTGTGGAAGGCCAAGCGCGTCCCGGACCTGGAACAGCTGGTGACCGAAAGGCTGGCGAAGGCCGTGGGCCAGGAGGCGTGGGAGGTGTTCATGGCGCTGGACGACGAGCTTGACCGGATCGCGTCGGGCTCCGACGCGCGGCTGGCGTTCCAGTCGAGCTATCCGGTCGCGGTGTGAGTGCGGTGCCTCTTGCTTGTCCCACCCGCCGCACCGGTCATGCTTTCGGTGCGGTGCGGTGCGGTGCGGTGCGGTGCGGTGCGGCGCGGCGCGGCGCGGCGCGGCGCGGCGCGGTGCGGTGCGCGCGTCCGCGGATCGGGCCGGGATCGCGGTCGGCGTTGTGACGTCCGCGTTTGATGTGCGAAGTCTGCGGTGGGCGTGTGGGGTCCGCGGTTGGCGCTGACGTGAGGTCGGCGTCGTGAGTGACCTGGCTGGAATTGTGAGATGTGGGGCTGGTGTTGAGAAAGGTGTGGACGGCGTGTGAGACGAGGTGCTCGACCCGCGTGCTCCCTCCTTCTGTCGCGGCGAAGATGACCATGGTTTCGTGACATCCACTAGACGGTGTCAGGCGTGGATCAGGACGAGGTTCACTCGTCCGGGTGGCGAAACCGGCCGCGCCACGTAGCGTCTCAACTGTCGAACCTGCCGCACGTGAGGGCCGTTCCAGTGGAGACTCTCCAAGGGCGCGTCCGGTCGCGGCCTGGCTCGACGTCGAGCTTGCCCGACGAGAGCTCGCGCAAAACCGGAACTCGCCCGAACCAGAGCTCACCGACACCGAGAGCTCGCCCAGAATGAGAACTCGCAAGAACGACAGTTCGCGGAGAACGTGAGCTCGCCAAGAACGAGAGCTCACCCACACCGAGAACTCGCCAGCAACGAGCGCTCGCCCCAAAACGAGAGCATGCCCAAACGAGAGCGGCAGAGCCGCGCTCATGAACAGGTAACGGAGTCGTAGTCGTGAACGCGGAGAAGTCCGGCATCGAAGTCGCCGTGGTGACCGGGCTGTCCGGTGCGGGCCGCAGCACCGCGGCCAAGTGCCTGGAGGACCTCGGCTGGTTCGTCGTGGACAACCTGCCCCCGGAACTCATCGCCACCATGGTCGAGCTCGGCGCTCAGGCGCGCGGGGCGATCACCAGGGTCGCGGTCGTCATGGACGTGCGCAGCCGCGCGTTCACCGAGGACCTGGCCGCCATCATCAAGGACCTCGACGCGCGGGGGTACAAGCCGCGCGTGCTGTTCCTCGAGGCCACCGACGCCGTGCTGATCCGGCGGTTCGAGGCGGTGCGGCGCGGTCACCCCATGCAGGGGGACGGGCGGTTGCAGGACGGCATCGAGGCCGAGCGGATCCTGCTGACGCCGCTCAAGCAGGAAGCCGACCTCGTGGTCGACACGTCGGCGTTGAGCATTCACCAGTTGCGGGCCAAGATCGAGGACTCGTTCGGCAGCGAAACGGCCAGCCGGACCAGGGTCACGGTGCTGAGCTTCGGGTACAAGTACGGGCTGCCGATGGACGCGGATCTCGTCATGGACGTGCGGTTCCTGCCGAACCCGTTCTGGATCCCGGAGCTCAGGGAGCAGACGGGGCTCGATGGTGAGGTGCGCAACTACGTGCTGTCCCAGGAGGGCGCGGACGAGTTCCTTGATCGGTACCACGAGTTGCTCAGGCTCATCGGTGCCGGCTACCGGCGTGAGGGCAAGCGCTACCTGACGCTCGCTATCGGGTGCACCGGTGGCAAGCACCGCAGTGTCGCCCTGAGCGAAGAGCTGGCCGGGCGGCTGGCCAGCGAGGACGGCACGGCCGTGAAGGTCGTGCACAGGGATCTGGGACGTGAGTGACGAAGTTGAAAGCTGTTGCTTTGGGTGGCGGCCACGGGCTGCACGCGACGCTGAGTGCGTTGAGGCAGGTCACCGACGACGTGACGGCCGTGGTGACGGTCGCGGACGACGGTGGGTCTTCCGGGCGGCTTCGGCGCGAGCTCTCCGACCTGCTGCCACCTGGTGATCTGCGCAAGGCCATGGCGGCGCTGGCGGGGGACGACGAGGCCAGCCGGCGGTGGACGTCGCTGTTCAAGCACCGCTTCGGCGGCACCGGGGCGCTCGCGGGGCACGCGGTCGGCAACCTGGTGATCGCCGGGCTGCTCGAGCAGCTCGGCGACCCCGTCGCGGTGCTCGACCTCACCAGCAGGCTGCTCGGCGTCAAGGGCCGGGTGCTGCCCATGTCGAACGAGCCGCTCGACATCGAGGCGGACGTCGTGGGGCTGGACGAGGACGAGACGGACGTGCGGCGGATCCGGGGGCAGGTCGCCATCGCGACCACGCCCGGACTGGTGCAGCGCATCCGGTTGACCGCCCCGAACGGGCGACCTGCCGGCTGTCCGGAAGCAGTACAGGCTGTACTTGAGGCCGATGTCGTGGTACTCGGGCCCGGATCGTGGTTCACCAGCGTCTTGCCGCATCTGCTGGTGCCCGATCTGCACGACGCGCTCGTGCACACGCGGGCCAAGAAGGTCCTCGTGCTCAATCTCGTCCCCCAACCGGGTGAAACCGCTGGTTTCTCTCCGGAGCGGCATTTGGACGTAGTCTGCGAACACGCACCCGAGCTGAAGGTGGACGCGGTGATCGCCGACGTCGACTCGGTCCCCACCCCGGACCGGTTGACGCGAGCCGCCTCGGCACTGGGTGCGCGTACGCATCTGGCCAAGATCGCCGCACCGGACGCCGCAGAGCGGCATGATCCGGAGGCACTTGCCGGTTGCCTGAGGCAAGTGGTCGTGGAGACCGGAGTGGGAGGGACTGGCCAGTGGCGATGACGTCGGCGGTCAAGGACGAGCTGAGCAGGCTCGCGGTATCCAAGACCTGTTGCCGCCGCGCGGAGGTGTCCTCCCTGCTCAGGTTCGCCGGCGGCCTGCACATCGTGTCCGGCCGGGTCGTCGTCGAGGCCGAGCTCGACCTGGGTTCCGCGGCCCGCAGGCTGCTCAAGGAGATCCAGGCGCTCTACGGCCACCACGCCGAGGTCTTCACGATCCAGTCGAACGGCCTGCGCAAGGGCACCCGCTACGTGGTCCGCGTGGTCAAGGACGGCGAGGGTCTCGCCCGGCAGACCGGTCTGCTCGACCCGCGCGGCCGCCCGGTGCGCGGCCTGCCCGCGCCGGTCGTGTCCGGTGGTGTGTGCGACGCCGAAGCCGCGTGGCGCGGTGCCTTCCTGGCGCACGGCTCGCTGACCGAACCCGGTCGCAGCTCGTCGCTGGAGATCACCTGCCCCGGTCCCGAGGCGGCGCTCGCGCTGGTCGGCGCGGCGCGCAGGATGGGCATCTCGTCCAAGTCGCGCGAGGTCCGCGGGGCCGAGCGCGTCGTGATAAGGGACGGCGACGCCATCGGGGCGATGCTGACCAAGCTCGGCGCGCACGACAGCGTGATGGCGTGGGAAGAGCGCCGGATGCGGCGTGAGGTCCGCGCGACCGCGAACAGGCTGGCGAACTTCGACGACGCGAACCTGCGCCGCTCGGCCCGCGCGGCCGTCGCGGCGGCCGCACGGGTGGCGCGGGCGTTGGAGATCCTCGGGCCGGAGGCGCCGGACCACCTGGCCGCCGCCGGGCAGCTGCGCCTCGCGCACCGCCAGGCGTCGCTCGAGGAGCTGGGCCAGCTGTCGGACCCGCAGATGACCAAGGACGCGGTGGCAGGCCGTATAAGGCGTCTGCTGGCCATGGCGGACAAGCGGGCCAAGGACCTGGGGCTGCCGGACACCGAGTCCGCGGTCACGGCCGAGATGCTCGAAGCAGAGGTCTAGGCCCCGGGACGAGCCGGCCTCGGCTGACGCGTACACCCGCACACCGCTGCCCGCACCCGGACCTGGGTGCGGGCAGCGGTCTTGGTCGATCAGGTGGCCTGACGGCCCGCCCACACGGCGAGCTGGGCCCGCGACCGCAGCCCCAGCTTGGAACGCGCCTGCGTGACGTGCCGGGCGACGGTGTGCGGGGAGATGCCGAGCCGCTGGCCGATCTGCCGGTTCGTCAGCCCTTCCGCCACCAGCGTCGCCACGTGCAGTTCGCGGGCGGAGACCAGTCCGTCGTCCTCGGCGTGGGGTTGCGCGGTCAGGGCGTAGGAAATGGCCTGCGCCAACGACATCCGCTCGCCCGTCGACTCGGCGGCGCGCAGCCGGCCGGCCGTGATCCGCTCGCGGCAGACCGCCCGCGCCTCGTCCAGCAGGGCCTGCCAGTACGGCTCGGCGCGGAAGTCGTAGCGGGTGCGGACGGCGGAGGCCGACACGAGCAGGGAAAGGGCGCGTTCGTCGTCGGAACCCGCGCCGACCAGGCCCAGCGCGAGCCCTTCCAGGTCGTAGTACTGGTCCATCGGGTGTTCGGAACCCACTTCGAGGCTCTCGCGGAACAGGTCTATGGCCTCGGTGTAGTTCTTGTGCGCCAACGCGATCGCGCCCGCGGTGTGCAGGACCGGGTTCAGCATGTGCGGCAGGCCGATGAGGCGGGTCAGCGTCACCGCCTCGCGGACCAGCGGAGCCGCCCGGTCCGCGAAACCGTGCTGCACCAACGTCCAGCCGTAGGAGTTCAGCAGGATGGCGCGCGCCAGCTTGTCGTCCGGTTCGCGCAGGAGCGCGGCGGCCTCGTCGAAGAGTCGCCAGGCCAGCTCCGGGTGGCCGGTGTGGGCCTCGGCGGACGCGAGGACCTCCAGCGCGCGGGCCGTCGTGCCGGGACGGCGGGCGTCGGCGCGTTCGATCGCCAGCGACTCCTCGGCGAACCGGCGGGTCACGTGCCAGCCACCGCGCACCCGGTGGTGCATCGCCGCGAGCACCGCGAGAACGCTGCGGTACGCCCGCGGCATCGGCCGGGACAGCGCCTGGTGCAGCAGTTCGGTGGGGGCGCCGCGAGGGCCGCGCGGGGTCGACGTCCAGGCCGTCGCGACGATCGCGAGCGCGTGCCGCGACCAGTCGCCGGTCTGCGCGGTGCGGGTCACGGCCAGGTCGAGCAGGCCGACGTTGCGGTCCAGGCGCAGCACGACGGGCGGCGACGGGAAGAACGACGAGATCTCCGGCTCCACCACCGAACACACCCACTCGACGACACGGTCGGCCACGAGAGAGAATTCTGCGTACGCGACAGCGCGCTCGTAGCAGTAGAGCCGGACCGATTCGAGCTGGCGGAACGTCGTGTGACCACCGGCCCGGTCGACCACCAGCAGCGACTTCTGTTCGAGACCGGTCAGCAGTTCCAGGGCGTCGGGGACACCGCAGACCGCGCTCGCCACCCCGAGGTCGAACGGCACGCCCAGCACGGCGAGCCGGCGCGACGCCGCCTGCTCCTCCTCGGACAGCAGGTCGTAGCTCCAGCCGATCGCGGTCCGCAGCGTGCGGTGCCGGTCCTCGGCGGCGCGCGGACCCGCGGTCAGCAGCGCGAGGCGGTCGCCCAGCCGGGCGAGGACGTCGGCGGGGGAGAGCACGGTGATGCGCCGCGCGGCCAGTTCGATCGCCAGCGGCATGCCGTCGAGGGCACGGCACACGGCGACGACGTCGGCGACGTTCGTGGCGTCCACCTCGAACGAGCGGTCCACCGAGATCGCACGGTCGCGGAAGAGGACCACCGCGTCGTAACGGAGGGCCTCGGTCACGTCCGCCTCGCCTGGGGGCAGCTCCAGCTCCCCGACCGCGAAGACCTGTTCCCCGGCCAGGCGAAGGGGCTCCCGAGACGTCACCAGGACACGCAGCCGCGGGCAGCACGCCAGCAGCTCCGACACCACGTCGGCGACGTCCGCCAGCAGGTGCTCGCAGTTGTCCAGCACGAGCAACGGGCGCCGGTGCCGCTCGATCTCGGCGATCACCGCGTCGCGCACCGAGCGGTTCGGCAACGGGTGCGCGCCGACCGCGGTGTAGATGGCCTGGACGGCGTCGGACACCGGTGCCAGCGGCGCCCACCACGTCTGGTCGGCACGTCTGCTCACGTGCTGCACGGCCAGCCTGGTCTTGCCCGCGCCCGCAGGGCCGACCAGCGAGACGAGACGGTCCGCGCCCAGCCGCGCCAGGGAGGCGAGTTCCTCACGGCGGCCCACGAACGTGTCGAGCGGCGCCGGGAGAGCCGAGTCCTGCGGGGAGTCCTCGCGAGCCGAGCTGCGTTCGCGGTACGCGCGCTGACGGCAGGCGTTGGAGCAGTAGCGTCGGCCCGCGACCGCCTCGGGAAGCGGGTTCCCACATGTCACGCAGGCGGCGGTGGCCGTCATGACCATTGACCGTACCGGCGCGTAACGGTCCGTAACACCCGCTGTTTCGGGGTATTGAACGGTCCTTCCGGGCGTCGCCAGGATCGGTCCATGACAGCGCAGAGCAGACCGGCGGACCCGGCGGCGTCGCTCGTGCCGCCCCAGGACCGGCCCGTCGTGGACGAGTGGCTCGCCAGGATCACGGCCGTGGTCGGCACGCACGCGCAGGAGACCGGTCCGGAGGCCTGCCGCACCGCCGCGGAGGCTGCGGAGGAGCTGAGCGCGTACCTCTGGATGCTCCGCGCGGTGCACCGCCGAACGGCCTAGTCGGAGCAGGTTTTTCTGGTTCGATCCAGAGATACTCACTATCCCTGTGACCAGGGACGCAGTTCGGCAGATAGGGTGGGCTTGTTCCTACCAAGCTGAACGCAAGGAGTCAGTCGTGACGGTTCGTGTAGGTGTCAACGGTTTCGGTCGCATCGGGCGCAACTTCTTCCGCGCCGTGAGGGCCGGCGGCCACGACATCGAGATCGTCGCGTTCAACGACCTCGGTGACGTCGCCACGATGGCGCACCTGCTGAAGTACGACAGCATCCTCGGTCGTCTGGACGCCGACGTGCAGGTCACCGACGAGGGAATCTCCGTCGACGGCAAGGTCATCAAGGCTCTCGCCGAGCGCAACCCGGGCGCTCTGCCCTGGAAGGACCTCGGCGTCGACGTCGTGGTCGAGTCGACCGGTTTCTTCACCGACGCCACCAAGGCCCGTGCGCACGTGGACGAGGGCGGCGCCAAGAAGGTCATCATCTCCGCGCCGGCCAAGAACGAGGACCTCACGGTCGTCATCGGCGCCAACGAGGAGAAGTTCGACGGTTCGCAGACGATCATCTCGAACGCGTCCTGCACCACGAACTGCCTCGCGCCGCTGGCCAAGGTGCTGAACGACAGCTTCGGCATCGAGCAGGGCCTCATGACCACGATCCACGCGTACACGCAGGACCAGAACCTGCAGGACGCGCCGCACAGCGACCTCCGCCGTGCCCGCGCCGCCGCGCTGAACATCGTCCCGACCTCCACGGGTGCCGCGAAGGCCATCGGCCTGGTGCTGCCGGAGCTCAAGGGCAAGCTCGACGGCTACGCGCTGCGCGTGCCGATCCCCACGGGCTCGGCCACCGACCTGACCGTCACGCTCAAGCGCGAGGTCACCGTCGACGAGATCAACGCCGCGTACAAGGCCGCCGCCGAGGGCCCCCTGGCCGGCATCCTCAAGTACTCGACGGACCCGATCGTGTCGGCCGACATCGTCACCGACCCGCACTCGTGCATCTACGACGCGCCGCTGACCAAGGTCATCGGCAACCAGGTCAAGGTCGTCGGCTGGTACGACAACGAGTGGGGCTACTCCAACCGCCTCGCGGACCTGGTCAAGCTCGTCGCCTCCAAGATCTGAGCAGGGACGGGAAGTCAGTGAAGACTCTCAGCGACCTGCTCGCCGAGGGTGTCGCGGGTCGGCGCGTCCTGGTGCGCGCCGACCTGAACGTCCCCCTCGACGGAGACAAGATCACCGACGACGGCCGCGTGCGCGCGTCGGTGCCGACGATCAAGGCACTCGCCGACGCGGGTGCCCGCGTGATCGTCACCGCTCACCTCGGCCGCCCCAAGGGCGAGCCGGACCCCGAGTTCTCCCTGGCCCCGGCCGCCGCTCGCCTCGGTGAGCTGCTCGGCACCGAGGTCGCGCTCGCGAGCGACCTCGTCGGCCCGTCCGCCACGACCGTGGTCGGCGCGCTCACCGACGGTGGCGTCGTGATGCTGGAGAACGTCCGCTTCGACGCCCGCGAGACCTCGAAGGACGACGCGGAGCGCGCGGCACTGGCCGACGAGCTGGCGTCGTTCGCGGACGCGTTCGTGTCCGACGGCTTCGGTGTCGTGCACCGCAAGCAGGCCTCGGTCTACGACGTGGCGCAGAAGCTGCCCGCGTACGTCGGCGGTCTCGTCGAGGCCGAGCTCAAGGTCCTCAAGAAGCTCACCGACGACCTGGAGCGCCCGTACGTCGTGGTGCTCGGCGGCGCGAAGGTGTCCGACAAGCTCGGCGTCATCGCGAACCTGCTGGCCAAGGTCGACCGGCTGCTCATCGGCGGCGGCATGGCGTACACGTTCCTCAAGGCCCAGGGCCATGAGGTCGGCACGTCGCTGCTGCAGTCCGACCAGCTCGACCAGGTGAAGGGCTTCCTCGCCGAGGCCGAGAAGCGCGGCGTCGAGCTCGTGCTGCCGGTCGACGTGCTGGTCACGGCCGAGTTCGGCAACGTCGAGCACGACGTCGTCGGCACCGGCTCGATCCCCGCCGACAAGATGGGCCTCGACATCGGCCCGAAGTCGCGCGAGCTGTTCGCGTCGAAGCTCGCCGACGCCAAGACGGTGTTCTGGAACGGCCCGATGGGCGTCTTCGAGATCGAGACCTACGCCGGCGGCACCCGTGCCGTCGCCGAGGCGCTCGTGAAGTCCGACGCGTTCACCGTCGTCGGCGGCGGCGACTCGGCTGCCGCGGTGCGTGCGCTGGGCCTGCCCGAGGACGGCTTCTCGCACATCTCCACCGGTGGTGGCGCGTCTCTGGAGTTCCTTGAAGGCAAGGAACTCCCCGGCATCAGCGTTTTGGAGTCCTGATGGCAGCCCGTCTCCCGCTCATCGCGGGCAACTGGAAGATGAACCTCAACCACCTCGAGGCCATCGGCCTCGTGCAGAAGATCGCTTTCTCCCTCCCGGAGAAGTACTTCGCCAAGGTCGAGGTCGCCGTTCTTCCCCCGTTCGTCGACATCCGCAGCATCCAGACGCTGGTCGACGGCGACAAGCTGCTGCTCAAGTACGGCGCGCAGGACATCTCGCAGCACGACTCGGGCGCCTACACCGGTGAGGTGTCGGGCCCGATGCTCGCGAAGCTCGGCTGCCACTACGTCGTCGTCGGTCACTCCGAGCGGCGCGAGTACCACGGCGAGACGGACGCCATCGTCAACGCCAAGGTCAAGGCGGCGCTGAAGGTCGAGGTCACCCCGATCTTCTGCTTCGGCGAGAAGCTCGACGTCCGCGAGGCCAAGGGTCACCTGGAGCTGGTGCGCCAGCAGCTGGAGGACGGCCTGAAGGGCTTCACGGCCGAGCAGGTCGCCAAGATCGTGTTCGCCTACGAGCCCGTGTGGGCCATCGGCACCGGCCGCACCGCGTCGTCCGCGGACGCTCAGGAGGTGTGCTCGCTGGTCCGCTCGTTCGTGGCGGAGAAGTACGGCGAGGAGACCGCGGCGGTCGTCCGGGTGCTCTACGGCGGTTCGGTCAAGTCGTCCAACATCGGTGAGCTGATCGGGCAGAAGGACATCGACGGTGCCCTTGTGGGCGGTGCCAGCCTTCAGGCGGACGAATTCACCAAGCTGTGCGCATTGGCTGCCGGCGGGCCTCTGCCCTAAGTTGATCTGGATAAACCACTAACCCCACTGGTTGCACACGTTCGGCAGTCGAACAGGTACTCTATGGCGTCGGCTGCCTGACAGCGAGGAAGAAATGATCCTGTTCCTGCAGATCCTGTTGATCGTCTCCAGCGTGCTCCTGGTGCTGCTCGTGCTCTTGCACCGCGGCCGTGGTGGCGGCCTTTCTTCGCTGTTCGGCGGCGGTATGCAGTCGAGTCTGTCCGGTTCCTCCGTGGTCGAGAAGAACCTCGACCGCCTGACTCTCTTCGTCGGCGCGGTCTGGGTCATCGCCATCGTGGGCATCGGGCTGCTGATCAAGCTCCCCGGAGCCTGATCAACCGTTCAGCGGCAGAAGCCTTCAGGGGCTTGGGGTAACCACTTGGTGGGGGTGTAACGGTCGATGTCCGGTGGTAACGCGATTCGCGGTACCCGCGTCGGCGCAGGCCCGATGGGCGAATCGGAGCGCGGCGAGTCCGCGCCTCGTCGTCGGGTGTCGTACTGGTGCGCGAACGGTCACGAGTCCCGGCCTTCCTTCGCGGTCGACGCGGAGGTTCCGGAGAACTGGGACTGCCCGCGCTGCGGCCTGCCGGCAGGTCGTGACGAGCAGACGCCACCCGCGCCTCCGCGCAACGAGCCGTACAAGACGCACCTTGCGTACGTGAAGGAGCGGCGCTCCGACGCGGACGGTGAGGCGATCCTCGAAGAGGCTCTCGCCAAGCTGCGCCGCCAGCGCGAAGAGCCGTAGGGCTCAGATCTTCGGTGAACACGCGAAAGGGCCCCCTCTACTGCGGAGAGGGGGCCCTTTCGCGTTTCCGCCTTATCGCCTCAGGCCGGAGAACTGACGGCGCAGCATCGCGGCACCCACGAGCAGGAAGAACAACAGCACCACGAGCGTGCTGGTCGTGCCCTGGGACGAGCTCGACAGCGTCACGTCCACGTTGCCCACGAGCACGATGCCGCACTCCGCGCGAACCTTGTGGCGGCCGGGCTCGATGTTCGCGAACCTCACCGGCGAGCGGAACTCGCCGTTCTCGTCGGCCGTGGTCCGGCCGACGTCCTGGCCCAGCGACCTCAGCGTCACGCTCGCGCCCTTGGGGCAGCCGGTGCCCGTCGCGGTCAGGTCGTCACCGGGCTGGATGTTGTCCTTGTCCAGGACCAGGACGCCGTCACCGGGGTTGGTCAGCGCGTCGGTCGTGGAGGAGGACGGCGGGGCCGACGAGTCCGTGGTGGTGGTCGTCGTGGTCGTCACCGGGGGAGTCGTGGTGGTCGTGACGACCGGGGGACGGGTCGTCACGGGCGGGTTGGTCACCGGAGGCTTGGTGACGGGTGGCTGCGTGGTCACCGGAGGCCGAGTCGTGGTGACCGGAGGCGGCGGGGTCACGGTGAACTGGTTGCGCGCGAGGTGCTGGCACTCGTCGCTCGCGGTGAAGGTGTAGGTGCCCACCTTGCTTCCGGCCGGGATGGTCGCGGTGACCGAACCGTTAGCCGACCACGGCGCGGTGGCAAGTACGCTTCCGGCCCAGCCGATGCGGACAGTGCCCTTGCATCTGTAGAAGCCTGACCAGGTGAAGGTCGCGGTGGAGCCCGCGGGGGCGCTGGCCGGGTTCGCGGTCACCGACGTCTGCTGCTGCGCGGCCGCAGGTGTGGCGACCAGCACCGTAACACCGGCTGCTACAGCCACGAGTAGACCTAAAGACCGCATTCCAACTCCCCGGATCGAACCTAAGGTGCGCTAGTGAGACGTCGCATGGCCGGTGCAGGTTTACTGCTGTGGTGCGGAATTATGCTGCTTCCCTCCGCGGCCTTCGCACAGGACGGGTCTGTGATCCTCGAGGCCGATGTGGACGGTAGGCCGGTCGGAGTAGGGAACCTGGTGCTGGACCCGTCGCAGACCGCCAAGGTCTCCGTCACGGTCCGCAACAACACGGACACCCTCCAGCGCGTGAAGACCGTCCGGATCAGCGGCACCGCGCTGGCGTTGACCTTCTTCGCTTACGACACAACGGTTCCGTTCGACGTGCCGGCGAGGTCCTCGGAGACCCGGTCGTTCCCGCTGGAGCCGACCGACCTCGGCTCGCAGGCGATCGGTCTCCTTCCGGTCACGGTCGAGGTCATCGACGTCCAGCGGGAGAGCATCGCGTCCGTCGAGACGACCGGGGACGTCAGGGGCTCGCTGTGGTCGGTCTACGGGGCGTTCGGCCTGGGCGTGCTCGTGCTGACGGCGTTGTCGTGGGCGGGCGCGCTGATCGCGCTGGCGCGCAGGCGGCTGCCCGCGAACCGGTGGCAGCGGGCCATGCGGTTCCTGCCCGCCGGCATCGGGACCGGGCTGATCGCGGTGATCTCGCTGTCGGTGCTGCGGCTCGTGGCGCCGTCGCCCACCGCCGAGATCCCGTTCATCATCGGCGCCGCGGCGGCCGCGTTCGTTCTTGGCTACGTGACACCGCATCCGGGCGAGAAGCCACCGTCCTCAGTGGATGCGGACACCGTGAGGATCCAGCGGTGACTCTGTCCAGTGTGGTCGCCGCCCTGCCGCAGTACGCCGTCGGCGACCAGATCGGCGAGGGCGGCATGGGTGTCGTCTACGGCGGTGTGCACCGTCAGCTGGGGCGTCCGGTGGCGATCAAACGGCTGCCGCACGCCGTGGCCGAGGACCCGCGGATGAGCGAGCGCTTCGAGCACGAGGCGCGGTTGCTGGCCCGTCTCGACCACCCGCACATCGTCCCGGTCTACGACTACGTCCGGCAGCAGGGCGAGCACCTGCTGGTGATGGAACGCCTCGACGGCGGCACGGTCTGGTCGCGGTTCTCCGGTGACGGCCTGACCGCGCAGCAGTCGTGCGGCATCGTGCTGGCGGCGCTGTCCGGGCTGCACGCGGCGCACGAGGCCGGCGTGCTGCACCTCGACGTGAAGCCGAAGAACCTGCTCTTCACCTCGAACGGCGTGGTGAAGGTGGCGGACTTCGGCATCTCCCAGGTCGTGTCGGAGGGCGCGACGCTCGTGACGCACGGTGGCGCGGTGCTCGGCACGCCCGCCTACATCGCGCCGGAACAGGCGATGGGCAACGCACTGTCGCCCGCGGCCGACGTCTACGCGACCGGCACGATGCTGTACGAACTGCTCTGCGGCGACCTGCCGTTCGAACGCGGTGGCGGCCCGATCGCGATGATCCAGAAGCGGGTCTTCCAGGAGCCGCGGCCGCTGCCGAACGTGCCGGAACCCCTGGCCGGCGTGGTGATGCGCAGCATCGCGCGGGAGCCCGACGCGCGCTACCGCAACGCCGAGACGTTCGCGATCGACCTCGCCGGCGCGGCGGGCCACCTGTTCGGTCCCGACTGGCTCGTGCGCCTGGGCATCCCCGTGCACCTCGCACCGCAGGTGTCGGCGTCGTCCACCCGTCCGTCGCTGCGGCCCGTGCCGGAACGTGAGACGGTCACGCTCACGGGACAGCGGATCCGGGCCACGCTGGTCGACCCGATCCCCGCCGCGCGCCTGAGCGGCAGCAGCACGCTGGTGCCGGCCTCGCAGGTGATCAAGCCGCCGTCGACGCCGTGGGCGTTGTGGCTGGTGGCCGCCCTCGCGTTGATCGCGATGGCCGTGGTGCCGTTCGTGGCGACCGGCACCCCGACCGCGACGGTCATCGAGATGGACCTCGCGGACCCCGTGAAGGTCGAGGGCACGCGTCTCGTCGTGACGGCGGCCGGGATTCCGCTCGCGGACGTGCCGGAGCGCAAGCCGGAGGGCTTCGTGCTGCCGGGTGCGGCGCGGTGGATCATCGGCGGCGTCGTGACGGCCCAGGTCGACGAGCAGCCGCCGTTCCTGCTGAAGTCCAGCCAGACGCCGTGGCTGAGCCTCATGGGCACCGGCTCGTTATTGCTGCTGCTGTTCACGTTCGCGTACCTGGAGTCGAACCTGCGGGCGTTGCGGCGGCGGCAGACCGGCATGGCGGCGGTGATCGCGTCGGTGCCGCTCGGTCTCGGGCTCGGGCTGTCCGTGTGGCTGCTGGTGTCGGTGTTGCTCGAGCACGAGCCGACGATGTCCATCGCACTCACCTGCGGTGTGCTCGGCGCGGCGGCGGCGTTGAGCGCGTCACTGGCCTCCAGGCGAGCCTGACCGCGTTCGAACGCGACAAACCGGCCCCTGGCGGGCGTTCTCGAAGAAGCAGTGCTTCTGGTCGAGCAACCGGTCAGGGGGAACGATGATCAGTCGGAAGGTGTTGCTGAAGGCCGCCGCCGGTGCCGCCGCGCTGGCGAGCATCGGGGGCGTCACGGCGGCAGCGGCGCCGCGCAAGCGTGGTGGCGTCTGCTACGACACCGGCGTGCTGCACGCGGCGGGGGAACCGCTGAGCCGGGTGCGCTGGAGCCGTCCGCGGCTGGAACGGGAGATCCGGCTGATCGCGGACGACCTGCGCTGCCCGTCGATCACGGCGTTCGGCAGCGACCTCGGCCGCCTCGCCGAGACGACGGACGCGGCGGTGCGCCGCGGCATGAGGGTCTTCGTGCAGCCGAGGCTCTACGACCACCCGCAGGAGCAGATCCTGGAGCACCTGGCGGAGGCCGCGCGCACGGCGGAGCGGAAGCGGCACGGCGACGACATCACGTTCGTCACCGGCTGCGAGCACTTCCTCTTCACGCCGGGCATCATTCCCGGCGACACGTTCCTCGACCGGATCGCGCACATGCCGTCGATCACCGACTGGCCCGCGGTCGTCCGGCGCTTCCGCGAGTTCCTGGCGAAGGCCGTCGAGGTGGCGCGCCGGGAGTTCCGGGGCCGGGTCACCTACGGCGCGGCGGCGGGCGCGGACGCGCGGTGGACCGACTGGTCGTTGTTCGACCTCGTCGGGCTCGACTACTACACCTACTTCGACACCGATGCCGAGTACACCGCCGACCTGGACGGATATCGGCGCTGGGGCAAGCCGCTGATGATCCTGGAGCACGGCTGCTGCACGTTCACGGGTGCGGCGAAGGCCGGCGGGATGGGCTGGGACGTCGTCGACCACGAGGCCGACTCACCCGTGATCAAGCCCGGCTTCGAGCGCACCTGTACTCGGTCATCTCGCCGGACTCGCCGCACCACCCGACGTGCCGTGATCGTGACTACGACACGGCCTCGTACAGCTTGTTGCGCACGATCCGTGAGCGGTTCGACGACGAGGACTCGCCCTACCGCCTGGAGCCCAAGGAGTCCTTCCACGCCTTCCAGCGCTTCAATCGGTGATGACGCGTTCCCTCGGGAACGTCGCCGAGACCAGGAAGCCGCCGTCCTCGGTCGGTCCCGCCGAGAACTCGCCACCGAGCAACGTGGCGCGTTCGCGCAGGCCGACCAGGCCGTGACCTCCGCTGGGCAGCGTCGACGACGGGCTGGACGCGGCGGTGTTGCGCACCTCGACCAGCACGTTGTCGTCGTACTGGGCGTCGATGAACACCGTCGCGCTCGCGCCCACGGCGTGCTTGCGGATGTTCGTCAGGGCCTCCTGCACCGTCCGGTAGACGGCGCCGGACACCGGTGCGGAGAGGTCCTCGACGGGGCCCTTGAGCTGGATGGTGACCTCGAAGCCCGCGTCGGCGGCCAGCTCCGGCAACGCGTCGAGGCTCGGCTGGGTGTCGTCCGTGGTGCGCAGGACGGACACGAGCTGACGCAGTTCGTCGAGCGTGCGCGTCGACAACATGCGGATGGTGCTGGCGACCTGCTTGTGCTCGACGTCGGCCACGGCCATGCGGAGCGCGCCTGCCTGCATCGCGATGAGACTGACCTGGTGCGACACGACGTCATGCATCTCGCGGGCGAGCTTTGCCCGTTCGTCGGCACGGATGGCGTGCGCGTGGAGCACGCGCTCTCTCTCACGTGACTCGGCCAGTTCGGAGATGCGGTCGGAGAGTTCCTGGCGCGCGTGCACCAGCAGGCCGATCGCGATCGGCAGGCCCGCCACCAGGAAGCCGTAGATCGCCGAGTGGAAGTGCCCTGACGCCGGCCGCTCGATCAGCTCCTCGAACGGCCAGGCGACGAACCGGCAGAGCCACACCAGCGCGGCCGCGAGGCCCGTCTGCCAGCCGCCGATGTAGCGGCGGGCGACCGTGTAGAGGGCGATCATCGCGGCGAGCTGCGACCAGCCGACGAAGAAGCCGGGGATCGTCAGGACCAGAGTGAGGAACGGGAACCGGCGGCGCAGGACCAGCGCGCCGACCGCGAGCCAGTTCAGCCACAGCTGGTAGTCCTCGATCGGCGGCAGGTCCGTGATCGGGTCGGCTTCGAGCCACAACCCGTACAGCCAGACGTCGAGCGCGGCGAAGAAGATCAGCGCGAGGTCGGCGAGGACCTGGCGGTAGTCACCGCTGAGCGGCCAGCGCGAACCGGCCGCGGTCGTCGCCGGCCGGCTGGCCGGGAGCAGCGTCGTGGTCAGTATCCGACCTCCCCTGTGAGCCTTGCGATCCTCACCGTACTGCGCGTATGCGGCGGATGGCATTGGCTGCCCCTTTACCCCGACCTGCCCCGTCATGGGGGTAAGACGTCGTTGCACGCGAATCTGTACGGCTGTCAGCTCACATATGTGCTACCGCACACGCTCGTGCGAGCGCGTGCGGTAGTCATCGCACTACTACGGGCATGTCCTCCAGCTGAACCGGTAGGTCGTGTCGATGGCACCGTCCGTGGAGTCCATCGACGCGAAGCTGGTCGTCGTGGCCGTATTGGACGAGCCGGGGTAGACGCGGAGCTCGGTGTTGATGTTGAAGTTCCGCTTCTCGCCGCACGGGGAGTAGACGATCGCGGCGAGCTCGGTCTGGTCGGTGGCCTGCCAGTCGTCGCTGTGCGGGCCGTTGTACCGGTGTGAGGCCGAGTCGTTCTGCGACATGCCCTGGAAGTAGTAGTTGGCCTTCTGAATGGCGTACGCCCCCCGTTCCAGGTGGGCGAAACCTCTGTAGTCGGCCTGGGCGATGCCGTAGGTGAAGCCCTGCGGGACGTTGACGCGCAGGTTGAGCTGGCAGTTCTTGCGGAAGTCGGTCGGCCGTGCGCCGACGCCGACCTGGGCCAGGTAGTCGCTGTAGGTGACGGTGAACGCCTTGTTGTCCTCGGACACCGCGACGGCCGCCGTGCCCGCCGGGCAACCCGAGCCGTTGACGGTGACGATGTCGATGGTGATGTGGTCGGGCGGCGGCGTCTCGTTGGGCGCGCCGGGCGGGATGATGATGGCCGAGGTCAGCAGGGCAGCGGCAACCGCGTTGAGCATGAGGCACCTTTCCGAACGCATCTCGCGGGGAGGGTGGCGGCGGTCGGACTCCTGGGGCGGCGGCCTTTCTCCGAAAATCAGCAGCGCTTCCACGAGAAGTGGTGCAGGGTGCGCACTTCTCCGCGCTGGTAGTCCATCGTCATCAAACTGTTCCCATTGGTGTCCGAGGTACCTTTGTCGACCCGCAGGGCGCTGTTGACGTTGAGATTCTTCTTCTCCCCGCACGGCGCCCAGACGATCTCGGAGAACTCGGTTCGATGGGTGATCGACCAGTTGTCGTCGAACGGCCCGTTGAACGTGTGCTTCCACGTGGTGGTGGCCGATTGACCCTGGAAGTAGTAATTCACCGACTGGTACCCGATGGCGCCGGGCTTGATGTGCCCGTAGCCCCCGTAGGTCGCTTCCGCGATGCCGTACGAGAAGCCCTGCGGGACGTTGACCTGCAGCGTCAGTTGGCAGTTCTTCCGGAAGTCGGTCGCACCGGCACCCTTGCCCGCCTGGGCGAGGTAGTCGCTGTAGATCACCCAGAACGAGGTGTTGTCCGGGGAGACGATCACTTCGGCGGTGCCGTGCTTGCACCCGGAACCGTTCACCGTCACGACGTCGATCGTCACGCGCTCCGAAGGAACCGTCGAGGCGTGTGCGGGTGCTGACGACAATGTGAACAGCACGGCCAGAGCGGCTGCTGCCGTCGCTTTACGCATGAAGTTGGCCTTTCCTGGTGCCTCTTTCTCAGCGTGGCGCGGCAGCGGTGCCGCGAAGGTTAGCGCAGAGCCTCAACCAATGGTGTGATCCAAATGGCCCAGGTCACACTGATGGAGCAGTTCGTGAAGGATTACCAAAAAGAGACGGCGACCTGGTGCTGAGGACACGAATAGTTTCCGGCATACTTGCCCGCATGTCGCTGGCTGGGCTGGTGCTCGTCGTCGAGGACGAGGACGCCGTGCGTAGGTACACCGTGAGCCTGCTCGAGGAGCTGGGCTTCACCGTTCTGCAGGCCATCGACGGCATCGAGGCGATCGCGGCCCTGCGCGAGCGGTCCACCGAGATCGACGTGATGCTGCTCGACCACAGCATGCCGGGCCTGTCCGGCGAAGAGGTGCTCGCGGAGCTCAAGCGCGAGGGCGTGACCGTGCCGGTGGTGCTGACCAGCGGCTACGACCGCACGTCGCTGGAGCGGCGGTTCGCCGGGCACGAGATCGCCGGCTACCTGCAGAAGCCGTTCCGGCTGGAGACGCTGGACGAGACGATCCGCGCCGTGCTCGCCGACCGCGCTCAGGCGTCCTGAAGCACCTCGCGGACGCGTTCGAGCAGCACGGACTCCACGTACGGCTTGGTGATCAGCACCTCGTCGTCGAGGACCTCGTCGGTCGTGTAGCCCGACATGTAGATCACGGCGGGCGCGGCACCGGTCGAGCGCAGCAGCCGGACGAGCTCGGGGCCGCCCATCTTCGGCATCACGACGTCGGTGAGCACGAGGTCGATGGTGCTGCGGTGCGCGGTGGCGAGCTGCAACGCCTCCTGGCCGTCGCCCGCCTCGATCACCGCGTAGCCCGCGATCTCCAGCGAGCGCCGGGTCATGACCCGCACCTGCGCGTCGTCCTCCACGAGCAGCACGGTGCCGGCGCCCTGGTGCGTGGTGGGGCGGCGCGCGCACGGCGCTTCGGGTCTGCCGTCGCGTTCGTGCGGCACGGGCAGATAGACCTCCACGGTCGTGCCCTCGCCCACTGCGCTCTTCAGTTCGATCTGCCCGCCGGACTGCTGCACGATGCCGAACACCGTGGACAGGCCGAGACCGGTGCCCTTGCCGACCGGCTTGGTGGTGAAGTACGGCTCGAACACCTGCGCCTGCACGTCCGGGGCCATGCCGGCGCCGGTGTCCTGGACGCGCATGACGACGTACTCGCCGGGCCGCACGCCGACGATCCGGCCGGTGTCACCGCTGCCGAGCGTCCTGCTCGCGATCGAGATCCTCAGCGTGCCGCCGTCGGGCATGGCGTCGCGGGAGTTGACCGCGAGGTTGAACAGGATCTGCTCCACCTGGCCCGCGTCCGCCCACACCCTGGCGACGCCGTCGGGCAGGTGCATCTCCAGTTCGATGTGGTCGCCGACGAGGGTGCGCAGCATCGAGTGGACCTGGGTGAGGTTGTGCTTGAGGTCCAAAGACTCCGGATGCAGGACCTGCTGGCGGGTGAACGCGAGCAGCTGCCTCGTCAGGTTCGCGGCCCGTTCGCCGGCGTGCCTGATGTCCTCGATCGCCGTGCGCCTCGGATCGTCCTGAAGGGTGCGCCGCAGCAGCATCTCGCTGTTGCCGTTCACGACCGTGAGGATGTTGTTGAAGTCGTGCGCGATGCCACCGGTCAACCGGCCGATGGCCTCCATCTTCTGTGCGTGCCGCAACTGCGCCTCGGTCTCGCCGACGCGTTCTTCGAGCCGTGCGCGCGCGTCCTTCAGCTCCTGCATCAGCCTGATGCTGCGCAACGCGCTGCTGAGCTGCTGCTGCACGGCCTCGTAGATCCAGCCGGGCTCCGGGCCCTCCTCGAAGAGCACGTACCCGAGGTGGTCCTCGTCGGTGTGGAGCGGGGCGATCAGCGCGTTGAACGGGGTGTTCCGCCGGAACTGGTACGGCGTCAGGTTGATGGTGGGGAACGGGGTGTCCGGCGGGGTCCTGAGTTCGCCGTGCTCGTACCGGACGAGCGCGCGCGCCGTGCCTGGAGTGTCGTACGCCATGATGTGACAGCCGGGGATGCCGAGGCGGGGGAGTTCTTCGGCCAGTGCGGTCGTCAGCTCGTCCACGTCCCGTGACGCGATGAGCCGTTGCCCTGCTTCACGCACTGTCTGGTCGTGACGCTCGTGAGACAGGTACTTGAACCGTGCGTCCGCGGCGAACGCATCGCCCAGAAGCAACTGCACGCGCAGCCACAGGTCGTTGATGATTGTCGCGTCGCTGATGCGGGCCGTCACGAACCGATGCAGGTCGAACAGCGGTGGCCACCACTGCGCCGGTTCGCACCCGGCGCGCGCACTCCCGCGGATGTACTCGGCCAGCAGCTTCAGGAACTCCGCGCCCTCGACCTCGCCGCGGCCTGCCGCCATGAGCTCGACGACCAGCTGCTCGGCCCACCCGTCCGGGAGCGTCGCGGCGGACTGCCCGAGCGAGTCGCGCAGGTGGTCGGCCACGGTGGCCGCGGTCGCGGACTCGTTGATGCTCAGCCGGTCGTGCGCGGGCGCGTGATCACCGAGCCCGGACGGCAGGCAGCCGCACGACCGGCGCACGATCAGTTCGGTCGGCATGGTCTGCCGCTGGCGCGTGGGCTCGCCCCGCACCAGCGCCACCGCGAGTTCGGCCGCCCGGAACCCCATCTCGTGGAACGGCGCCCTGACGGTCGTGAACGCGGGCGTCGCCGCGTCGGCGTGCAGCTCGCGCCGCACTCTCGCGGCCAGACTTCCCGCGCTGTGGCCGAGGTCGTGCGTGCGGACGTTCGTGTGGTTGCCGTACCCGACGACGGCGATGTCCTCCGGTGTGCGGAAACCCAGCTCCTCCAGCGCGGACACGACCCCGATCGCGTAGTCGTCGTTCGCGGCGGCGATGGCGTCCGGTGGTTCCTCGATCCGCGCGAGCAGCTTGCGCACGGCCTCGGAGGCGCGGTTGGGTTCCCAGATGAACGAACCCGGCATCGTGACGAGTGCGGGATCGAACGGGATTCCGTGGTTGCGCAACGAATCCGCGTAGCCCAGGAACCGCTCTCGGGCGCCCACATGCGTTTGCGGTCCTCGGACGAACGCGATCCTGCGCTTGCCGTGCACCTCGATGAGGTGGTCGACGGCCTGCTTCATGCCGTCACGGTTGTCCATCAGAATCGTTGGCCACTGGGCAAGGCTTGTCTCGACACTCACGATGGGCATGGGCGCGTACCGCTTCACGTACTCCTGCATGCCCTCGGAGCCGATGAGCTGGCCCACGCGCGTAGTCCACACCACGAGCGCATCGATGCGGTTCGGCGAAATGAGGTCGTAAACCGTGTTCGCACGACGCTTGAGCGGATCCGGATGATCCAGTTCACTGCCCACGAAGCACACGAGGTCGCACCCGAGCCGCTGGGCCCCGTCGCTGACACCCCGCCACTGCTCGCCCGCGAGCTCGATGAGCGGGCCAGCGGTGATCATCCCGATGGTGGGACGTCGCTTCGCACTGCCGTTTGCCACAAAACCCCCGCTACTCAACGCGATTGGGGATGATACGCGTTGTCGGGGGGAATGCCTGCCGTGTTACCAGGGAGATCGGTGAACGCTGTACTGGAGGGCCTGGCGTCGAACCCCGCGCTGCCCCGGCACCTGCTCGACCGCCTGGTCAGCCGCTCCGGCCTGGCCGCCGAACTGGCCGATCGCGCAGATCTGACCGCGGAGCACGTGCGCGCGTTGCTCGCGCACGGCGACTCCACAGCCGTGTACCGGCTGCTGGAGAACGGGATGGTCGCTCCGGCGGACGTACCGGTGGTGGACGAATCGGTGGCCCTGGTGCTGACCGGACGTGCCGACGCCGATCCCGCGCTGGCCCGCGCACTCGCGTTCCACCCGGACCCCTCCGTCCGCGCGAGCCTGCCCGAGTGGGCCTGTTCCCTGCCCGCCGACGTGGTCGCCCTGCTGGCCCGCGACCCCGAACCGGAGGTGGTCGCGGAACTGGTGCTGTTCCACGCGCTGCCGCCTGCCCTGGCCACGTCGCTGAGCCGCCACCCGAGCCCCGACGTGCTGCGCGCACTGGCTTCCAGCCCGCACACACCCGCGTCGGTGCTGGTGCGGCTCCAGCCGGACGGCCTGGTCCGCGAACTGGCGGCCAACCCCGCGACCCCGCCCGGTGTGGCGGCGAACCTGTTGCCGCACCACGCGTCCCGCTACTTCCTGGCCGGTCGCCCCGACCTGCCGCCCGGCGTCTACGAACAGCTCGCCTCGGAACTCGAACCCGGCATCCTCTCGCAACTGGCCGCGAACCCCGCCGTCCCCGTCCCGGTCCTGCGCCAGCTCACCGGAACCCGCGCCCTGCGCCGCGTGCTCCTGCGCAACCCGGCGATCCCGCTGGACCTCCTGGAGGAACTGGCCCCGGTCGCGCGCATCGGCCCCGATCCGGTGCCCCGCATCGCTTCCGCCTCGCCCGGAGAACTCCGGGCCTTGGCCGCGTCGCCCGTCATGCAGGTGCGGATGATGGTGGCGGCGCGTGCCGACCTGCCGCCGGACCTCTTCGCCGACCTGGTGCGGAACGACGATCCGGGCGTCGCCGCCGCCGTGGTCGTCCATCCGCTGGTGACGGTGCCGCAGCTGCGGGAGCTGGCTTCGCGGCACGGACCCCGGCTGTACCCGCGGATCGCGCTCAATCCGTTGTGCCCCACCGATTTGTTGCACCACATGGCTTTGCGGGCCGCTTCGGTGGAGAAGACCTGGCGGGCCGTCGCCCGGCACCCGCACGCTTCGGGGGAGACCTTGTTGCTGTGCCTGGAGGACGCCCAGGCCCGCCACTTCGCGGCCGCTCATCCGCACCTGCCGGTGCCGATGATCGTGGAGTTGCTGGGGAGTGAGTTCACGGCCGGGGCTGCGGCGGCGAACCCGTCGTTGCCGGTGCGCGTGATGGAGGAACTGGTGGACGGGAGCGAGGTGTGAGCGACGAGATGCTCTCGACCGATTGCGAGCGCGAGGACGAGTTCATCCACCCCGGCGTCTTCGTCGCGGAGAGCCCGGCCACCTCTCCCGTGGCCTTGTTCCGTCTCACCACACACGCCGAACGCGATGTGCGCCTTGCGCTGGCATCCCGTCGAGACCTGCCGGCGAAGGCGTACGAGCGTTTGGTGAACGACGCCGATTCCGAGGTCGCCGCGACCGCTGCCGCGAACAGAACGCGGAAGAAGCCGGTCAGGCCCACCACTTGATCAGGTTGGTCTGCTCCTTGCGCACCGCGTACCCGTTGGCCGCGTAGAACTCCCGCGCGTGCAGCCGTGTGCCAGGGTCGTCAGCAGTGAATGCAGGCGGACGCAGGGCAGGGCCCCGCCCTCCTCGGGGGCTGACCACCATGACAGCGAAAACCAAATCTATCGGCGGAGCCGCGCTGTCAAGGGCCCGCTGGGCGATCTGTGGACAACAGCGGTGCCGCAGGCTGGTTGTCCACAGATCGCCGAACGGCGGGTTGACAGCGCGGCTCCGCAAGTAGGGTCGGGGGTGCTGGCCGGTCTGCCCCCTTGGGAGGGCGGGGCCCTGCCCTCCGCGCCAAGATCAGAACCCAAGGTCTCGAGGTCGACCTGCCGGGGTGCCGGTGAGTCCTCCGTTGCCACCTCACGGATGTACGGCTCGGCCCCTCGCCGTCAATCACCCAGCCAACCACACTGGGCAGGACGGGCGAATCGGCTGGACACAAACGGGAGCGCGCTGCGAGCCTGGGGCGGCGAGGTGATGCCGGTGCACCGGGCTCGACGACGCTTCGACCTCTCCGCCGTGGCCGAGCTGCTGCTCGGGGTCCCCACGGTGTTGAGCAGCCTGCTGATCGTCGGCCTCGCCGGCAAGGCCGTGACACCGGGGACGCTGTGGCTGGTGCCGGTGGTGTGGCTGGTGTCCGGGGTGATCGTGTTCGTGCCGGCCACCGACAAGGTTCTGGCGGTCGTGGCTCATCGGCTGCGCAGGCCGACGCCGACCGAGAGCGAGCTGCTGAACCCGTTGCTGGACGAGGTGTGCGGTGCGGCCGGGGTGGATCCGCGGAGGTTCTGGCTGCGGATCCAGAACTCCCGGGAGATCAACGCGATGGCGGTCGGCGGGCACGTCGTCGGGGTCTCGACGGCGGCGCTGCGGTTGCCCGGGCCGCAGCTCGAAGCGGTGCTGGCGCACGAGGTCGGGCACCACCTGGCCGGGCACACGAAGATCTCGTTGCTGCGGTGGTGGTACGAGCTGCCGGCGCGGTGGACCGTGTGGCTGGTCGTCATGGCCGGCGTGGTCATCCACGCGGTGGGGAGTGCGATCGGCACTTCGGGGGCCAGGGCCATCAGCATCGCGCTCGTCGTCGTCCTCGCGGCGGCGGCGCTCGTGGTGAGCCCGTGGCTGGTGCTGGTGCCGGTGATCGCGCCGTTGCTGGCGCTGTCGAGCCGGCGCGCGGAGCTGCACGCGGACCGGGTCGCGGCCGAGCTCGGGTACGGGCCGTTGCTGCTGGAGGTGTTGCAGCGGTGGGTGAAGGAAGGGCACGACGAGCAACGGGCCAGGGCCGGGCTCCGGGCGCGGATGCTGGCGTCGCACCCGTCGTGCGCGCACCGCATCAGCAGGCTGCACAACAAGAAATAGCCCCCAGGCCGGAGCCTGGGGGCCGTCACCACTAAGCCAGCGGTGGCTTGAACAGAGCCGGCACCGCGGAGGCGGCCGCCGAGTCCAGCAGCCACAACGTCCGGCGGCGACCGGTGGCACCGGCGGCGGGCAGGCGCACCTCGCCGGCACCGCTCAGCGCCATGGCCACCGCGGCGGCCTTGGCCTCACCGGTGGTCATCAGCCAGACCTCCTGCGCGGACCGCACCGACGCGAGCGTCAGCGACACGCGCGTGGGCGGCGGCTTCGGGCAGTTGCGCACCGCGACGACCGAACGCTCCTTCTCGTGCACAGCGGGAGAGTCCGGGAACACCGACGCCACGTGCCCCTCCTCGCCGACGCCCAGCATGCAGACGTCGAACGCGGGCACGTCGCCGTGGTCCTCCGGCCGGGCCACCGACGCCAGCAGAGCGGCGTAGGCCTCGGCGGCCGCCTCGGGGTCGTCGCCGAACTTGCCGTCCGACGGCTCCATCACGTGCACCCGCGACGGGTCCACCGGGACGTGGTCCAGCAGCGCGGCACGTGCCTGGGTCTCGTTGCGGTCCGGGTGCCCCGAAGGCAGGAAGCGCTCGTCGCCCCAGTACAGGTCGACGCGAGACCAGTCCACCGCGTCCCGCGCGGCGTTGCGGTTCAGGTGTTCCAGAACGGCGGTGCCGGTGCGGCCGCCGGTCAGCACGACGGACGCGTAGCCGCGCGCGGCCTGGGCGTCGACCATGCGGGTGACCAGGCGGGCCGCCGCGGCGGCGGCCAGGAGGTCGCCGTCGCGGTGCACCACGACTTGCGGGTTGCTCACGAACCGGCCTTCGCCTTCGACTTCTTGGGAGCGGCACCGTTGGTGGCCTCCGCCGGGGCCGGGGCGGGAGCCTCGTCCTTCGGCGACGGCGTGCGGCCCTTCACGACCTTCGCGAGCGACCTGAGCGCCGCCGCGTAGACCTCGTCCGGGTCGAGCCGGCGCAGTTCCTCGGCGAGGCAGTCGCGCACCGAACGACGCTGCAGCGCCACCCGGCGGGAAGGCTGGCCCGGCTGGGTCAGCGTGCCGACCTTGCCGTCCGGGCGCAGCAGGTCGACGGCGCCGGAGGGACGGCCGAGCCGCACCTCCACGATGCCTTCGCCCGACGTCGCCTTGTACCGCTTGGCCGGAACCTTCAGCCGGTCCGTCAGCCACGCGGCGAGCAGGTCCGTGGACGGCGAGTCGGCCTCACCGGTCACCTCGGCGTCCACGACCTTCTCGTACGGCGGCAGGTCCAGCGACGAGGCGAGCATGGCGCGCCACAACGTCAGCCGCGTCCACGCCAGGTCCGTGTCGCCCGGCGCGTAGTGCGCCCGCCGGGACTCCAGGGCCTTGATCGGGTTCTTCTCGGCCGCGGCGTCGGTGATGCGACGCTGCGCGAGCTGGCCGATCGGGTCCTTCGACGGCGAGACCGGCGCGTCGAACGGCCACCACGCCACGACCGGGGTGTCCGGCAGCAGCAGCGGCATGACGCACGAGGCGCCTTCCTTGGCCAGTTCCCCATAAAGCCTCAAAACAACAACTTCCGAGGCTCCGGCGTCGCCACCGACGCGGATCTGCGCGTCCAGGCGAGGTGCCGCCTGGCGCGCGCCGCGGGCCACGACGATCACGCGGCACGGGTGCTCACGCGAAGCGTCGTTGGCCGCGTCGATCGCGGCGTCGGTGCGCTGGCCGTCCTCGGTCACGATGACGAGGGTCAGCACGCGCCCGAGGGTCGTCGCACCGCCTTCGTCCCGCAGCCGGACCAGCCGCGAGTTGATCTGGGAGGTGGTGGTCGAGGGCAGGTCGATGATCACGGACGCCTCCACTGCCTTCCGGTCCTGGCGGTCATCGTCTCCGCCGACGGCGGGCCCCAGGTTCCGGCCTTGTACTTCTCGAGAGCGGGTTCGTCCTTGCGCGCCCAGAAGTCGAGGATCGGGTCCAGGATCTCCCAGGAGAGCTCGACCTCGTCGTTCTTCGGGAACAGCGACGGCTCGCCGAGCAGGACGTCCAGCAGCAGCCGCTCGTAGGCCTCCGGCGACGACTCGGTGAACGAGTGGCCGTAACCGAAGTCCATCGTGACGTCGCGGACCTCCATCGTGTTGCCCGGCACCTTCGACCCGAAGCGGATCGTCACGCCCTCGTCCGGCTGAACCCGGACGACCAGGGCGTTCTGGCCCAGTTCCTCGGTCGCCGTGTCGTCGAACGGCAGGTGCGGCGCCCGCTTGAACACGACGGCCACCTCGGTGACGCGGCGGCCCAGGCGCTTGCCGGTGCGCAGGTAGAACGGCACCCCGGCCCAGCGGCGGGTGTTGACCTCGCAGGTGATCGCGCCGAACGTCTCGGTCTTCGACTCGGGTGAGAAACCGCCCTCCTCGAGCAGCCCCGGGACCTTCTGGCCGCCCTGCCAGCCACCGGTGTACTGACCGCGCGCGGTGGTCTCCTCGAACGGCTCCGCGGGACGCGTCGCCGAAAGGATCTTCACCTTCTCCGCCCGCAGGTCGGCGGGCTTGAAGGAGACCGGCTCCTCCATCGCGATCAGCGCGAGCAGCTGCAGCAGGTGGTTCTGGATGACGTCGCGCGTCGCGCCGATGCCGTCGTAGTAGCCGGCGCGGCCACCGAGACCGATGTCCTCGGCCATGGTGATCTGCACGTGGTCGACGTAGTTCGAGTTCCAGATGGGTTCGTACAGCTGGTTCGCGAACCGCAGCGCCAGGATGTTCTGCACGGTCTCCTTGCCGAGGTAGTGGTCGATGCGGAACACCGACTCCTCGGGGAAGACCTCGTTGACCGTGCGGTTCAGTTCCTTGGCGGAGCGGAGGTCGTGGCCGAACGGCTTCTCGATGACGACGCGGCGCCACTGGTCCGGTGCCGTCTGGGCGAGACCCGCGCGCTTGAGCTGGTTGACCACCGTCGGGAACGCGCCCGGCGGGATCGACAGGTAGAACGCGTGGTTGCCGCCCGTGCCGCGCTCGGCGTCCAGAGCCGCGAGGCACGACGCGAGGTTGTCGAACGCCGCGTCGTCGTCGAACGTGCCCTGCACGAACCGGATGCCCTCGGCGAGCTGTGCCCAGACCGCCTCGTTGAACGGCGTCCGCGCGTGCTCCTTCACCGCGTCGTGCACGACCTTCATGAAGTCCTGGTCGGCCCAGTCGCGGCGGGCGAAGCCGACGAGACCGAAGCCCGGCGGCAGCAGACCCCGGTTCGCGAGGTCGTAGATCGCGGGCATCAGCTTCTTGCGCGACAGGTCACCGGTGACACCGAAGATGACCAGCGCGCTCGGGCCCGCGATGCGGGGCATGCGCTTGTCGCGCGGGTCCCGCAGCGGGTTGTGCCACTTGGCGGATGTGGTCACGAGCCGTCCTCCTGGACTGCCTCGACGAGCTGGGCCAAGCCGGCGATGCGGTCCTCGAGGTGAAGACGCAGCACCGGGCGACCGTGTTCGGCCAGGACCTGACCGTCGCCGAGCGCCTGCGCGAGCTGCAGCTGCGCCAGCGTGTAGGGACGGCCGGGCACCTCCAGGTCGTCACCGGACTCGCCGGTGATCTGGATGAACACGCCGTTCTGATGACCGCCCTTGTGGTACTGGCCGGTCGAGTGCAGGAAGCGCGGACCCCAGCCGAACGTGGTCTGCAGGTGCGTCCTCTTCGCGATCTCCGCACGGAGCAGCTCGAACGACGCGTCGTCGATCCTGTCCAAGTACGCCTGAACCGAGATGTAGCCGTGCTCGGGCGCCACTTCAACGATCGCCGCAAGCGCTTCCGCGACGGTGTGGACCTCGCGCGGCGCCCAGTCGGTGCCGTGACCCTGCACCGGACCGTCCACGAAGGACGGGACGGTGGCGGCGACGGCCGGCGCGTCGAGCAGCGCGCGGGAGGCCTTCTTCGCGGCCTCGACGTCGGGCTGGTCGAACGGGTTGATGCCGAGCACCCGGCCGACGAGCGCGGTCGCGTACTCCCACAGCAGGAACTGCGCGCCCAGCTTGCCCTCGACCGCGATGTTCGCCGACCCGGTGGCCGGTCCGATCGCGACGGTGGTGGCGTCCGTGCGCGCGTCCACGAAACCGGGAGCGCCGGGGCCCTCGACGACGACCGGCAGCAGGCCGGTGCCGTTCTTGCCGGTCGACTCGGCGATGAGCTGCTCGGCCCAGTCGCCGAAGCCGGCGATGCCGGACCCGGTGTCGGCGAAGATGATCTTCTCCGCGCCGTGCGCGTGCGCGGCTCCGAAGACGGCGGCCAGCACGACCGCCGGGTTGTCCGCGGAGTCCTGCGACACGACCTTCGCGACCTCGGCCGCGTCGTCGAGCAGCGCCTCGACGTCGGCGCCGGCCAGGTAGGACGGCACCAGGCCGAACGCCGTCAGCGCCGAGTAACGGCCACCGACGTTCGGATCGGCCAGGAACACCTTGCGGTAGCCCGCTTCCTCGGACGCCTTCTGCAGCGGCGAGCCGGGGTCGGTGACGACCACGATGCGCGACGCGGCGTCGATGCCGGCGTCGGTGAAGGCCTTCTCGAAGATCCGGCGGTGGCTGTCGGTCTCGACCGTTCCACCGGACTTGGACGACACCACGATCACCGTGCGCTCGAGATCACCGGCGAGAGCGTCGGCGACCTGGGCGGGATCGGTGGTGTCCAGCACGACCAGCGGCACGCCCGCGGTCCGCGTGATCACCTCGGGGGCCAGCGACGAGCCGCCCATGCCGGCGAGGACGACGCGGTCGACCCCCTCGGCGTGCAGTGCGGCGCGCAGCGCCACGAGTTCGGGGAGCAGTGCACGGGACGACTCGTGCAACGTCGTCCAGGAGAGGCGGATGCTCGCCTCGGACTCGGCTTCCGGCCCCCACAGGGTCGGGTCCTGCGCGGTCAGCTTGCTCGGCACCGAATCCGCGACCAGGTCAGCAGCGATGGTGCTGACCTGGTCGGCGTTCGGTGACCTCACGATTTCGACGGAGGTCACTTGGGTATCAGCCCTTCAGTTGAGCCAGTTGGTTCTTCACCGTCTCGAGCAACTCTTCCCAGGACTTCTCGAACTTCTCGACACCCTCGGTCTCCAGCGCGACGAACACGTCCTGGAGGTCGATTCCCACGGCGGCGAGCTTGTCGAACACTTCCTGGCCCTCAGCGGCGCGTCCGGTGACCGTGTCACCGGTGATCTTGCCCGCGTCGGCGACTGCCTGCAGCGTCTTCTCCGGCATCGTGTTGACGACGTCGGAGACGACGAGCTGGTCGACGTAGAGCGTGGGGGAGTAGCTCGGGTCCTTCACGCCGGTCGACGCCCACAGTGGACGCTGCGCGTTCGCGCCGTCCGCCTTGAGGGCCTCCCAGCGCTCGCCCTGGAACGTCTTCTCGAACGCTCCGTAGGCGATCCACGCGTTGGCGAGAGCGGCCTTGCCCTTCAGCGCGGTCGCCTCGTCCGTGCCGATCTTGTCGAGCCGCTTGTCGATCTCGGTGTCCACACGGGACACGAAGAACGACGCGACCGAGTGGATCGAGCGCAGGTCGTGGCCGTTCGCCTTGGCCTGCTCGAGGCCCGCGACGTAGGCCTCCATGACCTTCTCGTACCGCTCGACGGAGAAGATCAGCGTCACGTTGACGGAGATGCCCTCGGCGATCACCTTGGTGATGGCCGGGATGCCCGCCTCGGTGGCGGGGATCTTCACCAGCAGGTTCGGCCGGTCGACTGTCTTCCACAGGTCCTGCGCCTCGGCCACGGTCTTGTCCGTGTCGAACGCCAGGCGCGGGTCGACCTCGATGGAGACGCGGCCGTCCACACCACCGGTCGAGTTGTAGATGTCGCGGAACTTGTCGCACGCGTTGCGCACGTCGGTCGTGGTGACCTCGCGGATGGTCGCCTCGACGTCGGCGCCGCGCGACGACAGCTCCCGCACCTGCTCGTCGTAGGACTCGCCCTTCGACAGGGCGCCCGCGAAGATCGTCGGGTTCGTCGTCACGCCGACGACGTTCCACTCGCGGATCAGCTCGTCCAGGTTGCCGCTGGTGAGCCGTTCACGGGACAGGTCGTCGAGCCAGATGGAGACACCGGCGCCGGACAGGGCGGCCAGATTCGGCTTGCTCACTTGTTACCCCTCACGTTGTCAAGGGAACGGCGTGCGGCGGCGACGACGTTCTCCGTCGTGAAGCCGAACTCCTTGAACAGGACCTGGTAGTCGGCCGAGGCACCGAAGTGCTCGATCGAGACGATCTCGCCGTTGTCGCCGACGTAGCGGTACCACGGCTGCGCGATGCCGGCCTCGACCGCGACGCGCGCCTTGACCGACGAGGGGATGACCGACTCGCGGTACTCGGCGTCCTGCTTCTCGAACCAGTCGATGGACGGCATGGAGACCACACGCACTGCAACGCCCTCGCCCTGCAGGACCTTCCCGGCCTCGGCGGCGACCTGCAGCTCAGAGCCTGTGCCGATGATCACGATCTCCGGGTTCTCGTCACCGAAGAGCACGTAACCGCCGCGCTTCACACCCTCCGCGGAGGTGCCCTCCAGGATCGGCAGGTTCTGCCGGCTCAGCGCCAACCCGACGGGGCCGAGCTGCTCGATGACGGCCTTCCAGGCGAACGCGGTCTCGTTGGCGTCACCGGGACGGACCACGGCGAAGTCCGGGATCGCGCGCAGGGCGGCGAGGTGCTCGATCGGCTGGTGCGTCGGGCCGTCCTCGCCCAGGCCGATGGAGTCGTGCGTCCACACGTACGTGACGGCGGCCTGCATGATCGCCGCGAGGCGCACCGCGGGACGCATGTAGTCGGAGAACACGAGGAACGTGCCACCGAACGGACGGGTCGGGCCGTGCAGCGCGATGCCGTTGAGGATCATGCCCATGGCGTTCTCGCGAACACCGAAGTGCAGCACGCGGCCGTACGGGTCGGCGCTCCACATGCCCGTGGAGATCTCCGCGGGACCGAAGGACTTCGCGCCCTTGATCGTGGTCAGGTTCGACTCGGCCAGGTCGGCCGAACCGCCCCAGAGTTCGGGCAGGTGCTTGGCCAGCGCGTTGATGACCTCACCGGAGGCCTTGCGGGTCGGGATCTCCTTGCCGCCCACCTCGTACACGGGGAGGTCGGCGTCCCAGCCCTCGGGCAGCTCGCGCGCGACCAGGCGGTCCAGCAGCTGCTTGGCCTCGGGGTTGGCCGACGCCCACGCGTCGAACGACTTCTGCCACTCGGCCTTGGCGTGCTCGCCGCGCTTCACGACCTCGCGGGCGTGCGCCAGGACCTCGTCGGCGACCTCGAAGGTCTGCTCGGGGTCGAAGCCGAGGATCTCCTTGGTGGCCTTGACCTCGTCGACTCCCAGCGCGGCACCGTGCGCGGCACCGGTGTTCTGCTTGTTCGGCGCCGGGTAGCCGATGATCGTGCGCAGCAGGATGAACGACGGCTTGTCGGTGACGGCCTTGGCCTTCTCGACCGCCTCGAGGATGCCCTTGACGTTCTCGCCGGACTCCACGACCTGGACGTGCCAGCCGTAGGCCTCGTAGCGCTTCGCGGTGTCCTCGGACAGCGCGATCGTCGTGTCGTCCTCGATGGAGATCTTGTTGTCGTCGTAGAAGACGACCAGGTTGCCCAGCTGCTGCGTGCCCGCGAGGGACGAGGCCTCGGAGGTGACGCCCTCCTCGATGTCGCCGTCGGAGGCGATCACGTAGACGTGGTGGTCGAACGGGCTCTGGCCCGGCGCGGCCGACGGGTCGAACAGGCCGCGCTCGCGGCGGGCGGCCATGGCCATGCCCACGGCGGCGGCGAGGCCCGAGCCAAGCGGGCCGGTGGTGATCTCGACACCCCTGGTGTGGCCGTGCTCCGGGTGACCCGGCGTCTTCGAGCCCCACTTGCGCAGGTGCTTGAGGTCGTCGAGCTCCAGGCCATAGCCGGACAGGAACAGCTGGACGTACAGCGTCAGGCTGGAGTGCCCGGCGGAGAGCACGAACCGGTCGCGGCCGATCCAGTCCGCGTCCGCGGGGTCGTGCCGCATGACGCGCTGGAACAACGTGTACGCGAGCGGTGCGAGACTCATCGCCGTGCCGGGATGGCCGTTGCCGACGTTCTGCACGGCGTCCGCCGCGAGCACGCGCGCGGTGTCCACGGCGCGCTTGTCGAGGTCGGTCCAGTCGTCAGGCAGATCGGCCTTGGTGAGCCGGGCGATGTCGTCGGTGACGGTCACGGACTTACAGCTCCAAACTTGTCGCTAGGGCGGGTGCCCAGCTCGTTCGGAATCGATCCCGAAGAGCCTCACCCGCGTCTCTCCCACGTCCTCCGGCCAGCCTAGTCCTGAGAGATTCAGAAGTTGCTCTGAAAGGTCTCAGGCACGTGTGTGCCGGGGCACACCAGCACCCGAACGGGCTGTGAATTCTTTACGCGGTTACCATCAGTCGCTGGATTTCACACCTGTCTCAACACGAGGAGCGTTCCCGCGATGAGTGCCGTCCTCGAGGCCCCCAGGTCGCCTCGCCAGGTTGTTGGCGCTTACGTGGCGCTCACCAAACCGCGGGTCATCGAGCTCCTGCTGATCACCACGATCCCCGCGATGCTCCTGGCCCAGCACGGCCTGCCGCCCCTGTGGCTCATCGCCTGCACCCTCACCGGCGGCACCCTCGCCGCGGGGTCGGCAAATGCCCTCAACTGCTTCGTCGACGCCGACATCGACTCGGTCATGAAGCGGACGGCGAGCCGCCCGCTCGCGCACAACGCCATTCCACCGCGCAACGCCCTGATCTTCGGCGTGGTGCTCGGAATCGTCTCGTTCGCGTTCCTCTGGATCTTCGTCAACCTGATGTCGGCCGCGTTCGCGGTGGCGACCATCCTCTTCTACATCTTCGTCTACACGCTGGTGCTCAAGCGCCGCACCTCCCAGAACATCATCTGGGGCGGCATGGCGGGCTGCATGCCGGTGATCATCGGCTGGTCGGCGGTGACGGGCACCGTCGAGTGGCCGGCCCTGGTCATGTTCGGCGTCATCTTCTTCTGGACCCCGCCGCACACCTGGGCCCTCGCGATGAAGTTCAAGGAGGACTACGCCCGAGCAGGCGTGCCCATGCTGCCCGTGGTGGCGACAGCTCAGCAGGTGACGCGGCAGATCGTGATCTACAGCTGGATCACCGTCGTCTGCACGCTCGCCCTCGCGCCCGTCACCTCCTGGATCTACGTGGCGATCGCGGCGCTGTCCGGCGTGTGGTTCGCCGTCTTCGCGCACAAGCTGCACAACGTCGTCCGCCGCGGCGGGTCCACGAACACCATGAAGTTCTTCCACATGTCGAACCTCTACCTGATGCTGGTGTTCTGCGGTCTCGCCGTGGACGCCGTCGTCGGGTTGCCGGTGCTGGGCTGGCCGTTCTAGCTGCACCTCCAGTCGTACGGCTGTGGCGCCCGTTGAGTTCACCGTCACCGGTGGTGAAGGTTCACCACTGGACTTCGTCGCGGCGCTGACGCCCGCCACCTCGCTCGTCGTGCTCACCGATCCGGGCGGGTGGGCGCAGGTCAGCCGGGGGCTGGCCGTCGGATCGGCCACGTCCACCGCGGTCGCGACCCAGGTGCGGGTCCTGAGGTTCGCGGTGCTCGACCTCCGGCACTTCTCGTCGGCCTCGTCGCTGCCGTCGCTCTCGGACGTGCCCGGCGACGTGGTGGCGCTGCACGACACGCGCTCGTGGGACTCGGCTCCCGTGGTCGCGTCGTTGCGCGCGCTCGGCCGGCCGGTCGTCCTCTTCACCGCCGTGCACACCTGGGTGTCCGGCGTGGACACCGCGTCGGTGGTCATGGGGTGGAGCGCGCCGCACGTCGTCCTCGCCGCGCCGCTCGGTGGTGGTGAGGCACGGGTCGAGGACGTCCTCTGGCAGTTCCGCGAGCTGGAACGGCGCGGGCGGATGACGTACACGACCCTGCCCGCGCCGCCCGTGGTCGCGGACCGCGCGGTGACGGTCATGGTCGCGTTGCCCGGAGCCACCGAGGGCATCGCCGGGGCGTTGCGGCCGGGCGCGGACTACGAGGTGTGGGCGCGCGTCGGGGCTCATCCCGTCGTCCTGCCGGCCGACCTGGAGCTGCGCGCCGTGCTCAGCATGTCCGGCCGCCCGGGGCAGTCGGAGTCGTTCGTGCTGCCGGCCGAGGGGCCCAGTTCGTGGGTGAGCTTCGAGGTCACCACGCCGTACGCCGCCGTGCCCTGGACCGGTGAGCTGGTCGTCTACCACGGTGTGGTGCCGGTGCACGTCCAGCAGGTCGTGCTGCCCGTCGGCGCGGGTGAGCCGCGTTCGGTGCCGCGCCTGAAGCTCTCCCGCACGTTCGCGGATCTCCCGGCCCCGCGCGCGGTGTCGGTCCTGGAGCTCGGCGACCGGGCGCTGGTCGCGGCGGGAGGGGTGCCGTCGTGGATCAGCCTGGCCGGCCCCGTGCTGTCGCTGCCCGAGTCGTCGGGGCTGGATCCCTGGTACGGCAAGGACTTCCCGGCCTACTGCGCGGATCTCGCCTTCCTGGCCCGGCAGGGCGCGGCGGCGTACTCACGGCTGTTCGGCGAGAACGGACCGGCCGACGCCGTCCGGCACGCGGCGCGGGTGACGGGCCGCCCGGCCGGGGTGATGGTGGCGTCCGCGGCGTCCGGTCCGGTGCGGTGGCCGATGATCTACGACCTGCCGTTCGCCGACGGGCCGCACCGGTTGTGCCCCTCGGTCGGGCAGTTCGGGCCGTTCGGCGCCGGGGGAGAGGTGCCCGCGCACTGCCCGGTGCCCGATCACAGCGGGAACGTGTTGTGCCCCTTCGGGTTCTGGGGTCTGTCCAGTGTGCTGGAACACCCCGTCGGACCGCTCGTGCAGCGGATCCTGCCGCGCCCGTGGCCGTTCGAGGTGGCGATGGCCGTCGACGCCGGGATGGACCGGTCGCTGACCGAGCGGCACGTGACGGAGCTGATGTCGCAGGTTCCGCCGGAGTCCGTGACGTCGGCGTACGTCAGCCCGGCCGAGCTGGGACGGGCGCTGGCGGACGAAGTCATGGACGTCGTGCACCTGCACTTCCGCGAGGGTTTCCTCGACGCCGAGGAGATCGCACGGTGGGACAACGAGGGCGTGTGGCCACAGCCGCATTGGCCCGTGCGCAAGCCGTTGGTGGTGGGCACGACACCGATGAACGGCCTGGTGCGCTCGTTCGTCGAGCACGGCGCTTCGGGCGTCATCAGCCCCGAGGTCGCCGTACCGCAGGACATGGCCGGCTGGGTGACGGGCATGCTGCTCTCCCGGCTGGCCGCCGGGATCAGCGCCGGCGAGGCGTTGCGGCAGGTCCGGTGGGAGATGCTCAGCCGCGGCAACGTCCTGGGGCTCGCGTACGCGCTGCACGGAAGTGCCGATCTCCGGGCTCGCTGAACCGCGGGCGGCGACTGGGCGTTTACCAGGGCATGCTGAACTCGGAAGCCCAGCTGCGGCAAGCGGTCGGCGAACTGGTCCGCCGCTTCGGTGATCGCGTGCCGGGTGACCTGATCGTCGACGTCGCCGTGGAGGCGTATGTCGACCTGCGGCGCGCTTCGACCGTGCACTCCTATCTCGGCGTGCTCACCGTCCGGCGTGCGGCTCGCGAACTCGCGTTCACCGCTGTCGGCGTGACGATGCCGCTGCAGCAGACCGTGGGCCTCACGCCTGCTCGCTGAGTTTCAGAACGTGCTCAGGAAGCCATCTTGGTCAGCAGGTCCTCGACGCACGGGTCGTCGAGGGACTCGACGATGCACTTCCACAGCAGGAGGTTCGTCTCGGCCCACTTCGTGTAGGTCGCGGCGGCCTCCGAGTCGTAGAAGTAGTAGCCCTCGTCGGCCTTGCCCACCTGCTCGCCCACGATCTTGTACGCGAGTTCGCGCAGGGTGATGCCGTTCTCCTGCAGGTACTTGTGCGCCAGCACGACCGGCGTGACCGGCAGCGCCTTGAACAGCGTGTCCGCGTCGGACAGCGCCTGCGCCTCCAGCGAGATGTCGCGGGAGCGGGTGCGCATCTCGGCCTCGACGACGATCCGCTCGATCCACTCGATGTCGCCCTGCGAGACACCGGCGACGAAGAGGACCTTCCGGCGCAACGCCGCCCCGTCCGTGGGCAGCGAGTTGCGGCGGACCATGTAGTTCAGGTCGTGCACCAGTGCGGCGACCTCCACGACGTCCCGTGCGGCGCCGTTGCGTTCGGCGAAGTGCACGGACTTGTCGCGGACGAAGCTCACGTGGTGCCACCCGTGGAACTGCAGCTTCGCGGCCAGGTCCTCGCACAGCCGCCTCACGCGCTGCTCCACGTCCGCTATGACAGACCTCGGGATCATCGTGCGCGTACGCATCATCAGCCCTCCTGACAAGGTGGGCTGATGGTAGGCGTGTCGCGGTGCCCCCGGCGGGGCTTCAGAGGTGGTTCGTCAGATCCTCCAGCCGGTCCTCCACCGGCACGTGGCGGTGGCTGATTCCGGTGTCAGGGTCGTAGCTGAGGCTCCACGGGTTCACGGCACGTGACTTGACCAGGAACGTCATGGTCCCGTCTGCTGCTCGCGGGATGCGGTGGAACTCGTGCGCGAGCATCGTTCCGGTGGCGCCCTCGGTGCACTGGGTGCGGTTGGTGAGTTCTGTGCCGACGATGGTGCGGCCGCCGATGCCGAGCCGGGCGTCGAAATGTTCGTGCAGGTAGGCGCCGCTCAGGATCGTGGTGCAGAAGTGGTAGCGGTGGTTGTGCACCGAGTCGGCGTACCCGGCGCGCCAGTCGGCCAGCGGCTTGTACTCGTGCAGCCAGAACGTGAACGGTTCATCGGCCTCGTCGCGGAGGCACCATGCGAAATGCGTCGTCGTCTCGCGTGAGTGCGCGATCACCCAGGTCGCCTGCTGGGGTGTGAGCCCGGCGATGTACGCGCGCAGCTCTTTGCGCAGCTCGGGGCGGGCCGCCCAGTCGGTGAACCAGGTGCCGACGTCGGCCCAGTGGTCCTCGACGGGAAATTCGGCGCGCTTCACCCGGGCGGCGAGCTCCTCGAGCGCGGACAACCCGGTGAACTCGGCTAGCAAGATCGATCAGCTCCTCAACTGAGCAGATGCGGAGAATTCGCGACGGAATGCGTGGAACTTGCCTTCGAGTTCCGTGAAGCCGTCTTGGGTGAGAGTCTCGCCGGTGATCTTCTCGAACAACGCCATGAAGTCGGTTCGCGTCGTCCCCGGCGTGATGGCGAAGTGGTAGCCGGCCTTCGAATTGCTGATGCGCAGGAACTCCGCGCGTTCCATCGCGTAGAGGAACGAACTTTCGGTGAACCTGAGCGTGCGCGGATACGGCCTGAGCACTCCCGCGGTGTTGCTGTAGAGCGTGAGCCACGCGGAGTCGTCGAACAACTCGAGCCGGTCGAGCGGCGGATCCGAAACGATCGTGACGTCGATTCTCGTGCACCGGCTGCGAGCCGCGTAGAGCCCGACGAGCCCGATCCCGATCTGCTCCTTGAGCCGTTCCTGGATCTCGTCGTAGTCGCCGTCCGCGCCCTCGTTGCGCAGCAGGTACCGCGCGCGCCCGCTGATCGCGTTGTCGTCGCGCGGGTCGGCCAGCACGGCCCTGAGCTCGCACTCCGTCTGGCTGAGCAGCACCCGGCCCGCCGCGTACCGGCCGGCGAACCCGCGGAAGCAGTACAGCCGCGTCCGTTCCAGGTCCTGCATCATCAGCTGGTTGAACACCGGGTCCGGCTTGGCGGTCGGCTCGAACACGTGACTGGGGAAGAACTCCCGGTCGAGTGCCCGGTACTCCTCGGTGAGCTCTTTGAGCGCCTTGCGGCTCTCCTCGATGACCGGGGCCAGCAGAGCCTTCTGCGCCGCTTTCGACGTGATCAGCGTCTGCGTGAAGCTCACCACCGCCGAAATGAGCGTGCCCGTACCCAGGGCCGTCAGCAGGTTTCTCGGTGCCCCGGAATCCATTTGACTGGAAATGGCGAGCGACGCACCCGACGTCACCACGAGTATGAGGAGGAGCAACCCGGTCCGAGTCCAGAACAACTCCTGGATCAGGTTGCTGCGGATGCCTCCGGCCTCCGCGGACACGTGTGCCACCTCCCGGATCACCAGATTGGCCGCTACCCGAACGGACGAATGCGCTGGGTGTCCGATCAAGTGCGAGGAGTTACTGTACGCGTCGGTCAAAAGATAAGGAAGCTGCTATTCGTGCGACATTCCCGACCGGAATAAGCGCCCGTGAGCGCAGTCGGCGACCTGTACTCGTGCACTTCGGTGACGCCCCGTCGCCGCGGCCCCCGAACGTGTCGGATGAGGGTGACCACCCCACCCACATGCACCCGTGCCGGGTGTCGTGCTCCGAAGGGCCGCGCGGGTTGCTACACGCCGCTCACACCCGTCGGAATACGCTCACCCACCATGCGTAACGTCCTGCTCATCGCTTCTGTGGCGCTCGCGGCCACCGGCCTCGCCGGGTGCGCCGGGTCGGCCCAGCCCTCGGCCGGCGGATCGGCGCCGACCGCCGCCGCGCCCACGAACCCCTGCAAGGCCGACGACTTCAAGGTCACCGGCGACTTCGGCGCGGCGCCCAAGGTCGAGATCCCGAGCTGCAAGCCCACCAGCGAGCTCATCATCAAGGACCTGGTGGTGGGCACCGGCGCCGAGGTGAAGGCGGGCACGACGGCCACGGTCAACTACCAGCTCACGACCTTCTCCGACAAGAAGGTGCTGGACAGCTCCTTCCAGCGCGGCAAGCCGTTCGACGTCGAGAACGTCGGTCAGGCTCAGGTCATCGACGGCTGGAACGAGGGCATCGTCGGTCTCAAGGAGAAGGGCCGCCGCCTGCTGATCGTGCCGCCGGACAAGGGCTACGGCCAGGGCGGTCAGGGCATCAAGGCGAACGAGACGCTCGTGTTCGTCATCGACGGCGTGAAGGTCACCCCCGCCGCCTGATCCGAAAAGCGGAACGGCCCCCGGAGCACCGGGGGCCGTTCCGCGTCGGACTCAGGGCAGGAGCAGGAGCTTGCCGGTCGTCCTGCGCGACTGCAGGTCGATGTGCGCCTGCGCCGCCTCCTCCAGCTCGTACCGGCCACCGATCCGGATGTTCAGCTCGCCGGACGTGATGGCGGAGAACAGGTCGGACGCCCGCCAGTCGAGCTCGGCGCGGTCGAGCAGGTAGGCCCCGGTCGACGGCCGCGTCAGGTACACGGACCCGGCCGCGTTGAGCCGCTGCGGGTCCACCGGCGGCACCGGCCCGGACGAGGCCCCGAACAGGGCCAGCATGCCGCGCGGCTTCAGCGACGCCAGCGACTGGTCGAAGGTGTCGGCGCCGACCCCGTCGTAGACGACGTCGACCTTGGGGATCTGCGAGGCGAAGTCCCCGTACCGCAGCACCTGGTCGGCCCCGGCCTCACGGGCCAGCGCCTCCTTCTCGTCGGTCGACACCGTCGCGATCACGGTGGCCCCCTTCGACTTCGCCCACTGCGTCAGCAGCAGGCCGACGCCGCCGGCCGCCGCGTGCACCAGCACCCGGTCGCCTTCCTTCACCACGTACGTCGAGTGGACCAGGTAGTGCGCGGTGATGCCCTGCAGCAGTGAGGCCGCGGCCAGTTCGACGTCCATCCCGTCCGGCACCCGCACCGCCGACGCGGCCGGCACCACGACCTCGGACGCGTAGCTGCCCAGCACGCCCATCCACGCGACCTTGTCACCGGCGGCGAAGTCCGCGGAGTTGCTCGTCACGACCTCGCCGGCGCCCTCGAGTCCCAGGGCGGTGGGCAACGGCAGCGGGTACTGGCCGCTGCGCTGGTAGGTGTCGATGTAGTTGACGCCCGCGGCGCTCACCTTCACCAGCAGCTCGCCGTCACCGGGCACGGGCGACGGCACGTCCGTGTGCTCCAGCACCTCGGGGCCACCGGCCGAACGCACCACCACTGCCTTGGGCATCTGTCCTCCTTGATCGACTCAACCCGGTCAACTCAGGCCATGAGCCCGATGTTCCCGCTTCCACCGAATGGGAATCCGCCGCGTCCCTCCAGCATGAGGGCATCGGTCTCGCTTCGCCCGGCTGCTTGCGGTGCTACCACGGCGACAGACAGCGCCGGGCGTGGGTATGACCGGTCCATGCGAAAAACATCCCTGCTGCTGATCGCGTTGCTGCTCGTCGTGGGAGCGCTTCCATCCCACGCCGCCTCCGCCAAGAAGGGCGTGAACGCCGCCGACGACCCCGGCCCGGCCGGCGCCGCCATGACCGCGCTCGACGCCCGCTGGTACTACACGTGGGCCTCGGACCGGCGCGGGATCCAGAGCAACGCCGAGTTCGTCCCCATGATCTGGGGCGCGGCCAACGTCACCGACGCCGAGCTCGCCACGGCGAAGGCCAACGGCCGGCAGTTGCTGGGGTTCAACGAACCCGACATGGCGGGCCAGGCGAACATGACCGTCGAACGCGCGCTGGACCTGTGGCCACGCCTGCAGGGCACCGGCCTGAGGCTCGGCGCGCCGGGGGTCGCGTTCGGCGGTGACGTCGCGGGCGGCTGGCTCGACCGGTTCATGGCGGGGGCGAAGGCGCGCAACCTCCGCGTCGACTTCATCCCGATCCACTGGTACGGCCAGGACTTCTCCGACAAGGCCACCGGACACCTGGAGTCGTACCTGCGCAACGTCCACAACCGCTACCAGAAGCCGATCTGGCTCACCGAGTACGCGTTGATCGACTGGCGCTCCGGCCGCGCGGTCTACCCGACCCAGCAACAGCAGACCGCGTTCATCACCGCTTCGACCAGGATGCTCGACGGACTGTCCTTCGTGGAGCGGTACGCGTGGTTCACGCTGTCCACCAAGACCAGCCCTACCGGTCTGTCCACCGGTACGGCGCTGACGGCCGCGGGCCGCGCCTACGCGCCCGCTTAGTCCTCCTCGCCGAGAGCGACCCGGCGCGCGAGCCCCAGCGGCAGCGCGCCGGACCCCGCGATCCGGTCGTGGAAGTCGCGCAACGAGCCGAGACCCGCGGCCAGGTACTCGTCGCGGATCAGGTCGATCTCCAACGCGCCGGTCAGGTACGACGGCGCCTGCGTCGGCCACGCGCAGTACCGCTTCACCTCACCGGCCGCCGTGCCCGGTGTCAGGGCCGTGCGCGCCACCATGAACGACTCGGCTTCGCCGGGGGTCATGTCGCCGCAGTGCAACGCCGTGTCGACGATCATCCGCGCCGCCCGGAACAGCCGCGCCTCGACGTGGCTCATCAGAGCGCCCCGGGAGGTGTAGTACCCGACCGAGCGCAGCAGCTTCTCCGAGTACAGCGCCCAGCCCTCGGAGAAGTACGACGTCCGGAACACCTTGCGCAGCGGGTGCGCCGGGCCCTGCGCCGCCAGCCACGCCGAGTGCCAGTGATGGCCGGGGTAGGCCTCGTGCACCGAGATCGTCGGCAGCTGTGACCGCGAGTTGGTGCGCAGGCGTTGCGTGATCTGCTCGTCCGACGCGCCGTCGGGCGTGAACGGCACGAAGAAGAAGCCGGTCCGCTTCGAGGTCAGCGCCGGCGGCCCGAGGTAGCTCGCGACCGCCATGATCGCCCGCTGGAACGGCGGTGACCCGACGACCTGGCACTCCTCGCCCTCGGGCATCGTCACCAGCGAGTGCTCGACCAGCGCGGCGCGTGCTCGTGAGGTCTCCGCCTCGTACTCGGCGCGCATCGCCTCCAGGGTCGGCGGGTGGTCGTCCTGCAACGAGCTCATCACCGCACGCCAGTCCGGCGACCCCGCCAGCTCGACCAGTTCGGCCTCCAGCGCCGCGTAGGCGTCCTGCCCGCGCTGGTGCAGCTCCGGTGCGCCGTAGCCCAGCAACTCCTTGTCCTGCAACATGGCCGAGTAGAGCTTCTCGCCCATCCGCCAGTCGCCGGACGCCCGCACGGCGAGGTCCTCCAGGAACACCGCGTGCCGGTCGAACGCGTCGGCCGCGGGGCCGGCCGCCTCGGCCAGCGTCGCGCGCAGCTCGGGCGACGACACCTGCTGCGGGAGCTGGTCCAGCAGGAACGCCCGCCCCGTCCGCACCTGCCCGAGCGTGCGCAGCACGACCAGTGACGACGCCAGCGACGCGTCGAGGTTCGCCTCGGCGGCGGCGAGCACGGACGGCACCTCGCGCAGCTTGGCGACGGTCGACGTGACGAGATCGGCCTCGGGCAGCAACCCGTGCAGGAACGGCCCCAGCAGTCCGAAGAAGATCATCCCGGTGTACTCGTGCGGGTCCCGCCGCCAGCCCGGCCACGCGTCCATCGCCGACGCCCCGCGCAGCACCGACACGGCGAGATCGCGGTCCACCGACCTGGGCGACGCCTCCAGCCGCGCCAGCCAGGTCTCCCTCTCCCCGGCCCGCTGCTCGAACGCCGCCGCGGAGAAGTCCCCGAACGTCGAGTAGTGCTCCAGCGAGCCGACTCCCGCGGCGTGCGCGGGGTGGCGGTCGAAGTACCACGAGAGGAACGACGTGAGCGTGTCGGTGGTCACCCGACCGAAGCTACCCGCTGGTTTTACAGTGTGGGGATGTCTGATCACACCACTCAGAAGCGCATCGCCGAGTTCGTGAAGGCCCACGGCAAGCCGGGCACGCCGGTCAGGGCCGTCGTCGAACCGATCGGCCGGGCGGGCGCGCGAATCGTGCTGGTCGGCGCGGACGGCGCCATGGGCGACGTGATGGTGAAGGACGTCGAGTCCGCCACCAAGGCCGTCGAGGCCGCGGACGACGTCGAACAGGCCGAATGGGACCGCGAGACGACCGCCGCCACCAAGATCGGCCCCGCCCACCGCCGCAAGATGGCCACGATGCAGTCATGAGGGTCGTGCTCGCCTCGTGCGACCGGCTGCCTGAGGGAGACGGTGACGAGGAGTCGCTCGTCGCCGCCCTCCGGCGCGACGGCGTCGACGTCGAGTGGCGGCCGTGGGGCGGTGAGGTCGAGGCGGACCTCGTCGTCCTGCGCACGACCTGGGACTACCCGGACCACCTGGACGAGTTCCTGGCGTGGTGCTCCGGCGTGCCCACCCTCGCGAACCCGCTGCCGGTGGTCCGCTGGAACATCGACAAGTCGTACATGGCCGAGCTCGCCGCGCACGGCGTCCCCGTCGTGCCCACCGCGGTCGTGCGGCCGGGGGAGGAGCCGGTCTTCCCGGACGGCGAGTTCGTGGTGAAGCCGGCGGTCGGCGCGGGGTCGCGCGGTGCCGGCCGGTTCACCGACCACGCCGCGGCCCGCGCGCACCTCGACTCCCTCGGCGTCACCGCGCTGGTGCAGCCGTACCAGTCCAGTGTGGATGCCCACGGTGAGACGGCGCTGGTGTTCTTCGCGGGCGAGTACTCCCACTCGTTCCACAAAGGACCGATGCTGGCCCAGGGCCTCGCCGAGGCCGAGTCGGGGCTCTACGTCGAGGAACGGCTGGGGAGCATCGAACCCTCGCCGCGCCAGGTCGCGCTCGCCGAGCAGGTGCTCGACGTCGCCGCGGAGCTGCTCTCGTTGCAGCGCGGCGACTTCCTCTACGCCCGCGTGGACGTGGTCGAGGGTCCCGGCGGGGAGCCGCTGCTGCTCGAACTGGAACTGACCGAGCCGTCGCTGGGCTTCAAGCTCACGACCGACGAGGCCGCCTCCCGGTTCAGCAAGGTGATCCAGGAAGCGGCCTCCCGGCGCTAGGGTCGGATCATGACCACCGCGAGCGTCAACGGCATCACGATCGGCTACGACGACGAAGGCACTGGCGACGACGTGCTGGTGCTGGTGCACGGCCATCCCTTCGACCGCACGATGTGGCGGCCGCAGGTCGAGCACTTCAGCACCGGCGGATGGCGGGTGATCGCAGCGGACCTGCGCGGGTACGGCGAGACCACCGTCGTGCCCGGCATCACGCCGCTGGACGTCTTCGCGGCCGACATCGCCGGACTGCTCGACCACCTCGGCATCGAGAAGGTCGTGCTCGGCGGCCTCTCGATGGGCGGGCAGATCGTCATGGAGTTCGCGCGCACGTTCCCCGAGCGCCTGCGCGGCCTGATCCTCGCCGACACGTTCGCCCAGGGCGAGACCGAGGAAGGCCGCCGCGTCCGCAACGACATGGCCGACAGGCTGTTGCGCGAGGGCATGTCCGGCTACGCCACCGAGGTGAAGTGGAAGATGGTGGCGCCGCACAACCCCGAGGCCGGCGAGTTCGTCGCGGGGCTGATGCACAACGCGCCACCGCAAGGCGCGGCAGCGGCGTTGCGCGGCCGCGCGGAACGGCCGGACTACACGGAGACGCTCACCGCGATCACCGTGCCGACGCTGGTGATCGTCGGCAGCGAGGACGAGTACACCCCGGTCAGCGCGGCGCAGTACATGAGCGAGCGCGTTCCGGGTTCGACACTGGTCGTGGTCGACGGCGCCGCCCACATGCCGAACCTGGAACGTCCCGCGGTCTTCAACAAGGCCGTGGAGGAGCTGCTAGCTTGAGTTTTAACCTGTTCGGCGGGGTCTCGGGTTGGTGGACTTCTTCTTGTTGCCGTGCTGGGGTTTCTGTTTGTTGGTGCTGGTGATGGTGTGGACGTCGTGTCGTGTTGCGGGCTGGTGGTTGGGTTGTCCGGCGGGGCGTCCTGGGCCGGGGCGGGAGGGTTTCGGAACAGCGGCCGGACAGGTGAGTTGTGGGCGCAGGTTCCGAAATCCCCGGCGGACCCGTGCCGGGCTCAGTCGTTGGGCTGAGCGGGGTTTCTCCCAGGGGCGGCGCAGGTCTGCGGTGAGGTCGCG